>NZ_QGGS01000055.1:0-1028 GCF_003148705.1 Pseudomonas sp. OV226 | reverse complement strand
GCCTATGTCAAGGCCGGCTTCCTGTCCGCCCTCGCCAAAGGCGAAGCCAAATCCCCCCTGATCGACAAGAAGCGCGCTGTTGAACTGCTCGGCACCATGCAGGGCGGCTACAACATCGTCACTTTGGTCAACCTGCTGGACGACGCCGAACTGGCACCAGTAGCCGCCGAAGAACTCAAGCACACCCTGCTGATGTTCGATGCCTTCCACGACGTCGCTGAGCGCGCCAAGAACGGTAACGTTCACGCTAAAGGCGTGCTGCAGTCCTGGGCTGACGGCGAGTGGTTCAAGAACCGCCCGACCCTGGCCGACAAGATCAGCCTGCGCGTGTTCAAGGTCACCGGCGAAACCAACACCGACGACCTGTCCCCTGCCCCGGATGCCTGGTCCCGTCCAGACATCCCGCTGCACGCCCTGGCCATGCTGAAAATGGCCCGCGACGGCATCGTCCCTGACGCCCAAGGCGTTACCGGCCCGATGAAGCAGATCGAAGAAATGCGCGGCCAAGGCTTCCCGATCGCCTACGTCGGTGACGTGGTCGGTACCGGTTCCTCGCGTAAATCGGCGACCAACTCCGTATTGTGGTTCTTCGGTGACGACGTACCTTACGTGCCGAACAAGCGTGCTGGCGGTTTCTGCTTCGGCAGCAAAATCGCTCCGATCTTCTACAACACCATGGAAGACGCCGGCGCACTGCCAATCGAATTCGACGTGTCGAACATGCACATGGGCGACGTGATCGACCTGTACCCGCATGCGGGCAAAGTCTGCAAACACGGTACCGACGAAGTCCTGACCACCTTCGAAATGAAGACCCCGGTGCTGTTGGACGAAGTTCGTGCTGGCGGCCGTATTCCGCTGATCATCGGCCGTGGCCTGACCGACAAGGCTCGCGCCGAACTGGGTCTGCCAGCGTTCGACCTGTTCAAACTGCCGGAAGCCCCGGCTGAAAGCACCAAGGGTTACACCCTGGCGCAGAAAATGGTCGGCAAGGCTTGCGGCGTAGCCGGTGTGCGTCCTGGCACCTA
>NZ_QGGS01000054.1:0-1100 GCF_003148705.1 Pseudomonas sp. OV226 | reverse complement strand
ACCAGTGTTAATACCGGGACGTTGCAGGCGGGTAGTGACAATGCACTCGGCCAGACCAGCAAGTTAAACCTCGCGGATACCACCACCTTTGATCTCAACGGTAAAACGCAGACTCTTGGTGCGCTGAATGGCGCGATGGGCTCAACGCTGAACGTCAACAGCGGCACGCTGAATCTGAGCAATGGCGGGACTTCAGCAGGCGCACTGACCGGTGCGGGTCAGTTGAACGTTAACGGTGGAACACTGGATGTGCAGGGCGCGAACAGCGGGCTGAGCGCTGCGACGGCTATCGCCAACGGTGCCACCGTCAATATCAACAATATCGACGGGCTGGGCAGCAGTGAAATTACCACTGCCGGTACGCTGCGTATGACCGGTGCAACAGGCACGCTGGATAACGTCATCAATGGCGTGGGTTCAGTGCAACTGAGCAACGCCGCTGATGTGACGCTGGCGGGCATTAATACTCTGTCGGGCCGTTGGGACACAGCGACAGGCACCCGCCTGACCGCAACGGAAGCGGCGAATCTGGGCACGGCGGTTGTCAACAACACCGGTACCTTTAACGTCGATACCGCGACCGACTGGACGCTGGATAACGCAATTAATGGCACAGGTGCGGTGACCAAGAACGGCACAGGCACACTGACCATCGCACGTGCTAACAGCTACAGCGGCCCGACCACGATTTCTGGCGGGGTGCTGAAGCTGACGAACGCTGATGGCGCAGGCACTGGCGTGGTGAATGTCGATGCGGCAGCGGATCTTGAGTTGGCGCTGACCACGGCCAGCGTCTTCGATAACCAACTGGCGGGTGCTGGAACCACCACCGTGAGCGGCTCACAAGCCACCATCACGGCGGATAACTCCGCTTACACCGGTAACTGGAATGTCACGGATCTCGGGACGCTGGCTGTCGCTGACTCGGCGACCAGCAGTACCACTAACCTGGGTTCGGGTAACGTGAACATTGCGGCGGGTGGCACGGTCAATGCCCAAACCACCGGTGCGTTCAGCTTCGACAACGTCCTGACCGGAGCGGGTACGTTGAATGCGTCCAACAATGGACAGGCGTTCAACTTTGGAAGCGGAGTGGGTGC
>NZ_QGGS01000053.1:0-1105 GCF_003148705.1 Pseudomonas sp. OV226 | reverse complement strand
CCCCGCGCCTCGATGAGAATCGATGCCCAACGACCCTAATTAGTGGAACGGCCTTACAGCCGTGTAGGAGCTCAGGGTTGTCGTCAGGCCGGTTGGCCGTTCACGTCATCAGTTATCCAGCATCGCAAAACCAGGTGGGTGGTGCTCGGGTGACAGCGGGGTCAGGCGTTCATCGCGGCTGGCCCCGCATCGAATTCAGTGTGGTGTGCGGCTATCGCCCAGGCGATTCTTGCCAGCTTGTTGGCCAGCGCGCAGACCACGAGATTGGAGTGGTGGCGAGTGGCTAATAGTTGGCGGACCCAGTCCGCCAGGGCACCTTTCTGTCGTTCCAGCTGTATCAAGTACACACGGGCGCACTGGATGAGCAGGCGCCTCTGATTTCGATCGCCGCGCTTGCTGATGCCCAGCAACACGATCTTGTCGCCCGTGCCGTGCTGTTTGGGTACCAGCCCGATCGACGCCGCATAGCCTCGACCGCATTTGAACTGTTTGCCATCGCCCAACTCGGCAGCCAGGGCGCTGGAGGTGATCGGGCCGACGCATGGCATGGTCATCAAACGAGCCGCCAGATCATCTTCAGCGGCCTGGCATTCCACCTCCTTGTCCAGCGCTTTGACCTTCCCATCCAGATAGTTGAAGTGCTCATGCAGCCCCATCAGGATTTTTTTGATGGAGCCGGAAAATGAACTCATCTCAAGCAACGCTGGAAGTTCTTTGATGGATTTGAAGCCGGGAGCCAGGCTGATACCCACCTCCAGCAGGGCGGCGTGAATGCGATTGACAGTGGCGGTGCGATCTTTGATGAACGACTCACGCACCGAATTGAGCATCGCCAGCGCCTGCTGAGCCTGGTTTTTGGGGGGCACGAAGCGCATTGTGGGGCGAGACGCCGCCTCGCAGATCGCTTCGGCATCAGCGAAGTCGTTCTTGTTGCTTTTCACGTAAGGGCGCACCAGATGAGGCGCAATGAGCTTGGGCGTATGCCCCAGTTTGGCGACTTCCTGCGCCATGAAATGGGCGCCGCCACAGGCTTCCATCACGACGGTGCAGGGTTCCAGTTTCGCCAGATATTGGGTGAGCGCTGCCCGCGTAAACTTTTTGCGGT
>NZ_QGGS01000052.1:0-1424 GCF_003148705.1 Pseudomonas sp. OV226 | reverse complement strand
TAATGCTGTTCACTTAAGTATTTGAGTCCCAGCCGGGCTTCCCCGAAAATCCGATGCCAGACCTCTGGCATCGGATTTTTTATGTCTGTTCAACAGGACCTGCTCGACCTCGGCGACCTTTTCAACTTCTGCGACCTGAGCACCTTCACCCAAAACATCCCCATAGAGTGGGTAGCGTCTGCGCTGGATCTATCCAGTCAGGCCACCATTCGCCGACGGCGCCTGCCCGCTGATCAAGTGCTTTGGCTGGTGCTCGGCATGGCGCTGTTTCGTGACGAGCCGGTTCACGAGGTGGCCAGACGCTTGAACATTTGCGCCCAAGGCCTGGCCTCCGACCACTTATTGGCTCGTAGCGGTGTAACCGAAGCTCGTAAACGGCTCGGTGCCGACCCCGTTGAGTGGTTATTCCGCAAGACCGGGACCCAATGGGGAGCGGAGCGCTATGACGGTGATGCCTGGCACGACCTGCAGGTGTTCGCGGTGGATGGAGCACTCTTACGTACCCCGGATACGTCCGAGCTTCGAGAACACTTCGGGTCGGGAAACACCCCGAGCGACCGCCAGACTCCGTTCCCCATGCTGCGTCTGGTCGCGCTGATGAATGTGCGCTCGCACGTGATCCTGGATGCTCAATTGAGCCCTTACCGACGCAGTGAAATGCGCTTGGCCGATGAGTTCCTACAGCAGATCCCCGACCACTCCGTGACGCTGTTCGACAAAGGGTTCTGGGGGGCCGAACTGCTGTCGAGCCTGAACAGAGCCGGCACCCACCGTCATTGGTTGATCCCGGCAAAAAAGGGACTGGTCTGTGAGGAAGTAGCCCGTTACAGCGAGCATGATCGCCTGCTGCGCATGAAGGTCTCGCCGCAGGCCAGGAAGCGAAACCCGACACTTCCAACGCACTGGGAGGCGCGTGAAGTCAGCTATGAAATTCAGGGCAAGCTAAAGACCGTCATGACGTCGTTGCCAGCCGATACCTATAACACCAAGGCCGTCGCCAAGCTTTATCAGGAACGCTGGGAGATCGAGCTGGGCTTCAGGGACATCAAGAGCTCGATGCAACAGAACGCAATGACTCTGCGCAGCAAAAAAGTCGACTTGGTCTATCAGGAGGTGTGGGGGCTTTTGTTGGCTTACAACGTCATTCGCCGGGAAGCCAGTCAGGCGGCAGTAGCATTTGGTCGAGCACCGTCGGATATCCGTTTCAAACCGGCCTGCCAGTACATTGCTGTTCAATTGATCGTGATGGCAGCAGCCAACCCGATTTCAGCCACAGGGAGACGATTGGCAGAATTGAGGGCGGGGGTTGGAGGGTTGTTTCTGGATCACCGCCCAAGGCCTTCAAGGCCAAGGACGGTGAAGATTTCAAAAACCCGGTTTCCGGTGGACCGTAAGGCTGCTCCGCTTAAGTGAACAGCATTACG
>NZ_QGGS01000051.1:0-2053 GCF_003148705.1 Pseudomonas sp. OV226 | reverse complement strand
GGTAAGGGATCCACGAACCCCACATTCAAAGCCGCCTATTGAAGCCTGATGCTGTACTCCCGATTTCTTTCCGGAGCCAGCCCCTCATGATGCGACCCGACGCCAAAGTCGAAAAAGTGTACCTCTACCCCAAGCCTGTCGACTTCCGGAAATCCATCGACGGTCTGGCCACCCTGGTCGAGCTGGATATTAAAGTCGCCGTTTTCGACCCGGTGCTTTTCGTATTTCTGAATCGCCACCGTAACCGAGTGAAGATCCTCTATTGGGAGCGCAACGGCTTCTGTCTTTGGCTCAAGCGCCTGGAGTCCGAGCGGTTCAAAACGTCGCCTGACGCCACCGACGAAGCCATCGTCTTGAGTGTCCAAGAACTGAACTGGCTGCTCGACGGTTTTGATCTCTGGCGCAACCGTCCGCATCAGGTTCTGACTCCACGTTTCGTGGCTTAACCCGGTATAATCCGGGCATGACTTTCATGCCCGACGACCTTCCAGACGATCCTGTTTTGCTCAAGCAAATGTTGCTTGAGGCATTCAGTCGTCAAGAGGAAGTGGCGCAGTCCTACCAGACCCACATCGTCGATTTGAAAGAACAGATCAAGTTGCTGCGCGACCGTCTGTTCGGACGTAAATCCGAACAGACCGTTGAGCCCAACACGCCGCAACTGGCTCTTTTCAACGAGCCAGAAAGCGAACCGATATCTCTCATCGTCGATATCGAAGAAGAAGTCGTTGCACCGACCCCGCGCCGTGGCAAACGCAAACCATTGTCGGCTGACCTGCCGCGTATCGAAGTCATCCACGAGCTGCCTGAGCACGAACTGACCTGTGCCTGCGGTTGCCGCAAACACGCCATCGGTGAAGAAACCAGCGAGCAACTGGACATTGTGCCAATGCAGATCCGGGTGATCAAACACATCCGCAAGGTTTACGGCTGCCGCGGTTGTGAAACGGTGCCGGTTATCGCCGACAAACCCGCCCAACTCATCGAAAAGAGCATGGCCAGCCCGAGTGTGCTGGCGATGCTGTTGACCACCAAGTATGTCGATGGCTTGCCGCTGCATCGTTTTGAGACGGTATTGAGCCGACACGGTATCGATATCCCACGTCAGACGCTGGCACGTTGGGTTATCCAGTGCGGTGAGCACTTGCAGCCGCTGCTGAATTTGATGCGCGACCGCTTACTGGAAAGTCCAGTCATCCACTGTGATGAGACTCGCGTCCAGGTACTCAAAGAACCGGATCGAGATCCGACCAGCCAGTCCTGGATGTGGGTGCAGGCCAGCGGCCCGCCGGATCGAAAAGTCGTGCTGTTCGACTACACCTCCAGCCGTGCGCAGGAAGTGCCATTGCGCTTGCTGGAAAGTTATCGCGGCTACGTGATGACCGACGATTACGCAGGTTATAACGCGTTGGCGTTGCAACCGGGGGTGGAACGCCTGGCGTGCATGGCCCATGTCCGGCGCAAGTTCGTCGATGCGCAAAAAGTGCAGCCCAAGGGCAAGACGGGGCGTGCCGATATCGCGCTGACCATGATTAACAAGTTGTATGGCGTCGAGCGCGAACTCAAGGACACCAGCGATGAACAGCGTTTTATTGGTCGTCAGGAAAAGAGCTTGTCGATCCTGGGTCAGTTGAAAAGTTGGCTGGAGAAAACGCAGCCACAGGTGACGCAACAAAGTGTGCTGGGCAAGGCCGTGAATTATCTGGCCAGCAACTGGAGCCGGCTGGAACGCTACGTGGAGGCTGGGTTTTTACCGATCGACAACAACCCGGCAGAGCGTGCAATAAAACCGTTTGTGATCGGGCGCAAGGCATGGCTGTTCAGCGATACGCCTAAAGGCGCTACCGCGAGTGCCCAGATCTACAGCTTGGTCGAGACCGCCAAGGTCAACGGCCAGGAACCCTATACGTGGCTGCGCCACGTACTGGAGCGACTGCCACATGCGCAGTCGGTGGCCGACTACGAAGCGCTACTGCCGTGGAACTGCTCACCGGAAATGCCAAGGTAAACCAGAACTCCATCCTGAAGTAGGTGGGGTTTATGGATCACGTAC
>NZ_QGGS01000050.1:0-3828 GCF_003148705.1 Pseudomonas sp. OV226 | reverse complement strand
TTCGGCATCACCTTGCTGACTTTCGCGCTGATTCGCATGATTCCAGGCGACCCGGTGGAAGTCATGATGGGCGAACGTCGCGTCGACCCCGAAATGCACGCACAGGCAATGGAACGCCTTGGTCTGAACAAGCCGCTGTATGCCCAGTACCTGGACTACATCGGCAAACTGGCCCACGGCGACCTCGGCGAATCGCTGCGTACCCGTGAAAGCGTGTGGAGCGAGTTCACCTCTCTATTCCCCGCGACCCTGGAACTGTCCATGGCCGCCCTGTTGTTCGCCGGCATCCTGGGCCTCCTGGCCGGGGTGATCGCGGCACTCAAGCGAGGATCCCTGTTCGACCATGGGGTGATGGGCGTCTCCCTGGCGGGGTACTCGATGCCGATCTTCTGGTGGGGCCTGATCCTGATCATGTTCTTCTCGGTGAGCCTGGGCTGGACCCCGGTATCGGGGCGGATCGACCTGCTCTACGACATCGAGCCGCGCACCGGTTTCATGCTGATCGACACGCTGCTGGCCGATGACGTCGGTGCGTTCCTCGATGCCCTGCATCACCTGATCCTGCCGGCCATCGTGCTGGGCACTATCCCGCTGGCCGTTATCGCGCGGATGACCCGTTCGTCGATGCTCGAAGTGCTGCGTGAAGACTACATCCGTACCGCCCGCGCCAAAGGCCTGTCGCCTTCTCGCGTGGTGTTCGTGCACGGCTTGCGTAACGCACTGATTCCGGTACTGACCGTGGTCGGCCTGCAAGTCGGCACATTGCTGGCCGGTGCGGTCCTGACCGAGACCATCTTCTCGTGGCCGGGCATCGGCAAATGGCTGATCGAAGCCATTGGCGCCCGGGACTATCCCGTTGTGCAAAACGGCATCCTGCTAATCGCCTGCCTGGTGATTGTGGTCAACTTCGTAGTGGACATCCTCTACGGCTTTGCCAACCCACGCATCCGTCACCAGCGCTGAGATCATGACCATGACCACTCCAGCTTCAACTCAAAATCAAGCGGTAGCAGTCGATCAAAGCCTGCTGTACCCGTCCCCGTACAAAGAATTCTGGCAAGCGTTCTCCAAAAACAAAGGCGCCGTTGCCGGCCTGATGTTCATGTTGCTGGTGATTTTCTGCGCGATCTTCGCGCCATGGGTTGCCCCGCATAACCCGAGCGAGCAATACCGCGATTTCCTGCTGACCCCGCCAGCCTGGCTGGAAGGTGGGCAGATCCAGTTCCTGCTCGGCACCGATGAACTGGGTCGCGACCTGCTGTCGCGCCTGATCACGGGCTCGCGCCTGTCGCTGATGATCGGCTTGTCGTCGGTGGTGATGTCATTGATTCCGGGGATCCTGCTGGGTCTGTTCGCCGGGTTCTTCCCGCGCCTTCTGGGCCCGACCATCATGCGTCTGATGGACATCATGCTGGCGCTGCCGTCGCTGCTGCTGGCCGTGGCGATTGTCGCCATCCTCGGCCCTGGCCTGATCAACACCGTGATCGCCATCGCCGTGGTGTCCCTGCCGTCCTATGTTCGACTGACCCGCGCGGCGGTGATGGGCGAACTGAACCGCGATTACGTGACCGCCGCCCGCCTGGCCGGTGCCACGTTGCCACGCCTGATGTTCATCACCGTGCTGCCGAACTGCATGGCACCGCTGATCGTTCAGGCGACCTTGAGCTTCTCTTCGGCGATTCTCGATGCCGCGGCACTGGGCTTCCTCGGCCTTGGCGTACAACCGCCAACCCCTGAGTGGGGCACCATGCTGGCTTCGGCTCGCGACTACATCGAACGCGCCTGGTGGGTGGTCAGCCTGCCGGGTCTGACCATTTTGCTCAGCGTGCTGGCAATCAACTTGATGGGCGACGGCCTGCGCGATGCGCTGGACCCGAAACTCAAGAACGCCGCCTGAGGAGATTCAAATGTCACTGTTAGAAATCAAGAATCTCAACGTTCGCTTTGGCGACAAAAACGCCGTTCCGGTGGTCGACGGGCTCGACATTACCGTGGAGAAGGGCGAAGTCCTGGCCATCGTTGGCGAGTCGGGTTCGGGTAAGTCCGTGACCATGATGGCGCTGATGGGCCTGATCGAACACCCGGGGATCGTCACTGCCGACGCCCTGAACTTCGACGGCAAGAACATGCTCACGCTCAGCAACCGTCAGCGTCGGCAAATCGTCGGCAAAGACCTGGCCATGGTCTTCCAGGACCCGATGACCGCGCTGAACCCGAGCTACACCGTCGGTTTCCAGATCGAAGAAGTGCTGCGCCTGCACCTGAAAATGTCCGGCAAGCAAGCCCGCAAGCGTGCCATCGAGTTGCTGGAAAAAGTGGAAATCCCCGGCGCCGCCAGCCGTATGGACGCCTACCCGCACCAACTGTCCGGCGGTATGAGCCAGCGTGTGGCGATCGCCATGGCGATTGCCGGCGAACCGAAACTGCTGATCGCCGACGAACCGACCACCGCACTGGACGTGACGATTCAGGCGCAGATCATGGACCTGCTGCTGGCGTTGCAGAAAGAGCAGAACATGGGCCTGGTGCTGATCACCCACGACCTCGCGGTCGTGGCCGAAACCGCCCAGCGCGTGTGCGTGATGTACGCCGGTCAAGCGGTTGAAGTCGGTCAGGTGCCCCAGCTGTTCGACATTCCGGCGCACCCTTACAGCGAAGCGCTGCTCAAGGCGATTCCGGAACACAGCCTCGGTGCCACACGCCTGTCGACCCTGCCGGGCATCGTTCCCGGTCGCTACGACCGTCCGCAAGGCTGCCTGCTGTCGCCGCGTTGCCCGTATGTGCAAGACAGCTGCCGCGCCACGCGCCCGGCCCTGGACCCGAAAAGCCACAGCCTCGCCCGCTGCTTCTACCCGCTGAACCAGGAGGTGGCGTAATGGCCGTCGTACTTACCGCCCGCGACCTGACCCGTCACTACGAAGTGTCCCGCGGCCTGTTCAAGGGCCATGCGACCGTGCGCGCCCTCAACGGCGTGTCGTTTGAACTGCATGCCGGCAAAACCCTTGCCGTCGTCGGTGAATCAGGCTGCGGCAAATCCACCCTGGCCCGGGCGTTGACCCTGATCGAAGAGCCGTCCTCCGGCTCCTTGAAAATCGCCGGCCAGGAAGTCACCGGTGCCGACAAGGCCCAGCGCAAGCAACTGCGCAAAGACGTGCAGATGGTGTTCCAGAGCCCGTACGCGTCGCTGAACCCACGGCAAAAAGTCGGTGATCAGCTCGGTGAACCGCTGCTGATCAACACTAACCTGAGTGCGTCCGAACGTCGCGAAAAAGTCCAGGCGATGATGAAGCAGGTGGGCTTGCGTCCCGAGCATTACCAGCGTTATCCGCACATGTTCTCCGGCGGTCAGCGCCAGCGGATCGCCCTGGCCCGCGCGATGATGTTGCAGCCTAAAGTGCTGGTGGCGGATGAGCCGACCTCGGCATTGGACGTGTCGATCCAGGCGCAGGTGCTGAACCTGTTCATGGATTTGCAGCAAGAGTTCAACACCGCCTACGTGTTCATCTCGCACAACCTGGCGGTGGTGCAACACGTGGCTGATGACGTGATGGTGATGTACCTCGGTCGCCCGGTAGAAATGGGTCCGAAGAACGACATCTACGAGCGTCCGCTGCACCCGTACACCCAGGCGCTGCTGTCGGCCACACCGACCATTCACCCGGACCCGAACAAGCCGAAAATCAAAATCGTCGGCGAGTTGCCCAACCCGCTGAACCCACCGTCCGGCTGCGCCTTCCACAAGCGCTGCCCGTATGCCACCGAGCGCTGCAGCACCGAAGAGCCAGCCCTGCGCCCTCTCGATAACCGCCAGGTGGCTTGCCACTACGC
>NZ_QGGS01000049.1:0-4799 GCF_003148705.1 Pseudomonas sp. OV226 | reverse complement strand
GCCTCGGCAGGGAAATTGCTTCGCAAGCTGCGCATAGATACTTCCTATCGATTCAGTTTGATTTACTGCTGCCGTGATTTGGATGGTTGGTGCGAAGCGCTGGGCGATGGTGCTCCCCCTGCAGATCTCCAGGAAGTCACACCCCTCTGGAACTTGTGGAAAGCACGGTTCAGTCTCTTTGATAGCGCAGGGGCGTCTGATCGATTTGAAAGCCGGGTGCTTTCGTGGTTGTGGTTTCGCTCCAGCGCAGAAGTGCACGCGCTGCGCGATCCAGAGGTGCCTCAGCATTATCGCTACCCATTGCTGGAGGTTTTGGCCGAGGACGAACAGGTCAATACCTTCGTCTGGCTGACACTGATGGCCGAGCAGGACTGGCTTGAAGAGGGGGTACTGGTCGATCGCGTCCGACTCTGTTCAAGCTGCGGTTCGGGCCGTTTGAACTATGTTGATGTATGCCCCGAATGTCAGGCCCTGGACATTTCCCGTCAGCCTTCACTGCACTGCTTTACCTGCGGCCATGTGGGTGCCCAAGAGAACTTTCTGAAAGACGGGATGTTACTTTGCCCTAACTGTCTGAACCGATTGCGACACATTGGCAGCGACTATGATCGACCGCTGGAGAATTACCGCTGCCGGTCATGTCAGGCTTTTTTCGTTGACGCCGATGTTCAAGCGCGCTGCCTGGATTGTGTCTTGGCGCACACACCCGACAAGTTGCGGGTACGCGAAATCCGGCACTACCGCTTGACTGAAGCAGGACGTTTGCGCTGCCGCCAAGGCTTCAGCAATGAGCAGGGTGGGGTCAATCACTTTGGTCGACTCAACTTACTGGGCGGCAAGGATTTCTATGAGCTGCTCACGTGGCAAATTCAGATCGTACGCCGCTATAAACTGCCGGATTTTTCACTGATTGGTCTGCGCTTCGTCAACTTGACCGATACCCTGCTTCGACTTGGCGAGCACCGCGGGCATGCCTTCGTCGACAGTCTGGTCGATCGTTTGCAGGAAACCGTCAGGGAAACCGATCGTTGCTCTCGAAGCTCGGAAGAGTTTCTCTGGCTCATGCTCCCGAATACCGGGGCCGAGGGACTAGTGAGTGTCAAACGACGTTTGGAGCAGGTCGCCGAGTTGTTCTCGGGACCTGAAGTCAGCCAGATATCTCTTCGTGTCGTCAGCTTCACTGCGCCGCAGGATCTGCTTGAACAAGAGGACGGCGAATTGTTGCTGGCCCGTCTCGCCAGCGAACTGGCTTGAGGCTGCGATGTATCCACTCTTTGATCAGACTCAGGAAATTCTCAATCAACTGTCGGGCCCCGGCGGTTTGAGACGATTGTTTTATATGCTCTTTCCGTTTTTCCTGCTGCTTGAACTGCCGTTCAATACGCTGGTGTTGCTGGGCGTCTTGCGCTGGTTCGTGCGACGGCAATCCCACCGCCCACAACATAGCCTTTATCAACCGAAAGTGTCTTGCATCATCACCTGTTACAGCGAAGGGATGGACGTGCAGAAGACGCTGTTAAGCCTGTGCGAACAAACCTATCCCGGACACATCGAGATGATACCGGTGGTGGATGGCGCTACCTTGAACCAGCCTACACTGCATGCGGTACGGGACTTTCGGGTAGACCCTCTTTTGTATCCACGGCGGCATCTTCGTCCGATTGCCAAGTGGCAACGTGGTGGCCGAGTGTCTTCATTGAATGCCGGTCTGGCCCATTCCAGCGGTGAGATCGTGATGGCCCTGGATGGTGACACGTCGTTTGACAACAACATGGTCAGCGCCATTGTGCGGCATTTTGAGGACCCGGCTGTGCCGGCGGTGGCTGGCAGCTTGCGAGTCCGTAATGCCTGGAGTTCCATGATCGCAGCGATGCAAGCGCTGGAATATTTGCTTTCGATCCATATGTCGAAAATCGGTTTGGCCGAGTGGAATCTGGTCAATAACATTTCTGGTGCTTTCGGCGCGTTCCGTCGCAGTTTTCTTATAAAAATTGGTGGCTGGGATACTCACACAGCGGAAGACCTCGACATAACACTGCGCATCAAAAGTTATTTCGGGCGTCATGATTTAAGAATTCCATTTGAGCCTGAAGCCATCGGCCATACCGATGCACCAACGACGCTCAAGCAGTTTCTCATGCAGAGGCTACGCTGGGATGGTGACCTGTTTTTTCTGTACGTTCGCAAGCACAGCCACAGTATTAATCCGACTCTATTAGGTTGGCGGAGCTTTTTGATGATGCTCCTCAGTGGCTTCTTTTTTCAGTTGGTGCTGCCATTCATCATTTTTGGCTACACTTTGGTGGCATTGTTCATCCTGCCTGGCTCAACGCTGTTGATCTTGTCGTTTCTGGTCTATCTGCTGTATTTGACGATCACCGCAATATTGTTCGGGGCCTTGCTGTTAATAGTTTCCGATCGACCTCGGCAGGACCTGCGCTTAGGGTTGCTAGTGCCGATTTATCCGCTATTCATGTTGCTCATGCGCTGCTGGAGTGCAGTCGCCATGCTCAACGAGATGTTCCGTCGTGGCCATGAGGAAAGCGGCATGGCGCCATGGTGGGTCTTGAGAAAAGCCACAAGGTTTTAAGATGCGATCGGTACTTTTGGCTCTAACTTTATCGCTGTCATGTACTTCGTTGCTGGCTCAATCGCTGACACTTCAAGAATTGATAGATAAGCAACAATCAGATCCTCTGCTTCGTGCAGGCCAGGCTGACCTTCGAGCCCTCGACGCAGAAGCCAGGCTTCACCAGGACCGGGCGGGATGGCAAGTGTTCGCCGGTGCTGGCGCGGGGCGTTTTGAAGAGTTGGTCACCCCTGACGTCCGCGATGATTATTTCGGTCGAAATTTGAGTCTTGGTGTACGCCATCCTCTGTTGGGTAGCCTTAAGCGTCAGCTCGACCTACTGCAAGCTAATCAGTACGAACGCCAACGACAGCAATCGCGCGTTGCTTTGGAGGTTGCAAGCCAGCGTCTGGCTTTGCGTAGTGCTTACGCTGACTGGTGGCGTGTGCAACAGGAAGTCGCTTTTTGTGATGCGCTCATTCCAACGGCCAAGAAGGCTGATCAGGCGATTCGCCTGCGTATGGAAAAAGGTTTGTCACGCACTTCCGAAGGTCAGTTGCAGTTGGATGAGTGGGAAGGGCTTTCAACCCGATGCAAGGCGCTGACCAAAATCGAAGTAGACGTACGCGAAGATTTGGCTAGCATCAGCATGAGCGGGTTGCCAGCAGGCGCCCAAGCGGTAGCCGAGCCTCTCGCGCCACAACCACAACCATTGGTTCAATGGCAGGCGCTGTTGAATCAGCATCCAAGGGTCACGGAAAAACAAAGCCTTCGTGATTTGGCCGACAAAGAGCGAGAAAACCCCTGGTATTCGTCTATTGATTCCGATGTTGCGCTGGCCAGCACTCGGGAGTATCGCAGCGATTCGGATAAAGCGGGCAGCGGCTTGGTGGCCAGCCTCTATTTTTCTACGCCTTTCGACTTGGTCGGCAATACGCGGGCTCGCCAACAAGTTGCCGACGCACGCTACGAAGCGGCGAGCGACCGTGTCGAGGCCGAACAACGTGCGTTGGGTCTGGAGCTGAGCAAGGCATTGCGTGCCCAAAACACTGCGCAAGCGTCGATCACGCAGCGCAGCCAGCAATGGCATACCGCTGCGTTGGCTCTTGATGAGGAAAAGGCTCGGAGCACGCTGGACGCGAATGGAAACCTCACTGCCCTATTGACCGCCGAGCGCGTTTATTTCCAGTCAGGATTTGAATTGATTGCGGCGTGGCATGCCGCCTGGTTGCGTCAGGCCGAGTTGAATCTCTTCACCGAAGACAGCCCACAATTTGCTGCGTTGTTGGGTGATGAACGATTGGAGTGGTGGCCGATGATCAAGCCGCAACCCGCTGCGATTGCTGCTACCTCAACCTCTGCGGTGCGGCGTAAAAATGTTCCAGTCGAGCCAGAAAAATGGCTTCAGGCCACCTATGTCTGGAACAGCGAAGCGTTGCTGGATCCAGTGCGTCGTCAGGCGGAACTGCAAGCATTACGCAAAGCCGGGATGCAGAAAATCTATCTCGGCCTCAACGCCGTCCAGGTGGCCAATCTGTCGGCGACCCGCCAGCGGCTTGAGCAATTGCTCCAGGATGCTGCACGTAGCGGTCTGCAAGTGAGTCTGCTTCTCGGCGACCCAAGCTGGATTGAACCGCAGCACCGCAAGCAACTGACGGAATTATTGGGCAAGCTTGATGGATTACCGTTTACCAGCCTTCACCTGGATCTCGAAGTCGAACAGTTGGGCATGCCGGTCCCCGATCAACGCCTGAAAGACTGGCTCGACACGTTACGTGCGGCAACAGTGGCAAGCCAGTGGCCGGTAGCAATATCGAGCCACCCTCGCTGGTTCGTTGCGGCTCAGGCCGGGCACCCCTGTGTGCCTTGTGCTCTGCCAGCAATCGGGGTACGTCAAGTCAGCCTGATGATTTACACCCGTAACCCGCAACGCAGTGCGCAATTGGCAGGGGAGATAGCGCAACGTTGGCCTGATCTGCAATTTCGCCTGGCTCAGAGCACCGAACCGCAGTTGCCATCCACCGAAAGCTGGGCAGGCGCCTCCGCTGAACAATTACAACGCCAGGTAGCGAAGTGGCGTGACCAGCTACAACCTCAGGGCGTTGCCGGTATCGATTGGCAAGCCTGGCGAGACTTCCCCAAACGGTGAGAGGCTCATGAAGATTCGTTTCGATAGTCAAAAAGAGCACAACCCCACTGAGGAGCATGGCCTGAACGTGCTCTACGCTCC
>NZ_QGGS01000048.1:0-4820 GCF_003148705.1 Pseudomonas sp. OV226 | reverse complement strand
TAGGCGGTTGCCTTTGACGTTGGCCAGGTTTGCGCTGGCTTGGTCACCTTGGCCCAGCAAGTTGCCCGCAGGGTCGTGGGCGAAGCTTTCCGGGGCGGTGCCACGGACGTTGATCAGGCGATCGAGCGGGTCGTAGTGGTAGCTGCGATTGCCTTTGCGGCTGTCGTCGATGCCGGCGAGGTTGCCGTTGGTGTCGTAGGCGTAAGTGAAAAGGGGACGGATTTATTTTCTTTCGCTGAAAATAAATCCGTCCCCTTTATTGTTGCTTTATTGTTTTGCTGGCCTGTTTTTGGTGAGTTAAAGTGGATAGTCACAACGCCATGGAGCTGTGAACAACTCTGGGTTGACTTGGTTGTTTTTCAAAAAGCTATTTATTTCTTCTTCTGAATTCAACTCTTCAAAATTTTCTATATTTATGTCGCGGTCATCTATGCCGTCGCTAGTTTCGAGTGTCTCAATAGGTACTGAAAATATTATGATCGCGTACCGAGAGTTTTTTGAATTGTTTATAAAGTCATAGTATCGAAAAGGATCGTTCGTTAGAAATTTATATTTGTAAATTGCATATATCGCGGCCCATTTACGCGACAGTGGGTCTTCAGAGTTCAATTCTTGCGCAATTGAGTCGTAGCTTTTGCCGTCGAGACCGTACCAAACACTTCGTGGGATTGTTTTCTGCTCGTTCATTTTTGCCCCTCAAATTGATTTGGCCAGTAGATACGGATTACTTTGCCGTCTTTTGGATGTAGTTGCAAATGTGGCAAGGCGGCATGGGGGTCAGTAGGGCTGTGATTCGCCATGTATACTTTTCTGGTTTCGATGTTGGAAACGGGTGTGTCGTCCCAGTGGTAGTATGACTCTTTCCCTTCGGGAGTTACAAAGTAGTCTTTGGCGGTCACGGAGTTAAATTCTTCGGCGTTTCTATAGCCTTCACCTACGTATTTCCCTCTAAATAGCTCCTCAGCCTCTCCTCTGCTGTTAACCGTTACATCTTTCGCCCCGCGATCAAGCTGATCGGAGGCTCTTTTAACTGAAGGGCTTGACCAAGTAACCTCCGGGGTTGGCGGCTCCTTAGTCTCAACTTTAGCTTTGTCGGCGGGATTTTTCGAATCAGGATTGCTCCCGGCCCCTGGACATCCATTCAACCCCAACGGATCCACCCACCCCGTAGGGTTAGGCACGTACTGGTAGTTATTCAACCCACCCGCAAGCTTGATCGGATCCGGCGTCAGATACCGCCCGGTCCCCGGATTGTAGTAGCGATGCCGGTTGTAGTGTAAGCCCGTCTCCGCATCGAAGTACTGCCCCTGAAACCGCAGCGGGTTTTCAATTTCGGCAACATCGAGTGCGACGAGGTTGCCATAAGCGCGGTACTTGGCAGACCACATGATCTCGCCGCTGTAGTCGGTGAGCTCTTGCGGCGTCCCCAGATGATCGAGCTGATAGTAAAACGGCGTCGCCTTCAGTGGACCTTCGCCATCCAGCATCACCAGCGGACGGAAACTACCCGGTTCATAAACGTAAGTGCGATAACGGTTGTCAGCGCTTTCGGCGACGAGGCGTTCGCCTTGCCACAGGAATTCGGTGGTACTTCCGTCGACGATTTTTTCGATGCGGCGGCCGAAGGCGTCGTATTTATAGGTCGCAACGCTACCCCCCGGCAGGCTGGCACCAATCAAACGGTGCTGGCAGTCGTAACGGTATTCGGTGACGAGTTTTTGTCCGGTGCCGCGACGCTCGCGGATCAAGTTGCCGTAGGCGTCGTAGTCGTAATGGCGGTCGCCTTGCATGAGCAGGCGGTTGCCTTTGACGTTGGCCAGGTTTGCGGTGGGTTGGTCGCCTTGACCCAGCAAGTTGCCGGCCGGGTCATGGGCGAAGCTTTCCGGGGTGCTGCCACGGACGTTGATCAGGCGGTCGAGCGGGTCGTAGTGGTAGCTGCGATTGCCTTTGCGACTGTCGTCGATGCCAGCGAGGTTGCCGTTGGCGTCGTAGGCGTAGCGACGGTGGAACAGGTTTCTATCTTCTTGGCTGACGCTGTGTGCTTGCAGACGGCCTTGTTCGTCGTACTGATACTCACTGAGTAGCAGGCCTTGTTGGCGTTTTTGCTCGAGGCCGGCGTTGAACTGATGGGTGGTCAGGCGCGAGCCGTTGAGGTCGATGCTGCTTAGTTGGCCGCCGCGCTGGTGTTGGTAATCGAGCTTGCTGCCGTCCGGGAGGCGGCAGTGGCTGAGTTGTCCAACGCTGTCGTACTCGTAGCGTAGGGTGCCCCAGCCTTGGTGTTCGGTGATCAGGCGGTCTTGTAGGTCGTATTCATACGCCAGCGGCCAGTTGCCGTCATCGACGTTGACCAGACGGCCAAGGGCGTCATAGCTGTAGTGGATCTCCTCGCCATCGGCCAGGGTTTTGACCAGTAAACGGCCAGCAGCGTCGCGCTGATATTCAGTGATAAGTTCACTGCCGTCGTCGCCGAACTCGGTTTTCTTCAGCAGTTGGCCGTTGAGGTCGTATTCATAGGCGGTGCGGCGCCCGTCGAAACCGGTTTCCTGCTGGATCAGGCCGTTAGTGTGGTAGTCAAGATGGTAGTGCTCGCCACGTTCGTTCTCGATCTCTGTCAGCAGTAATCTCGAGTTGTCGTAGCGATAACGCAACTGGCTACCGTCCGGATTGATCCGGCGGCTGACCAGGTGCAGACCATCGGCGTACTCGTAGCGAGTCACGCGGCCTAGCTCATCGCGTTCGGCGGTGATACGACCATAAGGGTTGTAGGTGAACGCACGGGTGGCGCCACCGGGCAGGGTGACTTGCGTCAGACGGCCGACAGCATCCCACTGGTAGTGGGTGATCGCGCCGGTTTCTTCCTGACGAGTAATCTGCCGACCCAGTGCGTCATAGCGGTATTTGCGCTGGCCGCCGTCGGGCAGGCGTTCTTCCAGCAATTGACCGAGGTTGTTCCAGCCCAATTGATGGCGGCTGCCATCAGGATGACGAATTTCCAACAGGCGACCCTGACGGTCGTAGCTGTAGTCGGTTTCGTTTCCATGGGGGTCGGTTTGCTGGGTGATATCGCCCTGACGGTTGCGCTCGTACTTCCAGCGAGCTCTGCCGCGTTGCACATCGATGAGTTGGCCATCGTAGTAGTTGTAGCGAGTCGGTTCATCTTCTGGAGGTACAACCGCAATCAAACGTCCGGCGTCGTTGTATCCATTTCCGTAAGGATTCGTCCTTTGTAGGGAGTTCTTGCGTGATTTCTGTATAAGACTTCGCTTCTAGCCCCCACCAAACTTTTCGCGGGATGATTTGTTGATTTTTCATTTTTGTCCCTCAAAGAAATAAAGGGATATCATCGGTGATGATCAGTCTTCCCTAGTTTGCGGGTTGGACAGGTTTTATACCTGATTTTTCATTTTTACTCCGTGGGTCCAATCTGATTTTTGACGAAGAAAAGAGCAAAGGGCCGAGGTGACGGGAATCAAATTATAATTTTCAATGCTGTTTTAATATTTCTCCAGGTTTTTGTA
Organism: Pseudomonas sp. OV226; assembly: GCF_003148705.1. Classification (NCBI taxonomy): domain Bacteria; kingdom Pseudomonadati; phylum Pseudomonadota; class Gammaproteobacteria; order Pseudomonadales; family Pseudomonadaceae; genus Pseudomonas; species Pseudomonas sp. OV226. Next base: position 1,302 of record NZ_QGGS01000048.1, on the reverse strand, counting down.
CTTTGAAATTACACCCTCGTCGAGGGGGGTATTTTTTTTGAACCAGTCAATTATATACAAAATTCCGTCGTTAATTGATAGCGTCACATGGTCATCCATGAATTCAAATGAAATGCCCTCTTGCAAATAATCAGGAATGTTCTCTTGGTCGCTGTCAGTGCCGATATAGATGCCAGACATTTCTATGCCAAAGCCTTTTGAGTTAAGAAGACTATCTAGTGCTAAAGGCAAGAAGCTGGGGTTGCACAGGGATAAAGAGTCCCTAAGATCCAGCATGCAGTTATGAATGATGCTCTTTTGTGAACTTGTCAGCATTGGAGTTTTTATCGTATGAAAAGATGGTGGATTGATTTTCTTTCGTTGAAAATAAATCCGTTCTCTTTGTTTTTTTTGTTAGTCATACAGAGCCATCATTGTGATAAGCCTTGATGTTAATTGCCGATATGCTTTGTGCCTTGCACTCGATTTTGCAAAAATTGTTGATTTCTATCTGAATATCGTTGTCGGTGCTATTTTTAATGATGGTTAAATCTAAAGCGCCATAAAAACTAAAATTGGTGATATTGACATTGGTTACATTGTTAAGTAGCAGTTCGAATTCATATTCGTTATATCCGTTCTTTAGCCATTTGTCAGGGGCTTCGTTCCCTTCTATTGCGTTGTATAATGTAAGTGTTATGGAGTTGTCCTTAAAAATCGCGTAAGAAATTTTAAGTTTTTTTGGGGTGTAATTGACTCCGAAAATGGATTCCCACTGTTTTTTGTTTGAAATTAAAGATGTCCACATTTTTATTTGCTCATTCAAAAGTATAGTGTCCGGCAACCTTTCTAAGGTGGAAGGTAGTATTTCGGTGTCCATTGCCAGTGGTCGGATCATACTCCCTTACATTAAGGTGCGGTTTGTAAGAGGAGTGATCCGATGGGTAATCGGTATGTCCATAGGAGTGTTCCTGAATTACCACTCGCTCATTATCCATATTCTGGTAATGATACTCTCGGGCATAAACCATATTGCCTTCTGAGTCCAATACGTTTTGTTTTCCAATACCGAATTCACCCTCTTTGGTAAGAGGGACCCTTTTTACCTCAATTGGATCGGCTGCCATAGGAATTCTGGCATCGCGTTTCGCTTCTCTAAATGCCGCTCTACGAGAACCCATGTCTTTGTCAGTACGCGTCCATTTCTTTTGCCCTGGGCATTCTCCATTCAACCCCAACGGATCCACCCACCCCGTAGGGTTAGGCACGTACTGGTAGTTGTTCAACCCACCCGCAAGCTTGATCGGATCCGGCGTCAGATAC
>NZ_QGGS01000047.1:0-5159 GCF_003148705.1 Pseudomonas sp. OV226 | reverse complement strand
CCACTTTCATAGCTCTGCGCCTTGTCGATGGCCCGACTACCACTCACAACAATAGGATTGGTTGTTTCCAGCGCCTTGCCTGCGCCTTTTGCACCCGGGGCTGTCGGCCTAACAACTGCCGCAATCTCATCAGCGGTTAGTTTAGCCCCTGTTTTCGTTTCGATCTCCATCAAACCGCGAAGATCGCTCAACTCCTTGGCCGTCAATCCTCCCGCTGCGGCTCCAAGCCCTACAGGGAGTGCTTCCGACATCCCTAAATCACCAATCCAGATCCCCACTTCGTTCGCGCAAAGTACCGGGTTGGCTGCGCAGGTGGTCGCCCCGGCTTCGGCCAATCCAGCCAGTAGGGCAATCGCTTCTGGCCCCAGAACAATGAGCCCCGCTGCCGCCAACGCCTTCACTGCATTGGCCGGGTCGCCTTGGGGAAGGTGGTCAAGGCTCGTTCGTGTGTTGGCATTGAGCCAGTCGCTGGAATTGCTATGTCCGAAATGATCCGCGAGACCCGAGTCGTCGTGTTGAGAAAGCGCGTACAGGTCCTTAGAGCCTTCCTCAATTTCAGCCCGAATTTGTGCGCAATCACCTGTCGCCCAGCAGTTGTTGAGTCGCGCGGTGTTGGCCGCATCGCGCTGGGCAAACTCCGCCTTTACAGCGTCGCAATTGCCTTGGGCTTGACACTCACCAAGCGCTTTCTCCAAGTCCTTCACGTCCTGGTGACTCAGGTAGTTATATTGCGTGCCGCTTTGTGCAATCGATGCCCCGAGTTGCAGTTTGTCGATATCTGCATCTGGGTCTTGAACTGCGGTCGTCAGTACGCCTATCAATTGCGAGTTCATCAGCAATAACCGATCTCTATCCTCCTTCGACATCCCGGCATAAGCGGAGGCCAAATCGCCAACTAGCGCTTCATTGACCCCTGCCGCCAAGGCTCCGGTGTTGAAATCACCACCAGCGGCGACTGAAGCCAAGCCTCCCATGAGCGCGTGCAAAGCAATTTTTGCCGGCTCACCATTTGGCAATCCGGTGTCGCCCACCAGGTTGAAACCATAGGCGGTGAACGCATTCACCAAACTGTTTTGCAAGGCATCGCCCAGACTACCGTCGCGCCCCAAGGCTTTGTTGAGCAAAGCGGACGTGGAGTTTTGCAGGAGCTGGTTTTCAGTGAAGTGACCGATACCTTGCAGGCTACTCAGGCCACCAGGGTCGGCCACTAGGACTTTGCCGGTATTGGACAATGCGCCACTGGTGGAGTCGGTCAACGGTGGCGCGGTACCGGTCGTGGTGCTGGTCCAGTCATTGAAGAAACCAGCGGTAAGACCGGCCGTGCCCCCGGCCACGATGTAGTTTTTCAGGTTGTCGATGCTGAAAGTTTCTTCGAGCGCAGCACCGATATTGCCTTTGTTGTTGATGGTGCTAACGGCGGCCGTACTGGCCGCCGATGTGATGATCGCGGTGAGTGCCGCGTTCGCCCAACCTGCGGCCACCGCCCCTTCGGTGGCAGTCGCTGCAAGGCCTGCTGACATGGCCGAGGTAGAGCCGGCGGTTGCGCCCGCAGCGGACCCCAGAGCACCGGAGGCCAAACCTGCGGTGAAGTAGGTGACGATAATAATGATGATGAGCATCGCCGGGGCGCCCAGTCCGGAATGACTTTCATCCCAACTGTCATGCAGCTCTTGAACTTGACGCCAATCCACGTCATTACGCGCTTCCGCGTCTTTCAACCAGGCCATGCTCGGGTCGGCTTGCACCATGGCGTCGATCGCCTGGCTGACGCTTTGTTGGTTGATGTCTTTGACATCGATGTGCAAGCCATCCACCGCGTGGATCAGTGTCTGACCTTTGGCCGTCAGTTGGCTCTGGCGTAGTGTTTCATCCACCTGACCTTTGCTTTCCATGCTGGTCCACGCCGCGTTACTGCTGCTCTTGTCATGGCTCTCCTGATGCGAGTCCTTCACGGCCTCAAAAGTGATGCTGCCGCCACTGTCGAGGGTCAGGTCCTTACCGCTATCGAGCTTGGCGTTCTGGTAATGCTGATCGCCACCACTGACCAGGGTCAGGTCACCGCCAGTCTTGATTTGGCTGCCGATGTTTTTCACATCGGTGACTTCGTCACGTTTGGTCTTGCTGCTGCCGCCAAAGCCCCCTTTCTTTTTCATGTCGTACAGCGTGTAGTCGCTGTCCTGCGCGGCCAACAGTGCCAACTGATTACCGGCGGACAGGTAGGCTTCGCCACCGGCCTCGACATTGCTGGAGATCAGCGTCAGGTCGTTGCCGGCATTGAGCGTCACGTTGCCCCCGACCTTCACGCCGCTGCCGTTCTGGTGAACGTGATCTTCCTGTTCCGTGACTTTTTTGGTTTTGCTGTAGCTGTGTTGCTCGTCCGCCGAAGAGGCAAGGGTCAGGTCGTTGCCTGCATCGAGGGCTGCATTGCCGCCCGCATTGAGTTGACTGCCGATCACGGTCAGGTCACGCCCGGCCTGGATACTCAGGTTCTGCCCCGCCGTGACCTCGGCGCCGTAGTGCTTGATACTGGAGTCGTTGAGATCGACGCCATGGTCGTTACTGACCACTTGTGCGGCGGAGGTGATGTTGACGTCACGACCGGCCCCGATGCTGAGATCGCGACCGCTTTGCAGCACACCACCGCTGTTGTTGAAGTCGCGCCCGGCGCTGATGGTCAGATCGTTCGCCGCTTCGATGCGGCCAGCGCTGTCAACGAAGTCACGTTGCTGGCTGTAACCGTTGCCGCTGCTCTGATGCGAGGTGACGGTGCGTTCGTTGATCACGTCGCCGCTGATCGTGCTGACGCTGACATCGCGCCCGGCGATGATGCCACCGGCCTTGTTGGTCAGGTCGTTGCCGGCCAACAGGTCGAGTCGCCCACCGGCATTGATCAGACCACTATTGAGCAGGTTGTTGCCGGCAGCAGCAGACAGGCCGTTGGTGGCTTTGAGGGTCCCAGCATTGTTCAGGTTGTTGCCGGCGATCAGGGTCACGTCACTGCCCTGGATCAGTGAGCCGTTGGGCGCCAAACGATTGTTGGCGTTGCCCAGGTACAACACGGGCACCAGCACGGTCTGGCCGTCGATCACTTCGCTTTCCAGCCAGACAATGTCATGGGTCAGGGCCGCGACCTGTTCGGCGGTGAGGCTGATGCCGACCGACAGATTCAGCGCATCCTTGCTGGCGATGGCGTTGTCCATCAGATAGCGGAACTGCGCCTCATCGGACGTCATGCCGTCCATAAAGCGCTGGCCGGTTCTGGCGACGATGGCCTGTTGAATCAGCCGTTGCTCATAGAAGCCATCGCCCAGGCGTCGGGCGCTTTGGTCGGGGTCGTAACCGAGGGCGCCGAGCAGGTAGTCCGAGCTCATAAATTGCTTGAGGTCGGTGAGGACGGGGTTGGTTTCGATCAGGTACTTCTGCGGGTGGGAACCGCCACTGCTGGTGGGCACACCGCGTACCCGCGCCACACTGGTGCCGACATTCTGGTGTTGACCGGTCAGCAGGCTGGCGCCGCCCAGGGTCCAGCTCTGGGGACCGGTATTTCCAGTCGAGCTATCCTGCCCACTCAAGCGGAACAAACCGTTTTGCCCGGTGGGCAGGCTGAAGCCCGGCAGCGTCGTCGGATTGACCTGCTGTTGCGCCAAGTCCGGAGGCAGTTGCTGATTGAGCGAGACGCGGGTGGAATAAGCGCTGCCCGCCGTATCGGTATTGGTCGTAGCACCGCTGCCGACATAGGTATACCCGGCGCGGACGGTGCTGTTGTCGAAATTGTTCTGCGTGCTGATGTTGACCGCGCCTGCCGCTTGAATCACCGCCGCATAGGATTGGTCGCCCGTCGAGAGTTTGGTCGTGGTGTTGAATTCGGTGAGCTCGCGCTCTGTCATGGCGATAAAGTTGGCGATTGCCGCATCAATGCCACCCAGGTTGTTGGGGTTGTAGTGAGCGCTTTGATACCAGTACTGATCGCTGATCCCTTCGGCGGCGTTGTACAGGTTGCTGGCGTTGTTGGTCCGCTCGCTCATGAATTGGCGTGTGTACTCGGTGTCGCTGGTTTCGACGCCGCTGTTGGTCAGGTTGTTGAGCGCGGCGGTCAAATTGCCGCTGGTGGCGATGGTGCTGCTGGCATTGAGCAAATCACCGCCTGCCAAATTTAGGTTGCCACCGGCGGTGATGCTGGAGGCCGCGCTGGCGGCGGTCACGTCCAGCTTTTCGCGGGTCACGATCTCCCAGGCGTGGTTTTGTTTGCCGCTGCAATCGCCGGCGTTGACGGTTTCGATGCAGGTGATTTCGTAGGCCTTGGCCGTGTAAATCCCGGCGTTATCGACCGTGAGTAGCGCCCGGATATTTTGAATCGTGCTGGCAGCGAGGCTCATGGCGCCGTCGCTTTGGATCGACGACGAACTGTTGAGAATGCTGTTGGCCCAACCTCCGCCACCGTCGCGGTCAATGCTCAACTTGGCCAGGCTGTAGACGTCGGCGTAACTGTTGGTGAAATCACCCACACGCAACGACATGTCGCCGCCGCTGAAAATCAGCCCGTGGTCGTTGAGCAACGACGCAGTGGTGACAGTGAGCGCTTGCGCGCTGCCCAGAGTCCCGTAGTTGGCGACACTGCCGGCATTGAGGATCAGGTCGCCACTGGAGGTCAAACGACCGTAGTTGATCAACGCCCCCCCGACATTAAGGCGGGTCGTGCCGCCTCCGGCGATGCTGGCGGTGTTGCTCAGTAATACCTGATCGCTGCTCAGGGTCAGCTCACCCGCCGCACTCAGGCGCCCGTTGCCGGTGTAAAGGCCGCCCAAGGTCAGGTTGATGCTGCCGTCACTGGCGATCAGGCCGTCGTTGGTCCAGTTGGACCCGGTACCCACGAGGCTGTCCGAGGCGAGCAACTGACCGTCGGCAGTTTGGCTAAAATTGGTGAGGTTGAGGCTCAGGCGCCCGGCCTGAATCACGCTGCGGTTGGTCAAGCCGTTGCCGCTGAGGCTAAGCGCCCCGCGCGTGACCAGACTGCCCCCCGCCGCCATGGCTTGGCGAGTGTCGATGTTCAAGGTGCCGGTACCAACGTGCAGCAGCGTGCCATTGGCGTTGAGCAGATTGCCGGTGGCGAGCACCAGGTCGGTGTTGGCGCTTTCCAGGGTGCCGTTCTGGTTGTTGAA
>NZ_QGGS01000046.1:0-5508 GCF_003148705.1 Pseudomonas sp. OV226 | reverse complement strand
GGAAACCCCACACTACCATCGGCGATGCATCGTTTCACTGCTGAGTTCGGGATGGGATCAGGTGGTTCCAATGCTCTATGGTCGTCAAGAAATTCGGTAGCCAGGTCGTGCTCTCTTGCAAGATCACGCTCCAGCGAATGGGTATGTAATAGATTTGTGTGTTTCGAATTTTCGACAATGTATCGTCTTCACACACCGCAATCTGATGCTCTCTCGAGTAGTCAAATTGCTTGGGTGTTATATGGTCAAGCCTCACGGGCAATTAGTATTGGTTAGCTCAACGCCTCACAGCGCTTACACACCCAACCTATCAACGTCGTAGTCTTCGACGGCCCTTCAGGGGACTCAAGGTCCCAGTGAGATCTCATCTTGAGGCTAGTTTCCCGCTTAGATGCTTTCAGCGGTTATCTATTCCGAACATAGCTACCCGGCAATGCCACTGGCGTGACAACCGGAACACCAGAGGTTCGTCCACTCCGGTCCTCTCGTACTAGGAGCAGCCCCTCTCAAATCTCAAACGTCCACGGCAGATAGGGACCGAACTGTCTCACGACGTTCTAAACCCAGCTCGCGTACCACTTTAAATGGCGAACAGCCATACCCTTGGGACCGGCTTCAGCCCCAGGATGTGATGAGCCGACATCGAGGTGCCAAACACCGCCGTCGATATGAACTCTTGGGCGGTATCAGCCTGTTATCCCCGGAGTACCTTTTATCCGTTGAGCGATGGCCCTTCCATACAGAACCACCGGATCACTAAGACCTACTTTCGTACCTGCTCGACGTGTCTGTCTCGCAGTCAAGCGCGCTTTTGCCTTTATACTCTACGACCGATTTCCGACCGGTCTGAGCGCACCTTCGTACTCCTCCGTTACTCTTTAGGAGGAGACCGCCCCAGTCAAACTACCCACCATACACTGTCCTCGATCCGGATAACGGACCTGAGTTAGAACCTCAAAGTTGCCAGGGTGGTATTTCAAGGTTGGCTCCACGCGAACTGGCGTCCACGCTTCAAAGCCTCCCACCTATCCTACACAAGCAAATTCAAAGTCCAGTGCAAAGCTATAGTAAAGGTTCACGGGGTCTTTCCGTCTAGCCGCGGATACACTGCATCTTCACAGCGATTTCAATTTCACTGAGTCTCGGGTGGAGACAGCGCCGCCATCGTTACGCCATTCGTGCAGGTCGGAACTTACCCGACAAGGAATTTCGCTACCTTAGGACCGTTATAGTTACGGCCGCCGTTTACCGGGGCTTCGATCAAGAGCTTCGCGTTAGCTAACCCCATCAATTAACCTTCCGGCACCGGGCAGGCGTCACACCCTATACGTCCACTTTCGTGTTTGCAGAGTGCTGTGTTTTTAATAAACAGTCGCAGCGGCCTGGTATCTTCGACCGGCATGGGCTTACGCAGTAAATGCTTCACCCTCACCGGCGCACCTTCTCCCGAAGTTACGGTGCCATTTTGCCTAGTTCCTTCACCCGAGTTCTCTCAAGCGCCTTGGTATTCTCTACCCAACCACCTGTGTCGGTTTGGGGTACGGTTCCTGGTTACCTGAAGCTTAGAAGCTTTTCTTGGAAGCATGGCATCAACCACTTCGTGTACTAAAAGTACACTCGTCATCAGCTCTCGGCCTTAGAATCCCGGATTTACCTAAGATTCCAGCCTACCACCTTAAACTTGGACAACCAACGCCAAGCTGGCCTAGCCTTCTCCGTCCCTCCATCGCAATAACCAGAAGTACAGGAATATTAACCTGTTTTCCATCGACTACGCTTTTCAGCCTCGCCTTAGGGACCGACTAACCCTGCGTCGATTAACGTTGCGCAGGAAACCTTGGTCTTTCGGCGTGGGTGTTTTTCACACCCATTGTCGTTACTCATGTCAGCATTCGCACTTCTGATACCTCCAGCAAGCTTCTCAACTCACCTTCACAGGCTTACAGAACGCTCCTCTACCGCATCACCTAAGTGATACCCGTAGCTTCGGTGTATGGTTTGAGCCCCGTTACATCTTCCGCGCAGGCCGACTCGACTAGTGAGCTATTACGCTTTCTTTAAAGGGTGGCTGCTTCTAAGCCAACCTCCTAGCTGTCTAAGCCTTCCCACATCGTTTCCCACTTAACCATAACTTTGGGACCTTAGCTGACGGTCTGGGTTGTTTCCCTTTTCACGACGGACGTTAGCACCCGCCGTGTGTCTCCCATGCTCGGCACTTGTAGGTATTCGGAGTTTGCATCGGTTTGGTAAGTCGGGATGACCCCCTAGCCGAAACAGTGCTCTACCCCCTACAGTGATACATGAGGCGCTACCTAAATAGCTTTCGAGGAGAACCAGCTATCTCCGAGCTTGATTAGCCTTTCACTCCGATCCACAGGTCATCCGCTAACTTTTCAACGGTAGTCGGTTCGGTCCTCCAGTTAGTGTTACCCAACCTTCAACCTGCCCATGGATAGATCGCCCGGTTTCGGGTCTATTCCCAGCGACTAGACGCCCTATTAAGACTCGCTTTCGCTACGCCTCCCCTATTCGGTTAAGCTCGCCACTGAAAATAAGTCGCTGACCCATTATACAAAAGGTACGCAGTCACCCAACAAAGTGGGCTCCCACTGCTTGTACGCATACGGTTTCAGGATCTATTTCACTCCCCTCTCCGGGGTTCTTTTCGCCTTTCCCTCACGGTACTAGTTCACTATCGGTCAGTCAGTAGTATTTAGCCTTGGAGGATGGTCCCCCCATATTCAGACAAAGTTTCTCGTGCTCCGTCCTACTCGATTTCATGACCAAGAGATTTTCGCGTACAGGGCTATCACCCACTATGGCCGCACTTTCCAGAGCGTTCCGCTAATCTCAAAGCCACTTAAGGGCTAGTCCCCGTTCGCTCGCCACTACTAAGGGAATCTCGGTTGATTTCTTTTCCTCAGGGTACTTAGATGTTTCAGTTCCCCTGGTTCGCCTCTTGCACCTATGTATTCAGTACAAGATAACCATCTTATGATGGCTGGGTTCCCCCATTCAGACATCTCCGGATCAAAGTCTGTTTGCCGACTCCCCGAAGCTTTTCGCAGGCTACCACGTCTTTCATCGCCTCTGACTGCCAAGGCATCCACCGTATGCGCTTCTTCACTTGACCATATAACCCCAAGCAATCTGGTTATACTGTGAAGACGACATTCGCCGAAAATTCGATAATACTCAATTAAGAGCAACTCACAAATTTTACCTTAGCCTGATCCGTTACCAGTGAAAGTAACGTTCAGTCTATCTTTCTATCACATACCCAAATTTTTAAAGAACGAACTAGTCAAAGACTAGAAATCAACATTCACCATCTCTCGATGGAATGCTCATTTCTAAGCTTTCAAACTTCAGAAGCAGTAGTGGTGGAGCCAAACGGGATCGAACCGTTGACCTCCTGCGTGCAAGGCAGGCGCTCTCCCAGCTGAGCTATGGCCCCGTATTTCTACAGGCGTTTCCCACACAAAATTGGTGGGTCTGGGCAGATTCGAACTGCCGACCTCACCCTTATCAGGGGTGCGCTCTAACCAACTGAGCTACAGACCCAATTTCGGGCTGCTTCTTTCGTCTTCTTCAATGAATCAAGCAATTCGTGTGGGAACTTATGGAGCAGCTGATGTCGTCGATTAAGGAGGTGATCCAGCCGCAGGTTCCCCTACGGCTACCTTGTTACGACTTCACCCCAGTCATGAATCACACCGTGGTAACCGTCCTCCCGAAGGTTAGACTAGCTACTTCTGGTGCAACCCACTCCCATGGTGTGACGGGCGGTGTGTACAAGGCCCGGGAACGTATTCACCGCGACATTCTGATTCGCGATTACTAGCGATTCCGACTTCACGCAGTCGAGTTGCAGACTGCGATCCGGACTACGATCGGTTTTATGGGATTAGCTCCACCTCGCGGCTTGGCAACCCTCTGTACCGACCATTGTAGCACGTGTGTAGCCCAGGCCGTAAGGGCCATGATGACTTGACGTCATCCCCACCTTCCTCCGGTTTGTCACCGGCAGTCTCCTTAGAGTGCCCACCATTACGTGCTGGTAACTAAGGACAAGGGTTGCGCTCGTTACGGGACTTAACCCAACATCTCACGACACGAGCTGACGACAGCCATGCAGCACCTGTCTCAATGTTCCCGAAGGCACCGATCCATCTCTGGAAAGTTCATTGGATGTCAAGGCCTGGTAAGGTTCTTCGCGTTGCTTCGAATTAAACCACATGCTCCACCGCTTGTGCGGGCCCCCGTCAATTCATTTGAGTTTTAACCTTGCGGCCGTACTCCCCAGGCGGTCAACTTAATGCGTTAGCTGCGCCACTAAGAGCTCAAGGCTCCCAACGGCTAGTTGACATCGTTTACGGCGTGGACTACCAGGGTATCTAATCCTGTTTGCTCCCCACGCTTTCGCACCTCAGTGTCAGTATCAGTCCAGGTGGTCGCCTTCGCCACTGGTGTTCCTTCCTATATCTACGCATTTCACCGCTACACAGGAAATTCCACCACCCTCTACCATACTCTAGCTCGACAGTTTTGAATGCAGTTCCCAGGTTGAGCCCGGGGATTTCACATCCAACTTAACGAACCACCTACGCGCGCTTTACGCCCAGTAATTCCGATTAACGCTTGCACCCTCTGTATTACCGCGGCTGCTGGCACAGAGTTAGCCGGTGCTTATTCTGTCGGTAACGTCAAAATTGCAACGTATTAGGTTACAACCCTTCCTCCCAACTTAAAGTGCTTTACAATCCGAAGACCTTCTTCACACACGCGGCATGGCTGGATCAGGCTTTCGCCCATTGTCCAATATTCCCCACTGCTGCCTCCCGTAGGAGTCTGGACCGTGTCTCAGTTCCAGTGTGACTGATCATCCTCTCAGACCAGTTACGGATCGTCGCCTTGGTGAGCCATTACCTCACCAACTAGCTAATCCGACCTAGGCTCATCTGATAGCGCAAGGCCCGAAGGTCCCCTGCTTTCTCCCGTAGGACGTATGCGGTATTAGCGTCCGTTTCCGAACGTTATCCCCCACTACCAGGCAGATTCCTAGGCATTACTCACCCGTCCGCCGCTCTCAAGAGAAGCAAGCTTCTCTCTACCGCTCGACTTGCATGTGTTAGGCCTGCCGCCAGCGTTCAATCTGAGCCATGATCAAACTCTTCAGTTCAAACATCTTTGGGTTTTTAAGAAACCCTAAACTTGGCTCAGCAATCGTTGGTTACATCTTTGATTTCTCGCGGAGTAACTTGTGATGCTGATAATCTTGTTGACTATCAGTCTGACTCCACAAGCACCCACACGAATTGCTTGATTCAGTTGTTAAAGAGCGGTTGGTTAAGATCTTTCGTCTCAACCGAGGCGCGCATTCTACAGCAGCCTCTGTTGCTGTCAAGTGGTTATTTTCAGAAGTTTTCAAAGTTTCGCTTGGAAATCTTTAACAACTTCAACCACTTGCGCTTCCGATCACTCGGTAGCGGGAGGCGAATTCTACAG
>NZ_QGGS01000045.1:0-6802 GCF_003148705.1 Pseudomonas sp. OV226 | reverse complement strand
GGTGCAAAAGGCGCAGGCAAGGCGCTGGAAACAACCAATCCTATTGTTGTGAGTGGTAGTCGGGCCATCGACAAGGCGCAGAGCTATGAAAGTGGTGTGCGTGGGATGTATGGCGGTACTACTGCATTTGAGGAACGTCAATTCAGAACAGTAGTAGATGGGAAGATTGTAAATGGTGTTGCAGACGATGTAGCTGTTATAGGCGGTAAAAAAACAGCTATCGAAGCAAAGTTCGTAGACGACTGGAGTAGCTCAATTCGAAACCCCGCGAGCCCAGCTGGTTCGAAGCCTTGGTCAGTGGCGGAGCAAACGAAAATGGTGGATCAAGCGAAGAAGTACTCTTCAGGTTTTGATGGTGGCGCCATTTATCATACGAACAGCCCAGAGTTAGCCAGTTATTATTCAAAAGTGTTTTCCGATGCCGGAGTCAAAAATTTTAAGTTCGTAATCAGTCCGACGACTAAGTGAGGCATGTAATGGGTAGTGATCGGGAGGTATTAGAACAACTTCTTGGCGGCGTAATTGAACAGCGTGGCCAGCGCTCAGTGCCAGGCTCAAACCCCGTTGAGGGGGTGGAGTTTATTTACTACGAAGATGACGGGAAGAACAAAGTAAAGAAACAATTTAATGCCCTCCTGGATTCTGCAGGCTTAATAAGGGCGACTAATGGTGGCGTTGTTTCTGACAGTTGCAAAATTTATCTGTCGGATGGCCATTTGTTTCATGCTTTGTCTTACCATGGAGACATAGAAGGTTGGCGGGAGGCAGTTGAAGCAGGGGCAAAAGCTCGTGGCTTGCTTCTTGCTCGTATAGAAGGTGATAAATTTGTTATTGCCGATGGCCGCTCAATTCCTCTGTCAGATTGCAAAATAGAGTTTTCTTGAACATTACTTATCCTCAACACCGGCCTTGCGCCGGTGTTGTTTTATTTGTGTTAGCCTTTCTTCTTAGCTGCTCGCTTGGTTGCTGCTTGTTCCCATAATCCGCGATGCCTGATACTTCAGAATCATCCCATCCAGCAGTGCCTTAATAACCGATTTCTCGGCTTCGGGCATATGGCTGACGGCCTCGAAACGCAGGCGCAAATCGTCGGACGGCCCACGTTCCCCTTCAGCAAATACCAAATCATCCAAACTGACATGCAGTGCCTGAGCAAGCCGGATTAGGGCTTCTAAGGTTGGTTGCGCCGTCCCTGCTTCATAACGTCGAATCTGATTAACGTGCACTGACGCGGTATCAGCCAGGGTTTGCTGGGTGAGATCGGCGGCCTTGCGCAGCTGGATTAGGCGTGTTGGGAAATGCATGGGTAGGAACCAGATCGTTTCGGATTCCATAACTGTATGCCCTGTCTCTGATAAGGTTTGACGTAGACACACTATAAGGTATTAAAATAAAACCTCAAACGAGCGTTGACGCATTTTGGAGAAAACCCGATGGCCCGCATCCCCGAAGCTGAACTGGAACGCCTCAAGCGCGAGGTGTCGTTGGTTCGGCTGATCCAGTCGCAGGGCCATCAGCTGCAAAAGCGCGGCAAGGATTGGGTGATGTGTTGCGTGTTTCATGACGAAAGCACCGCCAGCCTGTCGGTCTCCGACGAAAAAAACCTCTATCACTGCTTCGGCTGCGGGGCCGCTGGGTCGGTGCTCGATTGGGTGATGAAAACTCAGGGCGTGTCGTTGCCGCACGCGGTGCAATTGCTGCGCAACGACGCACCACTGGAGAACACGGAAAAAGTCGGGGTGACCCGCAGCCATGCTCGCCACCTTCCTTCTTTAGCTGCGAGCTCTTGCGCTTCTGCTGTGTCGACAGTCGAAGACGCCGCGCTGCTGCGCTCGGTCGCCGAGTTTTACCATGCCAACCTCAAGCAATCGCCCGAAGCGCTGGCCTATCTGGTTGCTCGCGGCCTGAATCATCCCGAGCTGGTCGAGCATTTCCAGTTGGGCTATGCCAATAAAACCCTGACCTACCGTTTGCCCGCTGGGCATACCTTGGCCGGTCGCCAGATGCGTCAACAATTGCAAACCTTGGGTGTGTTGCGTTCGACCGGACACGAACATTTAAACGGGTGCTTGGTCGTGCCGGTGTTGGGCTTGGAAGACGGTGCCCAGCCGGAACAGTCGGGGCGGGTGATGCAACTGTACGGGCGGCGGATGCAACCGAGTAATAAAATTCCAGCCAACCAGTCCCGGCATATGTACCTGGCCACGCCGTTGCGCGGGGTGTGGAATGAAGCGGCCTTGCGGGCCAGCCGGGAAGTGATTCTCTGCGAATCGCTGATCGACGCCATGACTTTCTGGTGTGCAGGCTTTCGCAACGTCATCAGCGCCTATGGCGTGAATGGTTTTTCCCAGGACCACTGGCAGGCCCTGAAACACCATGGCACCCAGCGCGTGGTGATTGCTTTCGACCGTGATTCAGCAGGCGACACCGCCGCCGAAAAGTTGACCGAGGAACTGCGCTCTGCCGGCATCGAGGTGTTTCGTCTGGTGTTCCCGCAAGGCCTAGACGCCAATGCCTTTGCCTTGCAGGTGGAAAGCCCAACGCAGGCACTGGGTGAGTTGATCCAACAGGCGCGGTGGCAGGGCAAAGGCACGTCGATGGCGGTCGAAGCTGAACCCTCTTTTTCTTTAGCTGCTGCGCCGCAGGCCGTTGCGGCGGTGGCTCTATTACCTGAAGTTTCAGCGTCAGAAACGACTCTGCCACCGGTGCCCGGTGTGCCGGTTTCTGAGTCGGCAGCGCTGGCCGATCAGTTCTCGGAAAACGCTCAGGGCGATCTGTTGTTGGCCGTGGCCGACCGCCGCTGGCGTGTACGCGGCTGGAAAAAGAACCTCGGCCCGGAGCAAATGCGGGTCAATGTGCAGGTGCGCCGCGAGGTCGCCGAAGAGCACGTAACGGGCCGCGAAGCGGCCTATTACGTGGACAGCTTCGACCTGTACGCGGCCAAGGCTAGATACAGTTATTTGAAGCAGGCCAGTATCGAGCTGGGTGCGCCGGAAGAAATCATCAAGCGCGATCTGGGCAAGCTGTTACTCAAGCTGGAAGGCTTGCAGGAAGCCTCAATCCAAGCGGCACTGGCCCCAAAAAATCCCACACCGACGCTGAACGCGGAGGATGAATTGGCCGCGTTGCAGCTATTGCGCGCGCCGAATCTGATCGAGCGCATCGAGGCGGATTTGACCCGTTGCGGGGTCGTTGGTGAATCCTACAACCTGCTGGCCGGGTACTTGGCGGCCGTGTCGCGCAAACTGGATCAGCCCTTGGCGGTGTTGATTCAGTCCTCCAGCGCGGCGGGTAAAAGCTCGTTGATGGACGCGGTGTTGAATCTGATGCCGGAAGAAGAACGCATCCAATACAGCGCCATGACCGGCCAGAGTTTGTTCTACCTCGGCGAAACGGATCTGCAACACAAGATCCTGGCCATCGCCGAAGAGGAAGGTGTGCGCCAAGCCGCTTACGCCCTGAAACTGCTGCAATCGGACGGCGAATTGACCATTGCCAGCACCGGCAAGGACGAAGCCAGCGGCAACTTGGTGACCAAGCAATACAGCGTCAAAGGCCCGGTGATGCTGATGCTCACCACTACCGCGATCGACGTGGACGAAGAACTGCTCAACCGCTGTTTGGTGCTGACCATCAACGAAAGCCGCGAGCAGACCGAAGCGATCCATGCCGCCCAACGCAAAAAACAAACCCTCGACGGCCTGCTGGCCGACGCCGAAAAACAGGCCATCGTCCGCCTGCATCAAAACGCCCAGCGCCTGATCAAAACCGTGGCGGTGGTCAATCCGTTCGCCGATCAGTTGACCTTCCTTTCGGATAAAACCCGCACCCGGCGTGACCACATGAAGTACCTGACGTTGATTCGCTGCATTGCCTTGCTGCATCAGCATCAACGCCCGATTCAACACGTCGAGCACCGCGGCAAGCCCTTGCCTTACATCGAAGTGATAAAAAACGACATCGTGTTGGCCAACCGATTGGCCCACGACATCCTCGGACGCACTCTGGACGAATTGCCGCCGCAAACGCGCCGTTTGCTGGAGCTGTTGCAAGGTTGGGTCGAGGCCCGCAGTCAGGTGCAGGGGCTGAAAACCAGTGAGTTTCGCTTCGGTCGCAAGGACGTGCGTGAAGCCACCGGCTGGGGGGATACCCAGTTGAAAATCCACCTGGGCCGATTGACCGAACTGGAATACCTGCTGCTGCACCGCAAGGGGCTGGCCCATGAATACACCCTGACCTATGACGGCAAGAGCGGTCACCAGCCGCACTTGATGGGCCTGATTGATGCCGACCTACTCGACAATGAATCCGCCCGGTCGGGGGAGGCAGAACGGCGGTCGGGCTCGGGTCGGGTCATGGTCGGTACTCAGTCGGACACCCTCAATTCGGCGCTAAGCCACGCGGCGTCTAGCGTTGAGGCTGAAGCGGTCGGCCTGCCTCAAAAAACACTGATCCAGCCGCCACAAAAAAACCGCTGCGCGTTGTCCAGCGCCGTCTAAGTCGAGGTGGTCATGCCGAAAAAAGGCGAGAGCAAAAAACTGCGTGTTTCGGAACAAATCATTGGCCCGCTGGGCGATCCCGGCAGCCTGTATTTTCAGATGAAACAGTTCCTGCAATACCAGCGCGAACGCAGCTACTCCGAGCGCACCGTGGGCAACCGCGAAGACTTATTGATTGCCTTCATCCGCTGGTGTGACGAGCGCGGTTTGACCCGGCCGCAAGAGATCACCCGACCGATTCTGGAGCGCTACCAGCGTCATCTTTTTCTCTACCGCAAGGCTGACGGTGAAGCGCTGTCGGCCCGTAGCCAAACGGTGCGTATCACGCCGATTCGGGTGTGGTTCAAGTGGCTGACCAAGAGCAATCGCATTCTCTACAACCCGGCGTCCGACCTCGATTTACCGAGGATGGAACAGCGTTTACCTAAGCACATCCTCAGTGGCGATGAAGCCGAACGCATCCTCAATGTGCCGGACACCCAGACCTCGACCGGCATCCGCGACCGGGCCATGTTGGAAACGCTCTACAGCACCGGCATGCGTCGCATGGAATTGATTGGCCTGAGCTGGAGTGCCATCGACTACGAGCGCGGCACGGTGATGATTCGGCAGGGCAAGGGCAAAAAAGATCGGATGATCCCCATCGGCGAGCGCGCCTTGGCCTGGATCAGCAAATACCGCGACGACGTCCGGCCACAGTTTGCGATGGCTCAGGACGATGGCACGTTGTTCCTGACCCAGCAGGGCGAAGGGTTCAGCCCCAATCGCCTGACGCAACTGGTGCGTGAGCACATCGAAAAAGCCAACATCGGCAAGCGAGGCAGTTGCCATTTGTTCCGCCACACCATGGCCACGCTGATGTTGGAGAACGGTGCCGATATTCGTTTTATTCAGGCCATGCTCGGGCATGTCAGCTTGAACACCACGCAGATCTACACCCAGGTCAGTATTCGAGCGCTCAAGGAAATTCACACCGCGACGCATCCGGCACGCTTGCAACGGCAACACTCGGCCAGCGAGACCATGGCTGAAATCCTTTCAGACGACCCCGTCACAGCCCTGTTAACCGCCTTGGACGCCGAAGCGGATGAAGAGCGCGATCAGGCCTGACAATTCCCTACAAATGCCTGACATCCCCGCAGGCCGCGCAGCGGCCTGAATCAACGGCAAAAATACAGGCGCGCCATGGATGCGCGCTTCGCTTGCGAGTCATCCACGCGAGGGCGCGAACTCCAGGCACTGGCCAACCAACCAACCAACAACCCCTCCATCAACTGGTTTCCCGCTGTGCGGGGTTTCAAAGGGGTTCCCCTTTGGCGCGGTCGATTGGTTATGAATGGCGCAGCTCATTTGTAAACAGTCGTCAACGTGCCTGTCTTTAAATTTCAGAATTCCATTACAGGACACTCAAAGGACTAATGAAAGATGCTTTCAGGTCTGTAAAAGGACATATGCAGGTCATTGCAGGACATGTACAGGACGCGTTTAGGGCAATTATTGGCTTTACTGCGAGCAGGTCTAAAAGACTCGTTAATTTTTAATCGCCATTACTCAACGCTTCCCAATCTGTGTTCTTCATAGTGTCATCACGGAGCTTTTTAAAATCAATTTGAGCCTTTGTTGTATTTTCTGGTTTACGTCCATAAATCCGATCCTCATCCGGAACAGGATTGTACTCACCAGGCTTACGCGGGTTCAGATCAGCAATATGAGCAAAAGCACTCGGCTTTGTTGTGGTGGTTAGTACTGTTTTTATTATTGGAGGAGGTGCAATGGGCAATTTGGTTTTCTGACGGATTCGATATAAAGCCTTTTCGAAGGATTGCATGCTCAATGTGAATCCATCTTGGTGCAGGGCATCCAGAACAGCTTGCCGGCTCACACCAGATCGTAGGGCATTCTCGATGTGAACGAATATGGCACGCAACCGAGCAGTTTGACTCTTGCTGGCATGAGCAGCGGCCATTGAGTCCAGGGTTTCCACCAGCGTTTTAGACATTTCAGATCCTCATAATCATCTCGAGACGAGCTTACACCAGTTAAAAACAATAATTGGTCTAAAAGTGTCCTGTATGCGTCCTGTAATTGCCCTTAGTTAGGGGTGTTTCTAGCCTGTATATGCCCTCTCATGTCCTTTGTTAGACCTTAAGGTGTCATAAACTAGTCCTATCAATGTCCTGTGGGTGTCCTGTGCGGGAATACTGAATTTTAAAAACAGGCACGTTACCGACTGTCTACAAATGAGCTGCGCCATTCGTAACCAGTCGACCGTACCAAAGGGGAAACCCCTTTGAACCCCAAAG
>NZ_QGGS01000044.1:0-6850 GCF_003148705.1 Pseudomonas sp. OV226 | reverse complement strand
CTTTGGGGTTCAAAGGGGTTTCCCCTTTGGTACGGTCGACTGGTTACGAATGGCGCAGCTCATTTGTAGACAGTCGGTAACGTGCCTGTTTTTAATAAAACAAAAAATGAGTGTACCCCACCCTACCCCTGGAATACCCCATGTTTACCCCACAAGTACCCCGCGAATACCCCCGAGCACCCCAGGTTTACCCCAGAAATGCCCCAGAAATACCCCTGAAATACCCCAGAGTGCCTCTGAGTTGCTCTAAATTGCTCTAAATTGCTCTGTGTCGGCCCCGCTGGCTCTAAGTTGCTCTGATTTGCACTAATCGAGCACAAAACTCGCAAAGCTGCATGCACTGCGCATAGACACTGCATGAACAATCCATCAACAAGTTATTGCAGGTCATGGACAATCTATAGACAAGGCATGGCAACTCATGAGCAACCCATGAGCAACCCATGAGCAACCCATGATCACGGCATAGACACCGCTACGCCCAGCGCAATCCACACGTTTGCTATTCGACTCGTAGAGGCGGCTTTTCGGGATTCAAAGGGCTCCCCTTTGGCACAGGATGTATACATCCATGGCGTGCCTGTATTTTTTGCTGTTGATTGAGGCCGCTGCGCGGCCTGCGGGGCTGTCAGGCATTTGTAGGGAGGTTGTCAGGCCTTTGTCATGGCTCCTGATGCTCGTCAGGCATATGTCAGGCGTTTGTCTGCCATTTGTCAGGCCTGGTCGCGCTCTTCATCCGCTTCGGCATCCAGGGCCGTTAACAGGGCTGTGACAGAGTCATCTGAAAGGATTTCAGCCGTGGTTTCGCTCACCGCTTTTTGCCGTAGCAAGCGCGCCGGATGAGTGGCCGTGTGAATGTCCTTGAGCGCCCGGATGCTGACCTGAGTGTAAATCTGCGTGGTGTTCAGGCTGACATGTCCGAGCATGGCCTGGATGAAACGAATATCGGCGCCGTTCTCCAGCATCAACGTGGCCATGGTGTGACGGAATAAGTGGCAACTGCCACGCTTGCCGATGTTGGCTTTTTCGATATGTTCGCGCACCAGTTGCGTCAGGCGGTTGGGGCTAAATCCTTCGCCCTGCTGGGTCAAAAACAAGGTGCCATCGTCCTGACCCAAGACAAAATGGGGCCGGACGTCGTCGCGGTATTTGGTGATCCAGGCCAATGCCCGCTCGCCGATGGGAATCATCCGGTCTTTTTTGCCCTTGCCTTGGCGAATCATCACCGTGCCGCGTTCGTAGTCGATGGCGCTCCAGCTCAGGCCAATCAACTCCATGCGGCGCATGCCGGTGCTGTAAAGGGTTTCGAGCATCGCCCGGTCGCGGATGCCGGTCGAGGTTTGGGTGTCCGGCACATTGAGGATGCGTTCGGCTTCGTCGCTGCTGAGGATGTGCTTTGGTAAGCGCTGTTCCATCCTCGGTAGATCGAGGTCAGAAGCCGGGTTGTAAAGGATACGGTTGGTTTTGGTCAGCCACTTGAACCAGACTCGAATCGGCGTGATGCGCACCGTTTGGCTACGTGCTGACAGCGCTTCGCCATCGGCTTTTCGGTAGAGAAAAAGATGACGCTGGTAGCGCTCCAAAATCGGTCGGGTGATTTCCTGGGGGCGGGTCAGACCGCGTTCATCACACCAGCGAATGAAGGCAATCAGCAAGTGTTCGCGGTTGCCCACGGTGCGCTCGGAATAGCCACGCTCACGCTGGTATTGCAGGAACTGTTTCATCTGAAAATACAGGCTGCCGGGGTCGCCCAGCGGGCCAATTATTTGTTCCGAAACACGCTGCTTTTTGCTCTCGCCTTTTTTCGGCATAACCACCTCGACTTAGACAGCGCTGGACAACGCGGAGTGGTTTTTTTGTAGCGGCTGGAGCAGTGGTTTTTGATTCAGGCCGACCGCTTTGGACTCAAGCCCAGAAACTACGTGGCTTTGCGTGTGGTTCAGGGTGTCCGACTGAGTACCGACCATGGCCCGACCTGAGTCCGACCGTTCTTCCGACTCCCCCGACCGGGCAGATTTGTTGTCTAGCTGGTCGGCATCAATCAGGCCCATCAAGTGCGGTTGATTAGCGCCTTTGCCGTCATACGTGAGGGTGTATTCATGGGCCAAACCCTTGCGGTGTAATAGTAGATATTCCAGTTCGGTCAGTCGGCCCAGGTGGATTTTTAACTGGGTATCTCCCCAGCCGGTGGCCTCGCGCACGTCCTTGCGACCAAAGCGAAACTCGTTTTCTTTGAGTCCCTGCGCTTGGCTTCTGGCCTCGACCCAACCCTGTAGCAACTCCAGTAACCGGCGTGTTTGCGGTGGCAGTTCGTCCAGGGTGCGCCCAAGAATGTCGTGGGCCAGCCGGTTGGCCAACACGATGTCGCCCTGCGTGACCTCGATGTAGGCCAAGGCTTTGCCTCGGTGTTCGACGTGTTTGACCGGGCGCTGATGTTGATGCAGCAAGGCAATGCAGCGAATCAACGTCAGGTACTTCATGTGGTCACGTCGGGTGCGGGTTTTGTCCGAAAGAAAGGTCAGCTGATCAGCGAACGGATTAACCACGGCCACGGTTTTGATCAGCCGCTGGGCGTTCTGATGCAGGCGAGTAATCGCCTGTTTTTCAGCGTCGGCCAGCAGGCCGTCGAGGGTTTGTTTTTTGCGTTGGGCGGCGTGAATGGCTTCGGTTTGTTCGCGGCTTTCGTTGATGGTCAGCACCAAACAACGGTTGAGCAGTTCTTCGTCCACGTCGATCGCGGTGGTGGTGAGCATCAGCATCACCGGGCCTTTGACGCTGTATTGCTTGGTGATTAAGTTGCCGGTGGCTTCGTCCTTGCCGGTGCTGGCAATGGTCAACTCGCCGTCCGATTGCAGCAGTTTCAAGGCATAAGCCGCTTGGCGAACGCCTTCCTCTTCGGCGATGGCCAGGATCTTGTGTTGCAGATCGGTTTCGCCGAGGTAAAAAAGACTCTGGCCGGTCATGGCGCTGTACTGGATGCGTTCTTCTTCCGGCATCAGGTTCAACACGGCGTCCATCAGCGAGCTTTTGCCTGCCGCGCTGGAGGACTGAATCAACACGGCCAAGGGCTGATCCAGCTTTCGAGAAACGGCGGCCAAGTACCCGGCCAGCAAGTTGTAGGATTCACCAACCACCCCGCAGCGGGTCAAATCGGCTTCGATGCGCTCGATCAAGTTCGGGGCACGCAGTAGGTTCAGCGCCGCTAGCTCATCCTCGGCGCTCAGCGTCGGCGTGGTTTTTTTCGGGGCCAGTGCCGCTTGGATCGCCGCTTCCTGCAAGCCTTCCAGCTTGAGCAGCAGCTTGCCCAGGTCGCGCTTGATAATTTCATCCGGCACGCCCAGCTCGATGCTCGCCTGTTTCAAATAGCTGTAGCGGGCTTTGGCCGCGTACAGGTCGAAGCTGTCCACGTAATAGGCCGCTTCGCGGCCCGCTACGGGCTCTTCGGCAACCTCGCGGCGCACCTGCACATTGACCCGCATTTGTTCCGGGCCAAGGTTCTTTTTCCAGCCGCGCACTCGCCAGCGGCGGTCGGCCACGGCCAACAACAGATCGCCCTGGGCGTTTTCCGAAAACTGATCGGCCTGCGTTGCCGACTCGAAAACAGGCACACCCGGCACTGGCGGCAGAACCGTTTCTGACTCGGAAATTTCAGGTACTAGAGCCACCGCCGCAACGGCCTGCGGCGCAGCGGCTAAAGAAAAAGTGGTTTCTCGCTCGACCGAAACCGGCGCGCCTTTGCCCTGCCACAGCGCCTGTTGCAACAACTCCCCCAGTGCCTGCGCCGGGTTGTTCACCTGCAAGGCAAAGGCATTGGCGTCCATGCCTTGCGGAAACAACAGGCGAAACACTTCGACGCCGGCTGCACGCAGGTCCTCGGCCAATTTTTCGGCGGCGGTATCGCCTGCTGAATCGCGGTCGAAGGCGATCACCACACGCTGGGTGCCATGGTGTTTCAGGGCCTGCCAATGGTCTTGAGAAAACCGTTCACGCCATAGGCGCTGATGACGTTGCGAAAACCGGCACACCAAAAGGTCATGGCGTCGATCAACGATTCGCAGAGAATCACTTCCCGACTAGCCCGCAATGCAGCCTCATTCCACACCCCGCGCAACGGCGTGGCCAAGTACATATGCCGGGGCTGATTGGCCGGAATTTTATTGTTCGGCTGCATCCGCCGCCCATACAGCTGCATCACTCGCCCGGATTGCTCGGGCTGGGCGCCGTCTTCCAGCCCCAACACCGGCACGACCAAGCAACCGTTTAAATGTTCGTGCCCGGTCGAACGCAACACACCCAAGCTTTGCAATTGCTGACGCATTTGGCGACCGGCCAAGGTATGCCCAGCGGGCAAGCGGTAAGTCAGGGTTTTATTGGCATAACCCAGCTGAAAATGCTCGACCAGCTCGGGATGATTCAGGCCGCGAGACACCAAATAGGCCAGCGCTTCGGGCGATTGTTTGAGATTGGCATGGTAGAACTCGGCCACCGAGCGCAACAGCGCGGCGTCTTCGACCGCCGAAACCGCAGAAGCTGAAGAGCTTGCGGCTAAAGAAGGGAGGTGTCGAGCATGACTGCGGGTCACCCCGACTTTTTCCGTGTTCTCCAGCGGTGCGTCGTTGCGCAGCAGTTGCACCGCGTGCGGCAACGACACACCCTGAGTCTTCATCACCCAATCGATCACCGAACCGGCGGCCCCGCAGCCAAAGCAGTGATAGAGGTTTTTCTCGTCGGAGACCGACAGGCTGGGAGTACTTTCGTCATGAAACACGCAGCACATGACCCAATCCTTGCCGCGCTTTTGCAGCTGATGGCCCTGCGACTGAATCAGTCGAACCAGTGACACCTCACGCTTGAGGCGTTCCAGCTCGGCTTCGGGGATGCGAGCCATTCAGTATCTCCTCAGAACCTTGTCAAGTATCTCATCAGGGATTATTGTAAGCTCCACATAGATACTTTCGTCAACCCTCATCAGAACCAGAGGTGACAATGCCAGGCATCGACCACCACCAAGGCTTGTTCTGGATGAGCTTCACTGAACGCTTCTTGCGACTACGCAAGCAACACAGCCTGACCCAACAGCAAATGGCTGACACCGTGGGAATCCATATCACCCAGGTAAAACGCTATGAATCCGGTGAAGCCCAACCATCGCTTGAGGTGCTCAAGAAGGTGGCAGTGGCCTTTAATGTTTCTACCGATTGGCTGGTGTTTGAAGAAAACGAGCGCGAACCGCAGAACGAGCTAAAGCTCAAATTCGAAGCTGTGGTGCAAATGGACGAGGATGAACAACGCTCTGTTCTCGCCCTACTCGATGCGATGATTTTGAAACACCAAACAAAACGATTTTTTGTACCCAGTCCAGAGTCAAAACAGCAACCATGAACAGCAAGCAGCTCAACGAGACAAGCAAGTTTCTCAGCTATGTACTGCGACATGAACCGCAGTCCATTGGACTTCAGCTAGACACGGAAGGCTGGGCAGAAATTGATTGCTTAATTGCAGGCGCAGCTAAAGAAGGGCGTACTCTAGATCGTGAATCGATCTTGGCCGTTGTCAGCAGCAGTGATAAGAAGCGCTTTGCTATTTCCCACGATGCGCAATACATTCGCGCTGTGCAGGGGCATTCAACTGAAAGCGTAAACCTCCAGCATATTGAAAAAGAGCCGCCCGAGTTTCTGTACCACGGAACAGCCACTCGTTTTCTAGAGTCAATTCAGCAACAAGGATTAATTGCGGGTTCTCGCCACCATGTACATCTATCACAAGACATAGCCACAGCCGTAGCTGTCGGACAACGATATGGAAAACCTACTGTGCTAAAAATTGAAGCCCTGCGGATGCACCAGCAGGGCTTCAAATTTTTTCAAGCTGAGAATGACGTATGGTTAACGAGTAGCGTCCCCATTTTTTTTATGCATCAGGAACAGCCCTCGTCTTCGACCCGCTCAGCTTTATAGCGAGCTGATTCTTCTTTGGCAGCACTAAACCATTCAGAGAAACCAGAGTAAGAAAAGTTATCCCAAGGGCTTGATTTTGGCCTTGAGTAATCATAAATCCGAACAGCTAAATCCCCTCCCTCGCTTCCATCAAAACAGGCGAGAACTACCCATCCATCATTATACAACCCAGACTCATCTTGAATAATTGCAAATGGGACCAGAGTGCTCCCTGGGAACTTCAAAAGCATAGAGCCATAATAAAAGAGAGAGCGCCCCATATCTTTCGTTAGAAATTGCCAAGGCGCTACATCTATCTCACCAGCCAAAACTACACTTTGATAATCAATAGGGAATTGAAAGCCATCCGGCAAAATTGGAAGGTCATATAAAAAAGGCTTCATCATTTCCCGCCTCCAGAAATACGTGGTGGCTCTGTTGAACCGTAAGGATTGGAAGCAGAAAACCCGCCTGACTGCTTGTTTATACGACCAGTAATGGCCTCTCCCCAAGTATTAAAATTCTGCCACCCTCTAGCCTCTTGAATAGCTGGCGTCAATGGATCATCAAATCCACGAACGCTAGCTTTAACGTCGATCCCCGCCTCTCTGGCTGCGGCAATTCGAGTATTATCCATACTAGTCAGCTTGCCATCAGGCATTTTTACGACGTCAACTGGATCACCTTTCCAGCCATTAGTCCGCATGCTTTGGACTAAATCGTCGTATGTGTAATTTGTACCCGTTACGCGGTCAGTTTTATTGAATGAAACGCTATTTTGCGAGAACCGAATATCATCAGCCGCATGAAGCGTGGCACTGCCTGCGCCTTTTGCACCAACAGTATCACCCGACGCGAATTTTGTTGTCTAGACCCGTTGCGCCATATGGGGCGCGGCCTGTGGGGCTTTCGGT
>NZ_QGGS01000043.1:0-8194 GCF_003148705.1 Pseudomonas sp. OV226 | reverse complement strand
GCAGGTGCTGTCCTTGCAAGGTCGGGAGGCGATCAGCCAACCGTTCGTGTTTGAGGTGGAGCTGGTCAGTGAACAGCCGTCCCTGGACCTCGAAAACCTGCTGCACAAACCGGCCTTCTTGCAGCTCTCGCCTGACGGCAGCGGCATCCACGGCCAGATCTACCGCGCCGCCCAGGGTGATTCCGGCAAACGCCTGACCCGCTACGCGGTGACCCTGCGTCCGCAACTGTCCTACCTGGCGCATCGCGTCAACCAACGCATCTTCCAGAACCTCAACGTGCCGAAAATCATCGGCAAGGTCCTCGAAGAGCACGGCATCCAAAGCAATGCCTACGAATTCAAAGTCGGGGCGATTTACCCCGAGCGCATTTACTGCGTTCAGTACGATGAATCGGACCTGCAATTCATCCAGCGCTTGTGCGAGGAAGAAGGGATTCACTACCACTTTCAGCACAGCACTACGGCCCACAAGCTGGTGTTCGGCGATGACCAGACGGTGTTCCCGAAACTGGCGCCCGTGGCCTATCAGCAAGACTCCGGCATGGTCGCCAACGACCCGGTGATCAAGCGCTTCGATCTGCGCCTGGAAACCCGCACCAGCCGCACCACCCGCCGCGACTACGACTTCGAAAAACCGCGCATCACCCTCGAAAGCGAAAACCGTGGCGACGCCCTGCCCGACCTCGAAGACTACGACTACCCCGGCCGTTTCATCGACCGCGAGCGTGGCAAGCACCTGGCCAAACGCGCACTCGAACGTCACCGCAGCGACTTCCAGCTCGCCGAAGGCAAAAGTGATCAGCCGTTGCTGGTCAGCGGCCACTTCCTGGCCCTGACCCAACACCCGAAAGCCAAATGGAACGACCTGTGGCTGCTGACCGAAATCTTCCACGAAGGCAAACAGCCGCAAGTGCTGGAAGAATCGGTGACCAGCCACACCACCAACCTGAAGGATGATTTCCATCAGGGTTACCGCAACCGCTTCCAGGCCACCCCGTGGGACGTACCGAATCGCCCGCCGCTGCAACATCCCAAGCCACGGATCCTCGGCAGCCAAAGCGCCGTGGTCACCGGGCCCAAGGGTGAAGAAATTCATTGCGACGAGTACGGCCGCGTCAAAGTGCAATTCCACTGGGACCGCGAAGGCCAGGCCGACGACAAGACCAGTTGCTGGCTGCGCGTCTCCTCCGCCTGGGCCGGCGCCCACTACGGCGGCATCGCCATCCCGCGGATCGGCATGGAAGTGCTCGTCACCTTCCTCGAAGGCGACCCCGACCAACCGCTGATCAGCGGCTGCCTTTACCACAAGGAAAACGTCGTCCCGTACCCGCTGCCGGCGAACAAGACCCGCAGCACTTTCAAAACCCTGAGCTCACCGGGGGGCGGTGGTTTCAACGAACTGCGCATCGAAGACAAAAAGGGCCAGGAACAAATCTTCCTGCACGCCCAGCGCGACTGGGACGAAAACGTCGAGCACGACCAGAAAATCCGCGTCGGCAACGAACGCCACGACACCGTCGAGCAAAACAGCTACAGCGAATTCAAAGCCGAAGAACACCACACGGTTTACGCCGACCGCAAAGTCGAAGCACGCGCCAACGACCACGTGACCGTGGGCGCAAACCAGCACATCAAGATTGGCACCGGGCAGTTCATTGAAGCCGGCCAGGAAATCCACCTGAGCAGCGGCATGAAAGTCGTGCTCGAAGCCGGGAGCGAACTGACGCTCAAGGGTGGCGGCAGCTTCATCAAGATCGACGCCAGCGGCGTGACCATGAGCGGGCCGGTGATCAACATGAACTCCGGGGGCAGTCCGGGCAGCGGGACCGGGGCTGCGCCGTTGATGCCGGGTGTGTTGAAACAGGCGGATGCGGACAAGGCTGGGGCGGTACTGACACCGGCGCAGGTCAATACGCTGAAGCGTAATGCGCCGTTTTGTGAAGAGTGCGAGAAATGTAAGGCAGGTGTTTGTGCGAGCTGATCTTTTGACTCCTCAGGCGTGGTTGGCTGAACGACCGTTGCAGGAAGGTGAACGTCTTTATCTGGTAGTCAGTGCCGCCAGCGATGCAGACGGGCTCAAGACGCTTTATCAGAATGAACCGACCACCCAGGCCACCCCGATCTGGGGCGGAACACCCTACGCGAGTTGGCAACAGGTGATGCCCTACCTCACCGAGTTGAAAACCAACTCGGGTTTTCTGTCGTGGATTGCTGAAACCGACGCGCAGGACTGGGGTTGGCTGGCGGTTTCAACCAGCACGCCGGAGGTGGTCTTTGAACACCTTCGCAGCCTGACCCAAGTGCGCATGCCCGATGGGACTGAGGTGTTTTTCCGGTTCTGGGATGGGCGGCATATCTATCCGATTCTGGAAGGCTTGGGTGAGGCGGCGGGTGAAGTGTTGCCGGTGTTTGATCGGTATCTGATTAATGGCAAGCGGCTGGATATCGGGCCACGCGTGGTGCCGGTGGCGAAAGATTGGCCTTGGTGGGAGGTGCCAAAGACGTTGCTTGATGGCTTGGCCAAGCAAGCCCCGTCGACCTTGATCGGCAACCTGATGCAATGGCTGGAAGAGGAACGCCCAGACATCTACGCCGCTTACCCCGACAGCAACCTGAAGCTGAAAATCGCACGCTTCGTGCGTCGGCCCGATGCTCCGAAAAACTTGAATGAAGCACTGTTAAACCACCTGATTCTGGAGCAAGGCTGATGGATCGCGTTGCCTACGTTGATAACCAACTGAGTACGTTCAAGGACAGTCTGAAGCTGTACCAGGAACAAACCAAAACCTGGTATGCAGAGGTCGCCGATAAAGGCAGTCGCGCTGCAGACTTGCCTTCTTTGCTCGGCATGGAGCGAGTGATCAAGGTCGGCAACTCCAGCAAATCCGTCAGCATGACTGACGGCGATTTCTCCTCAAACGTCGCTCAGTGCCCACTCAAAGGCCCATTGCTGATCGAAAGCAAATTCGAATCGGTCTACGACATTCCGCTGGGCGATATCGAAGTTGAAATCGTCGCGGTGGAAGGCGGCGCGGTCAGCAAAGTCAAACTGGATGCTCAAGGCAAAGCAGCCTGGACAGAAGGTGTTCCGGGCAAGTTCTACAAGATCCGCGTTCACAATGAAGTGACACCGGCGCAGATTGATACGCTGTTCAGTTCCTATGGCGGCCTGACCGCCGACCTGGAAGGCTTCCTGCGCAAGGAATGGGCGGGCTTCAAACCTCAATGGTCCAACGTGTCAGCCTCCGGCACCGCCATGGCTGTCGGCAACGGCATCCTTGAAGGAGGCTGGGAAGCGATCAAAGGGGTCTGGGATGGCATCAGTCTGGTGCTCGACATCCTGCAAGACCCGGGCAAGTTTGCGAAGGACCTCGGTGCAGGTACCCAGAAACTGATTGACCTGGCCAAACAAGCGCCCGACATCATGAAAAAGGCCATGTTGCTGGCCAGCGATGAGGCCGCACTGTTCCTGATGGTGCGCAGCGCCGTCATCTGGCTGGCAGGTTTGCCACCGATGAAGATGGCTGGCGATGTGGCAAAAATGACCACGGCGGCGGTCGTGGGTATCGCCATCGACATCGTCATCTCGATCGTGCTGACCATCGCCGCGGAAGGTACGGGCGTTATCTACCTCGCCGCGCGGTTGAAAAAGTATGGCGAAATCATCATCAAGGCCGTCACTGGCTTTGTGGAGTCGGTGTTCAAGATCATCAAAGGCTTCATGGAGTACGTCACGAAATACACAGCCGTTGCGGCGCGTGGTGTGACGGCACAAATGAAGAATGGCTTGGCCCAGTTGCGTTTTGACGGGAAGAAAAACGCGAAACTGGGCAAGGGCAAAACCGGCGATGATGTCTCCAGGCAAGCCACGACACCCGCCGACAAAAGCGCTGAACCCGCCGCGAAAACCTGCACCGACAAGTGCCCCGTTTCGATGGTCACCGGTGAAGAGCTGTTGACGCTGACCGATGGTCAACTCGACGGCCTGCTGCCCTTTGAGTGGACGCGCCTGTATCGAACCAGCGCCGTGGAAATCGATTGTGGCCTCGGTTACGGCTGGAGCCATGCGCTGGCGCACCGTGTCGAGATCAACGGTGACGAAGTCATCTGGACCGACCACGAAAACCGTGCCACGCCGTTTCCACTTCCGAGCCAGCAACGCCCCGCTATCACCAACAGCCTGTCGCGCGCAGCGATTTTTATCGGCGACGATCCTTCGGAACTGGTTCTGGCACAGGCAGGCAGTCGCCCTTCCTTCTACCACTTCCGTTACAACAGCAAAGGCGCAACCCTCATCGCCATCAGCGACAGCTATGGCAACCGGTTGCACATCACCCGTGATATTCACGGGCGAATCAAACGCCTCGATAACGGTGCCGGTCGCGCCCTTCTCCTGCGCTACGACCGAAAGCACATCGTCGCCGTCGACTATCAACAGTTCCTTCCGGCGGACACTCTGGAAGACGCCTGGAACACCGTCCAGACGCTGGTCACGTACAGCTATGACGCGCAGCATCGCCTGATTGAAGCGAAGAACGCGGCCGGTGAAGCCGAGCACTATCGCTACAACGATCAGCACGTGATTCTCGAACGGCAATTGGCGGGTGGCGCCAGTTTCTTCTGGGAATGGGAGAATGAAGGCAAGCTCGCGCGCTGCGTTCATCACTGGGCGAGTTTCTCGCAGATGGAAGCGCACTACGTCTGGGACGATAAAGGTAGCGTCACGGTTACCAACGCCGATGGCAGCGAAGAGGTTTATACCCACGACGATAAAGCGCGGTTGATCAGCAAGATCGACCCCGATGGCGCGGAACACCTCAAGGCCTACGACGACAAGGGCCAGTTGATCGCAGAAAAAGATCCGCTGGGCGCCGTGACCGAATACCGGTACGACGAAGACGGCTTGATGACGGCGGTCATTCCTCCGGAAGATGAACCGGTCACGTACGAATACAGCAATGGGTTCGTGAGCGATGTCCATCGCGGCAAAGCCACGTGGAAGTATCAGCGCAACAATCAGGGCGACATAACCCAGCAGATCGATCCGCACGGCAACGCCACCCTCTACAGCTACGACCGCCAAGGCCGCTTGCTGGAAATCCGTCATCCCGATGGCAGCCGCCATCAACTGGGCTGGAACAACCTCGGACAACTGCTGGAAGAAAGCCTGCCTGACGGCGGTCAACGCAAATACCGTTACGACGCCTTGGGCCGGCAAATCACCCGTCAGGAAGAAACCGGCGCGATCACCCACTACCAATGGGACGCCGCCAATCGCCTCGCACAAGTGACCCTGCCCGGTGGCGCGACCCGTGCATTTACCTACAACGCCTATGGCAAAGTCACCGCCGAGCGCGATGAGCTGGGGCGCATCACTCGCTACGAATACGCCGATGGCCTGCACCTGGTCAGCCGCCGCCTGAATCCGGACGGCAGCCAACTGCGCTACCGCTACGACAACTCTCGCCTGCTGCTGACCGAGATCGAAAACGAACGTGGCGAGCACTACCACCTCGATTACTACGCCAATGGCCTGATCCAGCAGGAAACCGGTTTCGATGGTCGTCGCACCGCCTACGAGTACGACCTCAACGGCCAATTGCTGAAAAAAACCGAATTCGGCGACGACGGCAGCGAACTGATTACCGAATATCAACGCGATGCCGCTGGCCGGTTGCTGGTCAAGACGCTAGCCGATAGCGAGGAAATCCACTACAGCTACGACGCCTTCGGCCGCTTGGTCAACGTCGACGATGGCAACTGGCCCCTCGCCTACGAATATGACCTGCAAGATCGCTTGATCACCGAACATCAAGGCTGGGGCACGCTACGTTACGAGTACGACTCGCTCGGCCAACTGAGCCACTGCCGCCTGCCCGATGGCAGCAAACTCGACTATCGCCACCAAGCCGGTGGCCGCCTGAACAGCATCGACCTCAACGGCTCGCGCCTGACCACGCACCAGTTCAGCGCTGGTCAGGAACTTCAGCGCCAGCAAGGCCTGCTGCTCAGCCAGTACCAGTACGACGAACAAGGCCGGCTGCAGGCTCACACCGTCAGCCAGCAAGAACGCAACCTGTTCCACCGCCGCTACGCCTACGACGCCAACGGCAACCTCGCCGGCATCGACGACAGCCGCAAAGGCAATCGCAGCTACCACTACGACCCGCTCGATCGCCTGATCAACGTCCGTGGCACCGCCCCGGAAAGCTTCGCCCACGACCCTGCGGGCAACTTGCTGGGCCAAGGTGACCAACCCACCGCAAACCTGGCCAACGTCAAAGGTAACCGCCTGCTGATGCAGGGCGACCGCCACTACGACTACGACGCCTACGGCAACCTGACCCGCGAACGTCGCGGCACCGGGCAGAAACTCGTCACCGAATACCGTTATGACTGCCAGCACCGTTTGATTGGTGCCAGTCTGCCGGGGGGCAGCCTCGCGTCCTACAAGTACGACGCCTTCGGCCGACGCATCGAAAAAACTGTCGATGGCAGCACCACTGAATTCCTGTGGCAAGGCGAACGCCTGATCGCCGAAAGCGCTGACAACCGCTATCGCACTTACGTTTATGAACCGGGTAGCTTCCGTCCACTGGTGATGCTTGATGGCGAAGGCCCGCTGAAGGCGACGCCGTTTTACTATCAGCTCGACCATCTGGGGACGCCGCAGGAGCTCACCGACTACAGCGGCGAGATCATGTGGTCTGCCAAGTACCGCGCTTATGGCAATCTCGCTGCACTCGATGTTGCCGAAATCGACAACCCGTTGCGATTTCAGGGGCAGTACTTCGATGCGGAGACGGGCTTACACTACAACCGGCATCGCTACTACAATCCGGGGACCGGGCGGTATCTGACGCCGGATCCGATCAAGCTTGCGGGTGGGTTGAACAACTACCAGTACGTGCCTAACCCTACGGGGTGGGTGGATCCGTTGGGGTTGAGCAGCGGTTGTCCAGGCAGTTCAGGGAATGGAGCCAATGACCCAACGGCTAATTCAGTCGCAGAGTCATCACCGGTTGCTCCAGCTCCTGCTGAAGAGCTAGATTGGAAAAGCGTAGTACCCGCGAAAGGGAAGTACAAAGGCCAAAGCCGAATAGATCATGTTCAACTTCACAATGTCGATAATCCCGCAAAGCCTCAACATGGGGTTTTCTATGGTGATGGAGTCGATGCGACCAATGAGGCTTGGAGGAAAGCTCAGACAGATGGAATTAAACCGGACGCGACAGGAACATTAAAAGTACCGATGGGAAAAATGGTAGGTCGTTCTGGAGGCGGCGAAGCAGACGCGGGCAAATTATTTTACAATCTTGAAATGAAACTAGTCCCTGGAACTAACAAAATAATCACCTCTTATCCTGCGGAATAAAAATGAAAAAGTATTATTGGTACAAAAACTGCCCAGCCTGCAAGCAAGGAAGGCTGATTATCACTCACGATACTACGAATGAAAGATTATATTTGCACTGCGAAGAGTGCGAGATGGGCTGGTTAAATCCCAGCGACGCTGATAGCAACGAAAATAGCTTCCTAACATTGCTTGTAGAGTTCGAGACGGAAAACCCATCTCTAGAGCTTATCCAGAAAAACAATTGGTCACAGGTAGCAACTCATTCTTTCGAAGAATGACAGAAAAAACATAAACAAAGGGGACGGATTCTGAGAGATCCCCACAAATCTAGTCCAACACATGCGCCTGTTGATGCACCTCGTTTCGCAACGCGCGCTCAAGTCTCTCTAAGGTTTTTCGAGATTTTGAGCCGCTTCCGCTGCGCCAGTATTCCAACCCAAGTCGCCATAGCGACAACACCCTCCGGCGTTTTAGGCTATTGCTTTGAAAGCGATGTTCATGACCTGCTTCGCGAGCCTGTAACCCGGTTAAACAGATAATGTAGTTGGCCAAAGCCGAGACCAGTAACAGCACTTCAATTCGGCGTGGGCAGCAACTTCGATGGTGAGTTATGCCAATGCCAAAGTGCTCGCTTTTTACATCCCGGAAGCCTTCTTCTATCTGCATCCGTTGCTTATAAATCGCCACGATTTTCGATGGATTCCATTGATCCTCCGGCAGATTACTGGCCAGCAACCAAGGCTCTCGTTCACGATTGGCCGATTGCCTGCTGAGTTTGTTTTTGGCGATTGATCCGGTGACGCGCTGGTGTTTTCGCCCCTTGGCTCGGTGCCTGAC
>NZ_QGGS01000042.1:0-12837 GCF_003148705.1 Pseudomonas sp. OV226 | reverse complement strand
TGACTGGATACGGCAGCCTTTTCGAACGCCTGGGTGGCGACGCGGACAAACGCGTCGGCTGGAGCCGCGAGGTTTCCGCCATGGCGTCCGTGGCTTCCCATCTGGCCAAGATGCTCAGCACCCGTGCGGGCAGGGTGCAAACGCGGTCCGATTACGGGCTACCTGTAGCGAGGCCAGCGTTTGTATCAACCGTCCAAGGACCGCTCGCGGCAACAGCAACTCATCGACGAGCAAAGCATGAGCATCGCAGCCTCCAAGGCTCATCCTGCCACCCATGCTCCGCCCCGTGCGGTCGAGGCAGCCGAGCAATTGACCTTGGACGTGTTCGAGTTCGATGCCTACCCAGTGATGCGTTTCTGTTGTGCAGCGATGGAGCGCCCTAGGAGGACCGACGCCGCGGTTCACGAGATGGCTG
Organism: Pseudomonas sp. OV226; assembly: GCF_003148705.1. Taxonomy (NCBI): domain Bacteria; kingdom Pseudomonadati; phylum Pseudomonadota; class Gammaproteobacteria; order Pseudomonadales; family Pseudomonadaceae; genus Pseudomonas; species Pseudomonas sp. OV226. The sequence goes on along the minus strand of NZ_QGGS01000042.1, from coordinate 12,422 downwards.
TATCGGTGCAATAGGCAAGTAGCTGATTTTTTATTTAGGTCAGTAATACCGACTCGTTGATTACGAACTGTTTGCTTGGATTTATTTGATAAGGAAATTTTCGCATTGGGGCCAACGGCGTAGCGGAATAAATGAGAGCCTGAAAAACACATGGTTAAAAAACAGAGGTTTTTGTGGAGCAGCAGGCCATGATTGAACGCCGAAAAATAGAGAGTTTAATATTCAATAAAGATCAAAGGAGGCCGGCCGCCATTGTAACCAACGAAACGATTTCGGTATTGGAGGCGCTAAATAAATGCAGACCGCCGAAAGTACGGCTGTCAAGTATTGAGCGGCAATCGCAGGTGATTGTTAAATGGTGTTTGGTTGTCGCGTTAATTGTATTAATTTTGAGTGCTAGCTTCGCCATTTTTCACGAGGGTAAGCCTGACAGAATCAACACCAATGTATTCGTCCAGGTACCGGCTATCGTGAGCATGCTGCTAGCATTGTGTGCATGGGTTGTACCAATGTTCACATCGCTATCGCTGGCTTTTAGATGGGACGAACTGTCACTTGATAGTCTCTGTGCAGACATTCGTTATGAGCAGATGTTGGCGGAACGCCTGGCTCATTACGAGCCCCAAGCACTGAAGGATGCGCGTTTTTGGCTGGAACGCAAAACCAAACGCACAGGGCTGCGCCCTACGCGTTTTTTTGGAGAAAGAACAGCTGTCGTTGGTCTATTGGCAACTTCTTATTCCTTTATTGGGGAGTTTGGTGGATTGGGTGGATTTACGTGGGTTTCTCAAGCAGTAATATCGGTTTTTCCTGTGGATGAATTGGGTAATGCGATACTGTTTTCTATTGGGGTGCTGTTGCTGGCAATGTCGCTTGGAACATTGCTTGTGGAACATTTAGCTGCTCGCTTTCAATACCAGATTGAGATTCTGGATTTGGTGAGTCGGTAGTAGAGGCGCTCCATGGCGATTGATCACATGCAAAATTAAGGCGCGATTAATACCGTGGCTGTCCATGCAACGTGTGCCCTTCGGTTGATTTTTCTGTCATGGAGTGCATGCGCCTGATGAAGTCATCTGGCGGATAATTTTGTCCGGTTTCTCTTTGTCCTCCTTTCTGCGTCCGATGTGCTTTTTCAGAAAATGGCGAGGCGAACGTCAAGCGCTTGAGTTGCACGACCTCGTGGGTCAGATTTTCGATCACCGCTTGATCGCGGTTCATTTTCTTGTGCATGGGCTCGACTCGTTGTATCAGCTGCATCGCCAATGCACGCAGATGTTCAGGTGGAAGGTGATCGATATTGGGGATCGAAGTCATGCTGCGGATGTTGTCAGATCAGACAGTTCGCGGCGATAGATCAATAGGCTAATGGCAGCCGCTAAAGTCGTGTGATCACGCTGCCAAAGCCGAAGCATTGCCATGGCAGGCCCAGCACCAAGATGTGAAGTTGCTCGGCATCCAATTCCACTTCGTCGCCATTGCGAATGCCCGGCAAGTGGAACCCGCTTTGGTTCAACCGCCGAGCCGTCAGCCAGATACCTAAGCCGTGGAGTCTGCGCGTTATCGGTATAGATTCCGGCATCAATCGATATGCCCTAACCAATGATGACTGAGTAGTCAGAGGATTTAGCGCAAGGGATACCGTTTGCCTTGGTAACAGTTGGTCATTGACCCTCAGTGGCTACTGCGCTTCCGTAGGCACGACGAAGTGTCAAGGCTGGGTAGAAATGTCGCTCCCTTGGCTAAATAGAAATGTCTCGAATAGAACCTGAGGTTTGAAGTCCAACAGAGCGGGAACGTACGCTAGGCCAAGTAGGGGTCGGTTCCGGCTGGGGCCGAAATGACACGCTAAGCGGTTTCTGGCTCAGCCGGAAACGATTCCTTTATACCTGGGTGATACGGCGCTCACCGCTCGAAGGACACTCTAGCTGGCACAAACGGCGATCCGCTTGGCGCAATCGGTAGCGCTTTTCAATATACGCCTCTTTAAACTGTCTAAACTGTGGCCTCCATAATTTCCGTTGGCCGAGATTGTTTGCGTAAAAATATCCATCCGAGTTTATGTAAACAATTAAAGAACATAATTATCTCCGCACTATATTTAATTATCTCCGCACTATATTTAATTATCTCCGCACTATATTTAATTAGTTACGCTGTTACGCTTCTTCGGGGCGAGAGTTAAGTGCTGATTGCTACGAACACAAAACAGCAACCGCTGTACACACAGCTTGATTGTTTTCAGAATTTTAAAGTAACAAGATCAAGGAGTTCATAAACATGCCATTTAGCTTCATTTCAAAATTTTTCGGACGCAAAACAGATCAAGCATATGCCGCCTTGGTGGCTGAGCCTAGTATCAGCCCTCGCTTGAGTCTGGCGATTGTATTCAGCGGGCCATTGCTGATTGACGTTGCTTCTCTGACTACAGCACTGCAGGCTTACCACCCAACCATGCGGGGCGCGCGTGTCGAAACGGATCCGGAAATCACGCAAATCGTGGGCTTGGCCGGCTGGAACGATCATGTTGTGCAGATCATCGGCTTCGATGCCCCATACCCGCCGGACGCTTTGGAAGCCTGTGTGACGCCTGCTCATTATGGGCAGGACATTAAAGAAAGCGCGCGTGTAACCCGCAGTTTCGCGATTTTGTACTATGCCGGGCGCACAACTGATCCTTTCGATCGGTATGTCGCCCTCGCGGCGGTTGCCGGCGCAATGGCTGAACAACATGGCGTGGCGGTGCTGAATGAGCACGCACGAACCTCCTTGCCTGCCGGGGTATTCCATGCGGCGGAGTTGGGTGCAGATAGCTTAGAAGTGCTGCGCGAAATGCCGCTAAACGTGTTCTTCTGCGGTTTTGTAAAGCTAGAAGTAGAAGGGGAGAAGGGAATATGGATGCGAACCTACGGCGCAGACGCGTTTGATCTTCCTGACTTCGCAGCTTTGGCTGAGGGGCATGATGAAGGATCTTGGTACTCTGAGATATTCAATGACGTCATGAGCTACATGCTGGAAAACAGGACCCAACTACATGCCGGAGAAACAATGCAAATTGACGATGACGTATTTATAAGGCTGCGGGACGCTCACGAAAAAGAACTCTGGCTTCTTGATCAAGCACCAGTTTTGGTGATCGAGTTGATCTCAGAGGCAGAGATCAACCGCTAGATTTTCGCTTATCCGCAGCTATAGGCTCGCATTATCATTGCTCCTACGGCTTATCGAGGTGCGGCGTAGCACTCGATTTTATGGGCTAAAGCTCAACGCTGTACCTTGGGATGCCCAGCTTTTCCACGTAGCGATTCAGTGAGTCGAGCGAACGAAAGACCCGTACCAGCTCACGGCGCGAGCGCAACGGGTAGTGCTTGCCGCAGCCACTCTAGCGCACCTGTATCTGCCAGCCGATGCCGTCTGGCCCCGGCAGCACCAACACATCCCTGGCAGCCCCTGCGGCTACCAGAGCGTGCAACGCCTGGGCGCTAATCGATTGGCGCATGCTCAGATCCTCTCGCTCGCTTGCCGTTGCAGCGCCTGGGAGGGGGACGACGCATCCCAGAGCCTCGGCGATGTCTTCGGGAGACAGATCCCGCTGGCTCTTTTGGCCTGGAACGCTGGTCAGGCGTTTCGTATCAGGGGTTCGAGGCACCCATCCGGGCAATGAAAGATCTGGATATAGCGGCCGGCCAGGCGCCGGCTGTGCGGGGTATCGGTGAGCAGATACAGGACATTGTCGTACTGTACGGTCAGGCTTTTCGACAGGCGCCGCGACTCCTGCCAGGCGAAGATTAACTCCATATTTTCGTCGTCGCGCACCGGTCGATGGGCATCGTGATCGGAGCGTGGGGCCTTGGCGAAGCGTGCGTTGTAATCGGCGATGAAGTGCGGCAGAAACGCATTGGCGTCGGCCATGGTGCTCAGGCCGCGCAGGCGCAGCTCTTTAACCAGACGATCCTTCAGGGTAAGGTTAGCGCGCTCCACGCGGCCTTTGGCCTGGCTGCTGTTGGCACAGAGGCTGTCGATGTTCAGCTCATACAGGGCCCGAACAAACTGGGTATGACCGGCGCCGCCTTGGGGCTCCTTGTGGTTGCTGCGAAATACGCTGGCCTTGTCGCTGTAGAAGGCCCGGGGTTTTCCGTGACGCTGCAGATAGGCGCGGGTCGCCGTGAAGTAGCCGAAGGTGGATTCCGACTCAGTGAAGTGCAGGTGCATCAGTTGGCTGGTTGCGTCGTCGATATACACCAGCAAGGTGCAGGCGGGCCCGCGCTCCTCAAACCAGCGATGATCGCTGCCGTCGATCTGGATCAATTCGCCACGGCAGGCACGCCGGTTGCGTGGCTGATGAATCTTCGGCGGACGTTGTTTGCGGGGTACCCACAAACCGGCATCGACCATCAGCCGGCGCACCGTTTCCTTGGCCAGGCGCAGGCCATGACATTCCGCCAGTTTCTCCCGGGCCAGCGTGGGGCCAAAGTCCGGATAGCGTTCGCGAATCAGTCGCACGGCCCGTTGTTCAAGACCGGCGGGCAATTGATGATTGCTCGGTTTACCGCGGCGCTGGCTAGCCAGGCGCGCCGTCACCCGTAAACGCAGAGCGGCCGCGCGGGGCTTCAGGCGACCCTCGATAATCGACTCAATGACCTTGATCCGGTCCAGTTCACGCAGGCTCATCGTAATCCATCCAAAATCTGCCGTTGCCATGTCGGGCCTCCTCAGGTCCAGGAGATAAACCCTAGATCAGGCTGACGGTGACATCTCTAATTGGCTGGATTGCGACATTACTACTTGGCCCTAACAACGAAGTGCACGGCGATAGCTCATTATGTACTAGGTGCGCGGCCTGGGAGCGAAAGCATTGACGTGGCAGCGATACAGCCCCGAAGGGCGTAAAGCGTTTAAGACGGGCTGCCCTCCATGTTCGATTCCCGGCATTACCTGCCGGTTACCACATGACTGATGCATTGTTCGTAATACGTTTGCTTGATGTCAGCTGGCTTTAGGCGCGATGGGCTGTCATACGTTTGCTCGGTAATTCCCAGTGCCGTCATGCGCATCCAAGGTAAAGAAAACTTGTGGGTTTGCAGCTGGTTGCGTGCGCCGTAAAGACTTAGACCGGACAGCTTCGACGCTTGGGCGTTGCCGGCTATTCCCGCCCCCCAACTGCAGACAAAACGATCATTTTTGTTCAATTCTTTGGCCTGAGATACCAACGAGCCGGTGGTCAAGATGATCGCTGCCAGGGTCAATACAAAAAGTCGCATAGAGCCAATACCTAGTCTTTTACGCGTTAAGTCTTACGGCGTGTGTGGAGTTGGCGACGCCAGGACCGGTGTCACTCACGTGTACGATTTTCATCGGCATCCCTAGCTGCTATTGAGGGTCAGGACGGACAACAAAAACTGATTTTTTTTGTCGCCTGATCCGAAGCAGGATGCCCTGCAAAACGAATAAAACAACGTTCTTTTCGACCCGGCGCGATGCGGGCTACTGCAGGTATTTCGGGCCCGCCCCGACGATCATGACGGCGCTGTAGAGGAGGAGGGGGCTCGCTCTATCGATGGTGGCTCTTCGTGGGCAGAGTTCAGTCATCTGTCCTCGATACCCAAGCGGTGCGTAGCACCATCCCTCAGCAGGAGGAGGGGTGGTCAGAAGAGCCCACGCCGATAATTTTTACGAAAGCCTATGTCAAAGTTTACGTAGTTTTTGTCCAAAGCCTGCACCACCCGACCCTGGGTTCTGAGTCGGGATATCTCCAGTTGATACAGGCGATCCTGAGCGATGGCATAGCCGTAGAACACACCGTAAACCTCATTGACATAAACATGGGCGATACCGTACTCGTCACGTTTGAACGTGACATCAGCCGTTTGAGCGGAAAAAATGGGATGAGAGAAGGCTGGCGATGGGAAGCTAAACGGCGAATCGTGAGCGTATGTGAGATCTCATAAAATACTGTAATTATTATTTTGCGATACGTCACATTGCTTACCGTGCGCAAAAAAGTATCAGGTGTTAGAGCTGGACGTCAATTAGCTTTTTGCTTAACGATTGTCGACATTCACTGACTCGCCAATGACAGTAGGAGCTGTAAGTTTTTGCTCGCCGACTAAGTCTTCAGCGATTCCGGGCATTCGCCGTTTTGCTTTTAGAAATTATAAGATAATCAGAGTTGCACTGAACCCTATTACTCAAATCAGCAGCTTATTTATGCCGGATGGCGCATTCGGTATTCTGGCTGGCGTAAACGGTCGATACTTTAATGCGACTGAACAGTTAGCCTAACAATCGATCATACTGACTATTTCGCTGCTAACACCATATGTATCGCTTGCAGGTTTGCGCATTGAGCCTGGTGAGGTGTTGGCGGCTGTTTTATGTTGTTTTTTGCGCTTTTATTGTTGATTGAACGTGAGGTAGGTAATGCGATTTTCGCTGCTGGAGTGTTTCTGATTTGTTGTGCTCTGCGTGGCTTTCACAGCAGCCATGCTGCATGTACCGCTGCTCTAGTTTTTAGAGTGAGTTCAGCTTGCAGCGGGTAGATAGATAGGGAAGGTGTTCAAGCGACAGCCGTTATGCAAAAAGTGACCGAATCGTGGAGTTGCCCTTATTCGTCGGTCTGCCTTCGAGGGTGATGCCACCTAAGCAGGTCAATCTCCGAAGCAATGTCAGGAGCACAACCCAAAGCGCGAAGAAGTCTCCTGGGAGGTTTATAGCCTGCGGCGGGTTGGTATTACCGCTATCAAATCGCTTACAGTTCGGCATCGATCGCCGAGTGGCAACATGGCTTATTAAGGCGCGGCTGAGTGCTTGAGTTCAGCGGGTACTCGCAAGCCTAACAGGGTGACGCAGAGTTAAGCGCTGACGTAAGCGCTCGTTAAATTTGCGCGGGAGTATTTCAAATCGACTTTTGGTAGGCCGCAAGTGATCACCGTCAACTAAACCCTACAAGTTTTCGACCAATAAAAAACGTTACTCCGCGACGGGTGGCTCTACACCCCTCCTATTTCTTGGCTGGTTCAGCCCAATTGTCTTCGACAAGGATGTCATGCGCATGCGTTTGGTTCACCTCGGAATGAAGCACTTTTTATGGATGACACTGGCTAGTCTGAGTGGGCTTAACGCTACACAAGCTGCTGCCGAGACACCGGGCGATCAGGATCTGCTTCGCCAGCACCAAGAACGCTTGCTGGAACAGCAACAGCGCCGGCTCGAAGCACTCAAAGCCCTGCCGGGTAAAGCGGCTCAACCGGCCCAGCCAATGGCGCCCGCTGATAAACGCTGCTTCCCGATCAAGGACATCGACCTCCAAGGGGCTGAGAGTCTCTCAGTCAATGAGCGTGAGCGCCTGCTCAAGCCCTACCTCGGCCAGTGTCTAGGCGTCCCCCAGCTCAATGAACTGCTGAAAACGATCACCGATCACTACATCGACAAAGGCTTGGTCACCAGTCGTGCCTACTTGCCCCAACAGGACCTGTCCACTGGACACCTCAAGGTGCTGGTGGTCTAGGGCAAGCTCGAAGGGATGAAAGGCGCGGACGGCAGCCAACTGTCGGAGCGCGAACTGGCCATGGCGTTTCCCGGCAAAACCGGCGAGCTGGTCAACCTGCGTGACATCGAGCAGATGGTCGATCAGTTGAACCGCTTGCCGTCCAATCAGGCGCAGATGGAATTGGCCCCCGGTCAGGCCGTTGGCGGCAGTGAGGTGCTGGTCAAGAACACCCAGCAAAAGCCTTGGCGCGCCGGGTTGTCGCGCAGCAACGACGGGCAGAAAAGTACCGGCCAGCAACAGTGGGGCACCACCTTCGACTGGGACAGCCCGTTGGGCCTGGCGGATCAGTTGTCGTTGCGCGGTGGCCATGATGCGGTGAGCGATCATCAGCACACCTCCAACAACGCCATGCTGTATTACAACCTGCCGTGGGGGTGGTGGAACTTCAGTTACAGCTACAGCCAGAGCGAATATCGCTCGCTGGCCCAGGCCAACGGCTTTGATTTCAAACAAACCGGCGACAGTCAGACGCATGCGTTGCGCGCTGAGCGAGTGATCCACCGCGATGCGTTGAGCAAGACCTCGCTCAACGCCGGGGTGTCGACCTTGCGCAGCAACAACTTTATTGAAGACAGCAAACTCGCCCTAAGCAGCAACCGCATCAGCGAAGCGCAGTTTGGCCTTAACCACGGGCGGCGCATTGGCAGTGCCTTCGTCAACCTGGACGTGGGCATGCAGGACGGCATCGGCGCGTTCGACGCGCAAGCCAACAACCATCCCGGCCCCGGCGAGGCCGACGCACGCTACCGTAAATACACCGCCACGGTGAGTTACCTGCAACCGTTCAAGCTGTGGGATGAGTCGTTCAGTTTCAGCAGCCTGATGACCGGCCAGCACAGCGAAGACGTGTTGTTCAGCCCACAACGCACCAGCCTCGGCGGCCTTGCGTCGATTCGCGGCTACCAGGACCAATCCTTGTCCGGTGACAGCGGTGGCTACTGGCGCAACGACCTGCGCTGGAGCCGCCCGGTGACGCTGGAATGGCTGCGCCCGGTGTTCGCCGAATACGGCACCAGTCTTGGTTATGACCAAGGCGTGATCACCCACGGCGCTTACAACGGTGAGCAACACGGCCGGATGTCCAGTAACTCGTTGGAACTGTTTGCGCGGGGGCAGCACCTGTCGACCAGCGTGACCTTTGCCCACTCTCTGGAACGCCCCGAGGCGCTGACCGAGCGCGAAGCGCCGATCTATTTCAGCCTGAGCGCTTTCCTCTAGGCGCTGAGGGCGGTCGGCGTCGCGCTACCTAAAGCCGAACACCCCATAAGAACAATAGATAAAGGTCACGACATATGAAGGGCAATACATCGAGAACCTGGTGCTTAGCGTGGGGGATGCTGCTGACGGTTATGACCCTGCCGGGCTGCACACAAAAGCCGGAGCGAACCGCCTGGAGTGGATATACCCCGCCAGTGAATCTGCAATACCAGGAGGACGCCGCACAGGAGCTGATCGAAGTCCTGGAGGCGGACGTTGAGGACATCAAAGCGCAGGGCGGTGTGGTGCCGCCCGGTTACTACGCCCAGTTGGGCCTGCTGTATTTCAGCCTTGGTAACACCGAGCAAATGCGCCAGCGACTCACGGCCGAACAGGATCCTTTTCCGGACTCGACCGCTGACATGAACGAATTGATGAATACCGCTAGGGCGGAGGGGGCGCCCTGAGCGGATCGATCCGCCAGCGCCGCGCTAGGCGCTGATAGAGCCCCCGGAACGGATCGACTTCAGCCTTGAGCGGTTTTCCTTTGTTCGTGCCTTTCTTCGCAACGATGCGTGACCCCTTACTTTTGAGAGATTCACATGGACGCTCGCCAGTTTGCCTTGCCGGTATCTCAGCCATCTGCCGCGTTGTTGCCCCGTGAGCAGTTCTTGGGCATGCCCAAGCGCAGTTTGGCGTTCCTGCTGGCCAACGTCATGTTCTGGCAACCGATCTGGGCCCAGGCCGACGGCATCGCGGTCAGTGGTCCGGGTACGGCCTTGGACCACGCCGGTAATGGCGTGCCCATCGTCAACATCGCTACGCCAAATTCCGCAGGCCTCTCGCACAACCAGTTCCATGACTACAACGTCGGCGGCGAAGGGCTGATCCTCAACAACGTCGCCGCGCAAACCGGTGCGACGCAGTTGGGCGGCATCATCGTTGGCAACCCGAACATGACCAACCGGGTCGCGGCGCAGACCATCCTCAACGAAGTGGTCGGCGGCAGCCCGAGCCAGTTGCGCGGTTACACCGAAGTGGCGGGGCAGTCGGCCCATGTGATTGTCTCAAATCCGTATGGAATTTCGTGCTCGGGCTGCGGATTCATCAACACCCCTCGGGTCACCCTGACCACTGGCAAGCCGGTGTTGAATGGTGCCGGCGGCCTCGACCACTACCAGGTGGACGGCGGCAGTATCTCGATTGACGGCGTCGGCCTGAACGCCAACAACGTCGACAGCTTCGAAATCATCACCCGTTCGGCCAAGATCAACGCCGAGATTCAGGCCAACAACCTGAGCATCATTGCCGGTCGCAACGACGTCAACGCGCAGACCCTCAACGCCACCGCGCGCGCCGATGACGGCAGCGCCAAACCACAACTGGCCATCGACTCGGCAGCGCTGGGCGGCATGTACGCCAACACCATTCGCCTGGTCGGTACCGAGGCTGGGGTCGGTGTCCGTTTGGCCGGCAATCTGGCCGCCAGCGGCGGCGATATCCAGATCAGTGCCAACGGCCAATTGAGCCTGGCGCAAACCGCCGCCACCGGCGCGATCAGCGTCAACGCGACCAGTTTGGAGACGCAAGGTCCGGTGTATGCCGGCACCTCGCTCAACGTCCAGACCCAAGGCGACCTGACCAACCAAAAGAGCCTCGCTGCGCGCGACAGTATCAACCTGAGTGCCGGCGGCCAGTTGACCAACAACGGCATCATCGAAGCTGGGGTCAATGCCGACAACAGCCGCAACAGCAGCGGTGACGTCAACGTAGCCGTACAGACGTTGACCAACAACGGTCACAGTGTGATCGCCAGCCGCCACCTGAGCGTCAGCGGCACAACCCTGAACAATGTTGCAGGCACCCTGCGCAGCCAGCAAAACCTTACGGTGCAACTGAGCGGTGGTCTGAACAACACGCAAGGCCTGCTCAGCAGCGAAGCCTTGCTCAGCGTCAGTGCCGCCAGTTTGGCCAACCGCTTGGGCAGCCTGTCCAGCGCCGGTCAATTGAGCATCGGCAGCAGTGGATGGATCGACAATCAGGGTGGCCAACTGGTCACCGACGCGGCCCTGAACCTGTCCAGCGTCAGTCTGGATAACAGCCAGTCCGGCAGCATCAGCGGTAAAGGTGCGGTCAGTGTCAGCACCGGAGCTTTCAACAACAACGCCGGCAGCCTCAGCAGCGGCAGCAGCCTGGCGCTCAACGCCGGCCCCGTCACAAACCAGAACGGTCGCATCGCCAGTGCCGGGGCGTTGAACGCCAGCGTCACCGCGCTGGATCAGCAAGGCGGTCAACTGTTCAGCAACACCAGCCTGACCCTGGACCTGAACCACGGCCAGCTCACCAACAGCAACGGCCTGATCACCGCGCCGATCCTGGTGCTGAATAACCTCAACAGCGTGGTCAACCAGGGCGGCGAAATCTCCAGCGCCCAGGCTTTTACCTTCGCGGCCAACAGCCTCGACAACAGCAACGGCCGCCTGCTGAGCAATCAGACCCTGACCCTGCGCATCAACCAGGCGCTGAGTAACCTCAAAGGCTTGATTGCCGCCGCCGCGCTCGACGTGCAGGCTGGCAGTCTGGATAACAGCGGCGGCACCTTGACCAGTCAGGCCGCCCTCAATCTCAAGGTCGATGGCCTGCTCAGCAATCAGAACCAGGGGCGGATCACGGCAACTGGTTTAGTCAACATCAGCAGCACTGGCCTGAACAACCAGAACGGTACCTTATTCGGCAGTGCCATCGCTGTGGACTTCGGCACCGCCACCGGCGACCTGAACAACCAGGGCGGGTTAATCACCACCGACGGGCAACTGACGATCACTCACCTGCGCGACCTGAACAATCAGGGTGGCGAAATCTCCAGTGCTCAGAGCTTGAACCTCGCTGGCCGCACCGTGGATAACAGCAAGGGGGACCTGATCAGCAACGGCCAGCTCACCGTCGATGCCGACACCCTGATCAATCAGAACGGTTTGATTTCCGGTTGGCAGGGCCTGAGCGTCACCGGTGGCAGTCTCGACAACCGCAACACCGGCACCCTCTCCAGCCGCAGTGGGGATGTTAACGTCAGCCTTCGAGGGGCGTTGCTTAACAGTGCCAACGGCGCCCTGGTCAGCCAGCAAGCCTTGACCGTCACGGCCGCCAGTCTCGACAACCGGGGCGGCATTCTGTCCAGTGGTACGGATCAAACCCTGACCGTCAGCGGCGGACTGGACAACGGCCAGAGCGGTCTGATCGACAGTGGCGCCACGTTGACCCTCAAGGCCACGACCTTGGGTAACGTCGGCGGGGTGATCAATGCCCAGCAAGACCTGTCCGTCAACGGCACCTCGTTGGATAACAGCGGCGGTACGCTCGCAGGCAATGGCGCGGTGACCCTCAACCTGCTGGGCATTTTGACCAACACCGGCGGGAAACTCGCCAGTGCCGGTCCGCTGCTGATTCAACAGGCCAACCAGATCAACAACCAGGGTGGGCAGATCGTCAGCCAAAGCCTGCTGACCTTGTTGACCGGTGGCCTCGATAACAGCCACACCGGCACCGTCGCTGCCAGTGGTCCGCTGGTACTGACCGCCAGCGGCGCGGTGTTGAACAACGACGATGGCCTGATCTACAGCCAAGCGGCCGACGTGCAACTGCACGCCGCCAGCCTCGTCAATGCCGGCGGCACCGT
>NZ_QGGS01000041.1:0-25033 GCF_003148705.1 Pseudomonas sp. OV226 | reverse complement strand
GATAAGCCTTGCCTGACATGAATCGACCAAGTCCTGTCAGAGTTAGACGACGGCCTCGCAGTAATGAACTGACACAACACATCAGCGTTTTCAGAAGATGGGAATGGACAGTGGGAAGTGCTTGAGCGAGCGCGCTGTGTAAGAATCGAATGGCCTGCATGGGATCGGGATCTTGTTTTTGTGTGGTGCAATACAAGCTGCCGACCCATGCAGGTCTCTTCAATTCCCAACTTCTTTATTTCTCGTAGGAAAAAGCGGGGATTTCTCAGGATCTATCCCATTTCTCGTTAGTTGTCACCAGCAACGACGTTTTATGCCGTGCCCCATGGAGCGGCAAGTCTCGGGAGCGAACCGACGATGGCGGTGCGTCAGTCGATATATGTAGCGGATGTTAGTCCGTCTTCGCGAGCAGGCTTGCTCCTACAGTGGCAGTGGGCTGGGGTTACTGGTCCTTCACGGCAATGCACATGTCCATTTCCAGCACGCCGCTGTTCTCATCGTAGGACGCCTCCACCGGGTAGCGTTCAAATCCCGGCCGCTGGTCGTAGGCCAATCCGCTTTCCGGCATCCACTCTCCATACAACTCACCCCATGCCGCCGGAATTTCACTGGCCGGTCCTTTGAAGTGGGCAACGGCGTAGCGGCCGCCGGGCAGGTGGGTGACGGCAAATGGGTAGTTGGGTTCAAAGTCGGCGGTTACTTCGACGCAGGCGTCGTAGCGGCAGTATTGCGCAGGTGTGGTGCTTGGGTCGTCGTGGCCAATGCCGTAGCGCACGCGGTTGAGCAGGTTGTTTTCGATCATCCACGGGGCGACGGTTTCGCGCCAGAAGGTGCCGATTTCAGGGCCGTAGGGGCCGGTGTAGCGCAGGTAAGCAACGCGGACTGGGGGGAGGGTTTTCAAGGTGACGTTCATTGTGTGGGCCTTGGAGTGTGGTTCGCTGGAGGTGATGTGTGGCTGGGCGGGCCTCATCGCGGGCAAGCCCGCTCCCACAGGGGATTGGTGGCGTATGCAAATCCAATGTCGGAGCGAGCCTGCTCGCGATGGGCGCAACTCGGTGTTGTGATCTAGCCACCATGGCAGCAGGCAGCTGCGGCTTTGTCTTCGTAGCGGTCGTGATGCCGCACCCATTCCATGATCTCTTCTTCATTGCGGCCCTTGGGCGTGAGGTCGAGGTAGTTGTAGGCGCCGACCAGCAGGTCCAGGCCTCGGGCATAGGTGGAATAGGTGTGGAAAATATCGCCGGCTTCATTGCGATAAAACACGCTCAAGCCGGGGAGTTCTTCTTCGGCACCGTCGGTTTTTTCGTAGTTGTAGGTGGCTTTGCCAGCCGCCACCTCTTCGGCTCGGGCGGTGACGCCAAAGTCGTAGTTGAAATCGCAACCCTCTGACGACACCCAGTCGAATTTCCAGCCCATGCGCCGCTTGAAGGCCTGGAATTGGGCGAACGGCGCGTGGGAAACCGCCACGACGGCGATGTCATGGTGCGCCAAGTGTTGGTTGGCGCCGTCGATGTGGTCAGACAGGAACGAGCAGCCGGGACAGCCTTCGTCCCATCCGTCGGCGAACATGAAGTGGTAGATGACTAATTGACTGCGGCCGCCAAACAGGTTGGCCAGTTTCAGTTCGCCGTGGGGGCCTTGAAAGTGGTAATCCTTGTCGATTTTCACCCAGGGCAAGGCGCGGCGTTCGGCGCTGAGTTTGTCGCGTTCCTTGGTGAAGGCTTTTTCGTGGGCCAGGTGTTGTTTGCGCGCGGCGAGCCATTCTTCGCGGGACACGACGGGGTGATTCTGAATGTTCATTGGCTTTTCTCCTGCGGGGGGCGGGGAGGTGACTTACACAGCCTAGTCGTTTGGCCTGCGCCCGATTCGACATACCGCCGGTCGGTGCTGTTCAAGACCTCGGCTGAACGGCTGCGCGCGGCACCGGTCACAACCTAAGAAGGCCCTTTGAATCACGCGGTCCGGAGGTTGAATCAGGATGACGACTTATAACTGGGATTTGATTGAACGCTTGCTGCACGAAGTGCAGAACGGCGCCAGCAGTTTCACGCCGCGGCCCTATGCCGAGCAGTACGTGGCACAAAAAACGGCGGAGGGCGAACAGACGGAAAACCTGGATCACCTGAAAGCGGTGGCGGGCGAGTACGAAAAGTTACTTCTGCTACGAGGCTACATCGAGCCTCGGCCTGAGGAGCAGGGCGGCACCGGTTCGAATTACATCTTGACCCCGCGCGGCTCCAGCTTATTAAGCCTGATCGACAGCAGCATTCCGGGCAATGACCATCCGCGGCAGGTGCTGGATGAGCAGGACGATGCGCTGGATGAAGTGACGTTTGATCACGTCGCGTCTAAAGCGCAGATTGCCTGAAGACAGCGCATAACCCTATGGGAGCGAGCTTGCTCGCGATTGCGGTGTGTCAGTTAACTATGAGGTGACTGATGTACCGCAATCGCGAGCAAGCTCGCACACACAGGGGGGGTTAAGTTTGTTTGGCGGCCTTCAGGCACTTGAGGTCGTTGAAGTCTTTCCTCACACCTTCAATCTTTTTCAATAACCGCTGACGCTGGGTCGGTGTGCTCTCGGCCATCAGATCCACGATCAATCCCCGCGCCTGGGCTTCGGTATTGGCGTAGGCCTGACGGTAGGCCGGCGTCCACAAACTCTCGCGATTGACCAGAAGCGTCTCGATTAACTGTGGGAAATCCGCACTATGGCGCTGGGCAACGGCTGCGCTGAACTGCGTCTGCCAATGTGCGCGGTTGGCGATCCATTGCGTGTTCTGATCACCCAGGGCTTTCGACCAGGTGAGCACCCGTTGTTGCTGGGTGGGGCTCAGCGGACCAAGCCAGTCATCCAGACGCTTCTCCATACGGGCGGCACGCTGCTTGATCTGCTGATCCAGGGACGGTTTGAGGTATTCCTCTTGGCGTTTGCGCTGATCCTTGGCAAAGGCATCGTTCATTTCCGCGACTTGTTTGTCATCCAGCCCCTGCAACAACTCGATGGCCGACGGGGTGATTTCCCGGGCGGTCTGGGCGATGGCGGCTTTGGCTTCCTGCGTGCGGGCTTGCAGGGCTGCGTCGGTGACCTGGTTGGTTTCGACCATGGTCTGCAAGCGGTCCAGCCAATCCAGGTAGCCCGGCAGTTGCGTGGTGCAGTGCCAGCTCAGGTGTTCCTTGAGGCGCTCGTTGAACCAGCCTTTTTGCTCGCTGTTCATGTCCAGGTAGTCGTTGAGCGTCCACGGAATGATCACGTCGAGGTTGCGGTAGGCCAGGCCCATTCGGCTGCACGCGCCGAGGGCGAGGACCAGGATGATCAACGTGGCGAAACGAACTGGCCAGTACGACATGGGCGGATCCTTGCGAATGCGTAGTTCTCATGTGAACGCTGGATGAGCCTGGCCGTTCAGCCGCTCAATAAAACGCGTGTTCGGCCTTGAGGGTGACCAGCCCGTCGCATTGGCTGTTGTGCCCGGAATAGGCCGAGCACTGGCTGCCGCTGAGGTTAGAGTCACTGTAGATCAGGTCCAGGTCGATGCCCATGAACGGTCGCGAAAGTTGCACTGACCAGTCGGTAAAACTGCCGACATACCCACCGTCGACCGTCACCGGTGTGTAGAGCTGGTGGGTGGTGTATTTCATGCTGATCCCGATGCCGAACGGTTGGTTGCCTCTGAGGTCGGCAAACAACGTTTGGTTCAGTTTGTCGGGGTCGTTGCTGAAGGCCGCCCCAAAGCGACTGCCGAGCAGGGTCAGGCCGCCGAAGAGTTCCTGGCTGTCGAGGGTGTCCACTTTCGGATAGCTGTAGTGGATCATGCCGACTTCGTAGCCGAGGGTTTGATCGAAGGGTTGTTTAAACCCGACGTAGGATTCGACTTCAAGGTTCTTGCCCGGGCTTAACCCCATGCTCGGTGCCCATTGGCCGACGTAAAAACCACTGTCGTGCGTCAGGTCGAGGCCACCATGGAATGAGCCGGAGCTGGACGGTTTGACCAACCCTTGGGCCATGCTGCGGCTGGGCGTGGTACCGAGCTTGAGGTCGAAATCGCCCAGTTCACGCTGAAAGATTTGTGCATTGGCGAGCGAACTCGACAACAGGAGACTGAGTAATAAAAAAGTGGGTTTGAGCATGCGTCACTCCATTGACAGCGAGGAGCAGGAATCGAAAACCTACCGAAACGCTTGTTCTAGACGTGTGCAAGGATACCGGCGAATGCTCGGCATGGTGGGCCGTTCGTCGATTTTTGGAAGGATGGGAGTATCGGGGTGTTGCGGGAGGGTTCCAGTCCAAGCGCTTCGAAGCTCAAAGCGCCTATGGACCAGTTGCTGCGGGGGTGTTATTTCTTGCCCAAAGTGATCTGCTTGGACGGGCCGAACGTCTGGCCGCTGACGCCTTTGGCAATTTGCTGAATTTCACCGCCGGACTTGAGGAACGCAGCGATCTGGCTGTTGATCGATTCGCTGGTTTCAACGGCTGGAGCTGGCTTTGCTTTGCTGTTGGATGCTTTTACACGCATGGCGGCCATTAACCTGTAGAAAATTAACTTGGCCAGGCATCGTACAGGAAATACTTGACAATTGCTTGGCTAATATCCCCTCGAAATACGCATCGCAAGGCCGGAATTTATCCCGGGCGGTGATCTGTAATAGGTCTATAACCCGCTGTTTTAACTAAGAACTTCTGCTCAAAAGAGGCCGTTCCTGGAGGGGGCTTGGAGAGGGCAAAATTACTCCGTCGGGCTGACGAGCGGCGCGTCCTTAGGGGCAACCCCCCAGGAAAATCAAAGCTTGCAGAGTATTTTCTTTCGCCACCGGGCCGGCCACCGAACGTCGCCCGCAAAACCGGGTAGAATGCCGCCCACGTAATGAGGGTATTTGAAATGGCTTTAGTCGGGCGTTACAACAGTTTGCAAGTGGTTAAACACACTAACTTCGGTTTATATCTTGACGGTGGGGCGGATGGCGAAATCCTTTTGCCTAATCGTTATATTCCCAAAGATATTCCAAGCGAAGATGAAGACTGGCTCAACGTTTTTATTTATCTGGACAGCGATGACAAACTCATCGCAACTACGGAAAAGCCGAAAGTTCAGGTCGGTGAATTCGCCAGTTTGAAAGTCGTTGAAGTCAACAGCATCGGCGTTTTCCTGGATTGGGGTTTGCCGAAGGATCTGCTGCTGCCGTACTCCGAAGAAAAACGTCAGATGACCGCCGGTGAGTATGTGGTGGTGCATGTCTACCTCGACAAGCACACCCGTCGCATCACCGCGACCGCGCGTCTGGATCGCTACCTGGACAAGACCCCGGCCAACTACACCCCGGGCCAGGAAGTTGATTTGCTGGTGGCCGAAGCGACCGACATGGGCTTCAAGGCAATCATCAACAACAAGCACTGGGGCCTGATCCACAAGAACGAAATCTTCAAGTTCATGCGTGCCGGCAAAGAAGAGAAGGGCTTTATCAAAGAAGTCCGTGCCGACGGCAAGATCAGCCTGAGCCTGCAACCGGTGGGTGAAGAAGCTGCGACCAGTCTCAACTCGAAGATCCTGGCCAAGTTGCGTGAAAACAACGGCAGCCTGCCCGTCAGCGACAAAAGCGATCCAACGGTGATCAGCAGCATGTTTGGCGTCAGCAAAGGCAACTTCAAAAAGGCCATCGGTGCGTTGTACAAGAATGGCCAGATCGTGATTCACGCGGATCGCATTGAACTAAGCTGACCCCGCACCGCCCGTCCAGCCCGTAGCAGCTGTCGAGCCCCAGCGAGGCTGCGTCCGGCTGCGAAGCGGCCGTAATTTCAGACGATGCGGTGTTTCAGAAAGTCCGCGTGTACAGGATTTACGACTGCTACGCAGCCGGACGCAGCCGGACGCAGCCTCGCTGGGGCTCGACAGCTGCTACAGGGGGTCAGCGCCGGGCTTTCGTATTCTACTGCCGAGTTTCTGCCATGGATTGTGTTGTCGAGGTGTCACGGTGAGCGCCAGCCGGCGTAGCGCCGACGGGTTTGCCCTGCAGGTGATGATCGGGTTGTGCCTGATCTGGGGCGTGCAGCAGGTGATGATCAAGTGGGCGGCACCCGACATCGCGCCAGTCATGCAGGCGGCGGGGCGGTCAGGCATTTCCGCATTGCTCGTAGGATTGCTGATCTGCTGGAAGGGCGGCTGGGATCAGGTCGGCACGACCTGGCGCGGTGGTTTGCTGGCCGGTGTGCTGTTTGGTCTGGAGTTCTTCTTCATCTCCGAAGGTTTGCAACTGACCACGGCGGCGCACATGTCGGTGTTCCTTTACACCGCACCGATTTTCACCGCGCTGGGCGTTCACTGGTTGTTACCCAGTGAACGTTTAAGGCCTGTGCAGTGGCTGGGGATTTTCCTCGCCTTCGTCGGAATCGCCATCGCGTTTGCCGGTGGTGTGTCCTGGGACAATCTTGATCACCGCATGTTGATGGGCGATGCGCTGGGCGTACTGGCCGGCGCAGCGTGGGGCGCAACCACGGTGGTGGTGCGCGCTTCGCGGCTGTCGGAAGCGCCGGTGACGCTCACCTTGTTCTATCAATTGATCGTCGGTTTTGTTGGCCTGATCCTGATCGCCATCCTGAGTGGTCAGGTTACTCACGTCAGCCTGACCCCCGTGGCGGTGGCCAGTGTGTTGTTCCAGGGACTGGTGGTGTCGTTCTTCAGCTACTTGACCTGGTTCTGGCTGTTGCGGCGTTATCTGGCGGCGAACCTGGCGGTGTTTTCGTTCATGACGCCGCTGTTCGGCGTCACGTTCGGTGTGGTGTTGCTGGGTGAAGAGCTGAGCCTCAATTTCGTCATTGGCGCGGTGCTGGTGCTGCTCGGCATCACGTTTGTCAGCGCTGAGCAGTGGGTGCGCCGTCGGTTGCGCAAAGCCCTTGGGCAGCACTGACCGGACGCAGTAACAATCCCCCCGCAACGACCAGCCCGGCACCGGCGAACACCAGCGCTGGCTGCAAACCCCCGCTGAAATGGCTGCTGAGCGCGGCCAGCAAAGGCCCGGCGAGTTGACCGACGGCGAAGCACGCGGTCAGCATCCCGGCGTTGCGCTGGGTGGCATGGGGGGCCAGTTCGCGGGAGCGTTGCATCACCAGTTGCATGCAGGCCAGGAACGGCGTGCCGCACAGCAACACGCCCAGCGCCAACCCCGCACCGCTGCCCAACAGGCAAGCGAAGACCCCGACAGCTTGCAGCCACAAAGTGATCATCAGCCAGTGGCGGGTGCCATTCATGGATTGTCGACGCAGGCTCACCAGCACTACGCCGACCGCCGACGCCAGGCCGAAGCATGGCCAAAACAGGTCAGCCTGCCATTGCCCATGAAACTGCGCGTTGGCCATTTGTGAGAGGAAAGTGGCGGGGATGATGTAGCCCAGACCGTACAAGCCATAAATCAGGCCCAATCGAGCGATACCCTGATTGCCAGAAGGGGCCGGGTTTTGCACCGTGCTCACGGTGGGCGCAGGTTGTGGAAGGAACGGCAGAATCCCCAGCAGCATCACCAGCGCAACACCGGCATACACCAGCCATAACGTGGCGGAAGTCTGCTGCATCAAGTTCGACCCCAAGGCCAATAAACCCGTGAGAAAAATCCCCAGACCCGGCCCGGCAAATACCAGGGCGCCCAATCGTGGACGCCCGGCCGCTGCCGCCAATGGCTGGCTCAGCGCGGTGATCATGACCAACACCCAGGCGCTGGCCACGCCGGTGCCGAAGCGCAGCAGCAAATGCGACCAGAACCCGTTGGCCCAGAACGACGCCAGGGTCAGCAGCACACAGAGCCACAACCCTCCCAGCAGACGCTGACGGACTTGCGTCGGCCGGCGGGAGAACATGGCATCCAGCGCGCCGAGGAAGTAGCCAAGGTAATTGGCTGCGGCGATCAGCCCGGCCGCGGTCAAGTCGATCTGACCTTCGCTGAGCAAGTGCGGCATTTGTGGGGTGAGGGCAAAGCGCCCGATGCCCATGGCCATCATCAGGGCGATAAAACTGGCGGACAAGCGAATCAGAGGGGACATAGCCTGAGTTCCAATCGGAGATCAATGACCGTCAGGCTAGGGCTGATTGACTTTCTTTAAAAATGAATAATAGTGAGCAACTTGTTCTGTATTGGAGAATATCGTGGAGTTCAGCCAACTGCGGATCTTCCAGGCCGTGGCACAGGAGGGTTCGATTACCCGTGCCGCCGAACGTATGAACCGGGTGCCGTCCAACCTGTCGACGCGGCTTAAACAGCTTGAGGAGCAACTCGGCGTAGAACTCTTCCTCCGCGAGCGTCAGCGTTTGCAGTTGTCGCCTGCGGGAAAAATCCTGCTGGACTACACCGCCAAGCTGTTCAACCTGCACGACGAAGCCCAGGCGGCAGTGCAAGGCGGGCAACCGGCCGGGGACTTCGTGCTTGGCACCATGTACAGCACGGCGGCGATTCATCTGCCGGGATTGTTGGCGCGTTACCACCGCCGTTACCCGGCGGTAAATCTGCAAGTGCAATCCGGGCCGAGCGGCGAACTGCTTGAAGGCTTGCTGACCGGCAGGCTTGATGCAGCGCTGGTGGATGGCCCGCTGGAGCTTGCTGGGCTGGACGGTGTGCCCTTGTGCGACGAACGGCTGGTGCTGATCACAGAGGCCGATCACCCGCCGGTGCACAGTGCGCTGGATGTGGAAGGGCGCTCGGTGTTCACCTTTCGCCAGGGCTGTTCCTACCGGATGCGCCTGGAGGCCTGGTTCGCGCATGACCGTGCCGCCATGGGCCGGGCGATGGAGATCGAATCCTATCCGGGCATGCTTGCCTGCGTGATTGCCGGCTCGGGCGTGGCGTTGATGTCCGAATCGATGCTCGCCAGCCTGCCGGGCCGTGAAAGCGTCGCGGTGCATCCGCTGGCCGAGCCGTTCGCCCGTGCGACGACGTGGCTGATGTGGCGCAAGGGGATGGTCGGGGCCAACTTGAACGCCTGGATCGAGCAGCAGCAGACGGTCTATCCGTTGGCGCCGGTTCCAGCGCAGGCGCTGGCTTGAACGATCGGTCAGGTATTCTGTTCAATTCAGTAACAGATCATTGCGACTTTTGATGAGCATTGCGTAGGACTTCGGACTATTATCAGTGCGAAGCGGCCTCAGAATTCCGGTCGCTCGGCACTACCCTGAAGGGGGCACCATGAAAGAGAAAATCCAAAACTGGCTGCATGACCTGGGTGTCGCACTCGGTTTGATCGAACCGCCTCTGCAACCTGTGCCCATCCGTACGGACGACGAACAGCGCCGACGCCAGCCACGCCGCCGGTAATGGCGATGCGGCCGGTGTAGCAGCTGTCGAGCCTGCGAGGCTGCGTTCGGCTGCGCAGCAGTCGCAATCCCTGCACGCAGGATCTGAACCCACCGACGGCTTCGTCTGAATGTGGCTTGCGCCGAACGCAGCCTCGCGGTGCTCGGCAGCTGCTACAGGGTTCAGATGCGTTCCTGAGACCGGGCACACTCAATGCCGCCCGATCTCAATCAAAAACCGGCTCAAGTCATTCGCCGTCCTGGCGGTCTTGAGCATCTGGTCTTCCTCGGCGGTAAACGCCGTCAACCCCAGCTCATCTTCCAGATGGAAGATCAGATCTTCGATATCCGCTTTATCCAGACCCAATTGCGCCAGACTGGCGTTGTCGTCGAAGTCTTGCCGACCTTCCAGTAACCGGCTGATGAATTGGTGAACGGCGGCACGCACGACGGCTCTTTTCATGGAAATTCTTCAAGGGCGTTATTGTTGTTTTCCCTGCGCTTGAGTACAGCAGGCTTCAGCCGTGCAAGCGCTGCCACTCGTCAATCATCGTGCGCAAATGTTCCCCGGAAAAACTGCCGAAATGCCCGCCATGCACGGTACGGATCGGCATCGCGCGCAAGCGTTGCAGGCTGCGGGCATAGTCGTCGAGGTTGGAGTGGTAGGCGTCTTCGATCAGCGGCCCGTCGTAAATGATGTCGCCGCTGAACAGCGTCTCGGTCGCCGCTTCGTAGAGGCTGATGCCGCCCGGTGAATGCCCCGGTGTGTGCAGCACTTGCAGCACGCGATCCCCCAGGTCCAGCACATCGCCTTCTTCAATCATGCCCGTGGCCGGCGCGGCTTTGACCCGGTATTCGGCGTAGCACAACGGGCAATCGGGGTGGGCTTCGAACATGTCATCGCCGACAAAGGCTTTGCTCAGATCGTTGTCGCCGTCGGGCGCGGCGAGGATGTCCGCTTCAGCCGGATGCACCAGCCGTTCTGGGAATTCGTGATGCCCGGCGATGTGGTCGAAATGGCAATGACTGGCCACCGCCACCAACGGCCGCTCGGTGATCCACGGCAGTTGCTCGCGCAGGCTGACCAGTCCGGAGCCGCTGTCCAGCAGCAGATCCTTGTCACGCCCCTGAATGTGCCAGAGGTTGCAGCGGTAGAAAGGGCGGATGTAAGGCTCGTGAATCAGGCGGATGCCATCGCTGAGCTGTTTCACCTCGAACCACTGATCGCGGCTGACGATCTTCATAAGCAGTTTTCTCCAGACGAAAAAAAACGGGTGTGGCAACCGACGCCACACCCGTCGAAGAAAGCATCAAGTCGTTATGTTCAGCTTAGGCGGCGTTCGCCACCAAGGCTGGGCGGCGGGACATCAAGCTCACCAGCACGAAACTCACCAGGCCTACACCGAGGCTGTAGTAGATCGGGGTGTTGGCGTCCAGGCCGTCTTTGAACATGAACACCAGCGCGGTGGTGAAGCCCATGCCCATGCTGGCGATAGCGCCGGCGGTGTTTGCACGTTTCCAGAAAATCGCACCGATCAGCGGGATCAGCATGCCGCCCACCAGCAGGTTGTAGGCCAGGGTCAGGGCGCTGATCACGTCGTTGACCACCAGTGCGATGCCAAGCACCACGATACCGGTCAACAGGGTGAACAGGCGGTTGATGCCCAGAGTCGACTGTTTACCGCCGCGCAGTTTCGGCAGCAGGTCTTCGGTCAGGGTGGTAGCAGCGGCGAGCAGGCCGGCGCTGGCGGTAGACATCATGGCAGCCAGGGCAGCCGCAATCACCAGACCACGAATACCGTCCGGCAGGGACAGTTTGACGATGGCGGCGAAGGCGTTGTTGACGTTGTCCAGGTCCGGGATCAGCACATGAGCGGCCATGCCGATCAGGGCGCAGGCCAGTCCGTAAAGGATGCAGTAGAAGCCTGCGAATGTACCGGCAACCTGAGCCACTTTAGCGGTCTTGACGGTGAACACCCGTTGCCAGATGTCCTGACCGATCAGGATCCCGAAGAAGTAGATCATGAAGTAGGTGATGATGGTGTCCCAGCCGATGGTCGTGAAGCTGAAGTTCGACGCCGGCAGCTTCAACACCAACTCATCCCAACCACCGACGCGGTACAGGCAGATTGGCAACAGGATGAACATCAGGCCCACGGTCTTGATGACGAACTGGACGATGTCGGTCAGGGTCAGGGACCACATGCCGCCGATCGCCGAATAAATCACCACCACGCCACCGCCGACCAATACCGATAGCCAGAACGGCAGGTCGAACAGCACTTGCAGCACGGTGCCGATTGCCAGGATCGAGACCACGCCGATCATCAGCGCATACGCCAGCATGATCACCGCGCTCGCGGAGCGGGCCATCGGGTTGTAGCGTTTTTCCAGCACCTGGGTAACGGTGTAGATCTTCAGTTTCAGCAGCGGTTTGGCGAGGAACAGGTTCAGCGCCACGATCCCGCAACCGAGGGCTGCGCACAGCCAGAAACCGGAAATGCCATGCACATAACCCAAACGTACGGTGCCGACAGTGGAGGCGCCGCCCAGAACGGTGGCAGCCATGGTGCCCATGTACAGGCTCGGGCCGAGGTTACGACCGGCGACCAAAAAGTCTTCGTTGGTCTTGGCCTTGCGCATGCCGTAATAGCCGAGTATCAGCATCGCGGCGGCGTAGATGAGTACGACGAATAAATCCAAAGCCATTGTTGCGTGTCTCCAATTGTCTTTTTTATGGTGAAGCAGAAATCAATCCCTGTGGGAACATCAATCCCTTGTGGGAGCGTGGCTTGCCCGCGATGGGGGCGCCGCGGTCCGTCAGGCAGACCGCGTCATCGTTCATCGCGGGCAAGCCTCGCTCCCACAGGTACTGCATTGATCACAGGTAATGCGTTGAATCAGGCAGCTTGTCGCATCGCTGGTTTAGCGAGCGAATGGGTGCCCTTGCTGCGGGAGTCGTTCGGGCCGAACACCGCTGCCGTTTCCGGGAACAGGCTCAGCAGTGCCAGGTACACCAGCGAGGCCAGGCCCAGGGTGACCGGCAGGCTGATGTCGATACCGCCGGCCATTTCGCCCAGTGGTCCGACAAACTGACCCGGCAGGTTCACGAAGCACAGGCCGACGGCCGCGCTCGGGATCCAGGCACCCAGGCCACGCCAGTTCCAGCCGTGGGTGAACCAGTAACGGCCACCTTTCTCGCCACGGGTGAACACTTGCAGGTCATCCGGGCAATAGAAGCCGCGACGGACCAACAGGCCGATGATCATGATCACCATCCACGGGGTGGTGCAGGTGATGATCAGCACGGCGAAGGTCGACACGCTCTGCACCAGGTTCGCGGCGAAGCGACCGATAAAGATGAAGGCAATCGACAACACACCGATCAGCAGCGTCGCTTTAACCCGCGACAGCACGCGAGGGAACACGCTGGACATATCCAGCCCGGTGCCATACAGCGACGTGGTGCCGGTGGACATGCCGCCGATCACTGCGATCAGGCACACCGGCAGGAAGAACCAGCTCGGCGATACCGCCAGCAGGCCGCCGACGTAGTTGTTGGCCGCGATGTAGTCCGGCGCCTTGATTGCCACGATGGTCGCGGTGGCCAGGCCGAACAGGAACGGAATGAAGGTTGCGATCTGCGAGATCACCACCGCTGCCATGATCCGGCGCTTGGAGGTTTCACGCGGAATGTAGCGCGACCAGTCGCCGAGGAACGCGCCGAAGGAAATCGGGTTGCTCATGGCCACCAGCGCAGCGCCGATGAACGCCGCCCAGAAACCGGGTTGACCCATGCCGACGGTGCCGGCGTAGTTCACATCAAAAGGACCGGCGAAGGCGAAGACGCCCAGCAGGAACAGCAGGCTGGCGCTCCACACGGCGATCTTGTTGACCCACAGCAGGAAGCGGAAGCCATAGATGCAAACGGTCAGCACCAGAATCGCGAACAGACCGTAGGCCAGGCCCAGGGTCAGGTCGGTTTCCGGCAGGCCGATCAGGCGTTTGGCACCACCGATCAACGCATCACCGGAACTCCACACCGACAGCGAGAAGAAGGCGATGGCGGTCAGCAACGACAGGAACGAACCGACGATCCGTCCGTGCACGCCAAAGTGCGCACCGGAAGACACGGCGTTGTTGGTGCCATTGATCGGGCCGAACAGGCCCATAGGCGCGAGGATCAGCGAACCCAGCAATACGCCCAGCACAATCGCCCAGACGCCCGCCTGAAACGACAGGCCGAACAAAACCGGGAAACTGCCGAGCACGGCGGTGGCAAAGGTGTTGGAACCGCCGAAGATCATCCGGAACAAGTCCGTCGGGCCTGCGGTGCGTTCGTTGTCCGGGATCTGTTCGACCCCGTGGGTTTCAATTTGCGTAAGGCTTTGGTCGTTGTTGTTGTTATTCATGATCTGCTCCGATCATAAAGGCGCGCTCATCGTGTGTGAGCGTCGCCTGTTTGGCTAAGGGGTTGGCAGCCCTTCCGGCATTGCGGATAAATGTTCGTGGCAGGCCAGCCATAGGCCTTGTTGTTCTTGGCCAGACGTTTGTTTTTTGAAAACAATCGTCTCGCGCTCCTGGCTAAAGTGCTGCTCCCCTTGCATGCGCAGCTCGGTGGCGACGTCATGGATAAAAATCGCCGCATCACCCTGCAGGCTGACGAAGGCGTTGCTCGAGGTGCACGAAAGCACCTCAAAGCCATCCTCCGAGCGCCAGGTGTCCCACAACGCCTGA
This sequence comes from Pseudomonas sp. OV226, assembly GCF_003148705.1. NCBI lineage: Bacteria > Pseudomonadati > Pseudomonadota > Gammaproteobacteria > Pseudomonadales > Pseudomonadaceae > Pseudomonas > Pseudomonas sp. OV226. Next base: position 11,024 of record NZ_QGGS01000041.1, on the reverse strand, counting down.
TAGGCATCGCGTGACAGTAGAGGCAGCTCGAGGGTGTAGAACACGAAGCTGGCATCGGTGCTGAACGCACCGAAGTAGGCTTCGCGATCGTTACGGGCAAACGCCGACACCAGATCGGCGGCGGCTTTCAGAACCTGATCACGTTCGTTCACGACCATTCCTCAGCGGTGGACCACGCCTGGCAGTACGCAGAGCATTTCGTACAGCAGGTTGGCGGCCAGCAGCGAGGTGTTGCCGGTGGTGTCATAAGCGGGCGAGACTTCTACCAGATCGCAACCGACCAGGTCGAGGCCTTGGCAGCCGCGAACGATTTCAATCGCCTGAATGGTCGTCAGACCGCCGATTTCCGGGGTGCCGGTACCCGGTGCCCAGGCAGGGTCGATGCCATCGATGTCGAAACTCAGGTACACCGGGCCGCCACCGACTTTCTCGCGAACTTCGGCCATCAATGGGGCCAGGGATTTGTGCCAGCACTCTTCGGCCTGAACCACACGGAAGCCCTGGTTACGGCTCCAGTTGAAGTCGTCAGCGGTGTAACCCTGAGCGCGCAGGCCAATTTGTACGACACGATCGCAATCGAGCAGGCCTTCTTCGACAGCGCGACGGAAGGTGGTGCCGTGAGCAATTTTCTCGCCGAACATGTGATCGTTCACATCGGCGTGAGCATCAATGTGCACCAGGCCGATCTTGCCGTGCTTTTTATGAATGGCACGCAGGATCGGCAGGGTGATGGTGTGGTCGCCGCCCAGGGTCAGCGGGATCACATCGTGTTCGAGGATCTTGTGGTAAGACTCTTCGATGATCCGTACTGCGTCCAGCAGGTTGAACGTGTTGATCGCAATGTCGCCGATGTCGGCCACCGACAGCGAATCGAACGGCGCAGCGCCGGTCGCCATGTTGTACGGACGGATCATTACCGATTCCGCGCGGATTTCGCGAGGTCCGAAACGGGTGCCGGGGCGCAGCGAGGTGCCGATGTCCAGTGGCACGCCAACGAAGGCAGCGTCCAGACCGGCAGCAGTATCCAAATGGGGAAGGCGCATCATGGTGGCGATGCCGCCAAAGCGCGGCATTTCATTGCCGCCCAGTGGTTGGTGAAGAATCTTGTCCACGGGTAGGGCCTCATCGTCGTTGTTTTATTTATGTCGGATGCGCAGGTCAGGACAGACACAGGCTCCGTTGTGGGGCGATTCTGCGAAATGTAGTGGCCGGGAAGAATCGCTACGGGCAAATACTTAGTTCAGATTTTTCTAAACTAATGGCGGCGGTGGCGATAGACTCGCAGTGTTCCTGCAGCCGCTGATGAGCACCGCGAGGCTGCGTTCGGCGGTGTAGCCGTCGTAAAACCTGAATGCGAGGTTTTCCAGAAACACCGCATTATTTGATCTCACGACGGCTTCGCCGCCGAACGCAGCCTCGCGGTGCTCGTCAGCTGCTACGGGTTCTATGCCTGACTGTGTTTTTGCTGGAGAGCCCCCATGGCCAACGCTTTACCCGACCTGAAACTATTGCGCATTTTCGTCAGCGTGGTTCGCCATCAGGGGTTTGCCAACGCCCAGCAAGAGCTCAACCTCTCGACCTCGGCCATCAGCACCTACATGAGCCAGCTCGAAGCGGCCCTCGGCCTGGTGCTCTGTCATCGCGGTCGCGGTGGTTTCAGCCTGACCAGCAAGGGCGAGTTGTTTCATCAGGAAACCCTGCGCCTGCTCGGTGAACTCGAAGGTTTCGAGCAATACGCCGCAGCCTTGAAAGGTGAGCTGCGCGGCACATTGAACCTGGGCGTCATCGACTCCACCGTCAGCGACAAGGCCTTGCCCTTCGCCGAAGCCATCGGCGCCTACAGCCAGGAACACCCGGCCGTGCATTTACACCTGTCGGTGATGAGCCCTTACGAATTGCAACTCGGCGTGCAGGACAACCGCCTGGACCTGGCCATCGGTGCGTTCTCCACGCGCATGAGCGGCCTGGTCTACATGCCGCTCTATCGCGAGCAACACTGGTTGTATTGCAGTAGCCGTCATCCGCTATTTACCGAGCGGCGCATCCCGGAGCAAGTGATTACCCAGCAGCGCATGGTCGGCCGGGGTTACTGGAGCCAGGCCGAACTGGCGCGTCACGGTTTCAAACACAGTGCGGCCACGGTGGAGAGTATGGAGGCGCAGTTGATTCTGGTGCTGTCCGGTGCCTACATCGGTTACCTGCCGGAGCACTACGCCCAGGCCTGGGCGGACAAGGGTGATCTGCGCGTATTACTGCCGGCAACGTTCGGTTATCAGGCGCCGTTTTCGATGATCGTGCGCCGTGGCCGCAGTCGCGAACCGCTGATCCAGACCTTTCGCGATCTGCTCAAAGCACAACTGAATCAGGCTTGATCGATGTCCAGAATCCAGTGTCCCCGTTGCCTGCGCCCACAAACCCATTGCTTGTGTCCGCTGATCCCGAGCCTCGACAGCCGAACCCGGGTGTTGCTGTTGCAGCATCCAAGCGAAGTGGATCATGCGCTGAACACTGCGCGGCTGGCGGCGTTGGGGCTGAAGAATGCCGAGCTGATGGTGGGCGAGGTCTTCGAGGATTTGCCGACATTGCTGAATCAGCCGGGATATCAGGCGCGCTTGTTGTTTCCCGGCGAGGGCGCTCAGCCGATGCAAACCTATACGGCGACTGACGAGCCGCTATTGCTGGTGGTTCCGGACGGCACCTGGCGTAAGGCGCGCAAGCTGCTGCACCTCAATCCGCTGCTGGCGGCGTTGCCGAGGGTGACGCTGGCGGACGGCGCAGTGTCGCGCTATCGGCTGCGCAAGGCACCGGGGCCGGGCGCGTTGTCGACGGTGGAAGCGATTGTGCAGGCGTTGCAAACCCTGGAAGCGCCGAGCTCGTTCGAGCCGTTGTTGAAACCGTTTGAAGCGTTGATCGAGGGGCAGATTGCGGCGATGGGGGAGGAGACCTACCAGCGTAATCATGCCGACAGGTGATCGGTGTATGTGCGGGCCTCTTCGCGGCCCGCTCCCACAGTGTCCGTTGTGTACACAAACTCTGCGAACGCCACTGAACCTGTGGGAGCGGGCGTGCCCGCGAAGAGGCCGGTTCAGAATGACTACCTTTCCCGCATCGCCTCCGTCCGGGCTTTAAGCACCGGTTTCAGCAGGTAATCCAAAACACTTTTCTCACCCGTAATAATGTCCACCGTGGCGACCATGCCGGGAATGATCAGCAGCGGTTTCACATCCCCGCCCAGGTGGTTTTTGTCAGTGCGCACCTGAATCAGATAGAAGCTGTTGCCCTTGTCATCCGTGATGGTATCGGCCCCGATCAGTTCCAGCTTCGCACTCAACCCACCATAAATCGTGTAGTCGTACGCACTGAACTTCACCATCGCTTTCTGGCCCGGATGCAGGAACGCCACGTCCTGCGGTCGCACCTTGGCCTCGATCAGCAAGTTGTCTTCCAGCGGCACGATTTCCACCATGTCGCTGCCGGGCTGGACCACGCCGCCGATGGTATTGACCTTCAGCACTTTGATAATGCCGTGAACCGGCGACACCACGGTCGTGCGTGTCACACGGTCATCAATGGCGATACTCGATGCCGTGATTTTCGACAGGTCGGTGCGTTTCTCATTCAGCTCTTTAGCTGCTTCCGAACGGAAGGATTGTTCCGACTCGTCGATCTTGCTCTTGATCTCATTGATCGCCGCTTCGGCTCGAGGGATCGCCAGCGTCGTTGCATTCAATGAGCCGCGAATCTCCACCGCGCTGCGTTTGAGGCGCAGGATTTCCACCGGTGAAACCGCGCCGGTGCCCACCAGTGGCGTGGACATGTTCATCTCTTGTTGCAGCAACGCCAGACTGGAGCTGAATTGCCCCTGTTTGGAACGGAACTCCGCCAGTTCCTGGGTTTTTTGCCGAAGTTGTTCACTCAGGGTGCGCTGTTCGCTGGCGAGCCGACGTTGCCGCTGCTCGTACAGTGAGCGCTCGTCTTCAGCGACTTGCGGTGCCTTGGCAATCACTTCTTCTGACAGCTTGAAGGGCCTGCCCTCGGCTTCCGCCGACAGACGTTCAACCTGCGCGGTCAGCGCATAGCGATCCGCTTCGCTCTCGCCCTTGTTCGACAGAAACCGCGTGTCATCCAGGCGCAGCAAGGTGTCGCCCTTGTTCACCATTTGCCCTTCGCGCACGAAGATCTCGGTGACGATGCCGCCCTCCAGGTTCTGGATCACCTGGACCTTGCTCGACGGGATCGCCTTGCCTTCACCCATGGTGACTTCTTGCAGTACCGCGAACTTGGCCCAGACCAGTGCGCTGATAATCAGCCCGGCGGCCAACCATACAGTGATCCGTGACCCGCGAGGGGAATCCTGCAACGAGGCGCCGGCGGTTTCCGGCATGAATTCGCTTTCGGCGGTTTTACCGAAACTGCCGAAGTAGCCTCGCGGCTTCGAATCAGGGAGCGAGGTGTCGGATGAGGAACGGGCCATGGGGAGCTCCTAGACAGCCGCAGAGCCGACACGGCCCTTGCGCAGTGCATCGATGACTGCTTCCTTCGGACCGTCGGCGACGATCCGCCCGTTATCCAGCACCACCAGCCGGTCTACCAGGCTGAGCATCGAGGTGCGGTGAGTGACCAGCAGCAACGTTTTTCCCTGGACCCAGCCGTGAAGTTTTTGCCGCAGAATGTCTTCGCTGCTGTTGTCCATGGCGCTGGTCGGCTCATCGAGCAGCATGATCGGCGGATCGAGCAACAAGGCCCGGGCCAGCAACACCGCCTGGCGTTGACCGCCGGACAGCAACTGCCCGCGTTCACCCACCGGCCGGTCGAAGCCTTGAGGATGCTGGCGAGCCAGCTCGGTGACGCCTGTCAGTTCGGCGACTTCGAGCATCCGTGAATCGCTGACGTAGCGGGCGCCCAGAGTCAGGTTATCGCGCAGGCTGCCGGCCAGCAGCGGCAGGTCGTGGGCGACGTAACCAATTTGCTGGCGCAGGTCGGCGACATCCAGTTGCCGCAAGTCGAGACCGTCGAGCAACAACTGGCCTTCTTCCGGCTCATAGAAACCCATCACCAGGCGGGCCAGAGTGCTTTTGCCCGAACCGCTACGGCCGATGATGCCGATGCGTTCACCCGGCTTCATGCTGAAGCTGACGTTGGCCAGTGCCGGCGCGTTCTGGCCGTTGTAGTGGAAGGTCACGCCGCTGACCTCAAGGGCACCTTGCAGTTGCGTGCGTTCCAGCGGCCGCTGTTTGGCGTCACGCTCCTGCGGCAGCCCCATCAGCGCGTCAGTGCTTTTCATGGTCAGCTGTGCTTGCTGGTAACGGGTGATCAAACCGGCAATCTGCCCAAGCGGCGCGAGCACACGGCTGCCGAGCATGTAGGTCGCCACCAGCGCACCGACGCTGAGGTTGCCGGCGATGATGCTGTAGACCCCGGCGACGATGGTCGCCATGCCGGAGAACTGCTGGATGAACAAGGTGCCGTTGGTGGCCAGCGCCGAGAGGTTGCGCGCATGGCTGTCGAGGCGGGTGAGGGCGCCGTGGGTGCTTTCCCATTTGTGCTGGCGCTCGCTTTCGGCGCTACAGGCTTTCAGGGTTTCCAGGCCGCCGAGGGTTTCGATCAGCAAGGCCTGGCGTTCGGCGCCCAGGCTCAGGCTTTTTTGCACGGTATCGCGCAGGCGCACCTGGATCACCATCGCGAAGAGGATCGTGATCGGAAACGCCAGCAACGGAATCACCACCAGCCAACCGCCGAGCAAGCCGATCACCACCAGCATCAATACAGCGAAGGGCAGGTCGATCAGGCTGGTCAGGGTGACCGCCGTGAGAAACTCGCGCAGGCCCTGGAAGTCATGAATGCTCTGGGCGAAGCCACCGATGGTCGCCGGGCGTGCCTTCATCGACATGCCGGTGATGCGCTCGAACAAGGTCGCCGAAAGGATTACGTCGGTTTTCTTCCCGGCGGTGTCCAGCAAATGCGCACGCACGACGCGCAGCACCAGTTCGAAACCGGTGCCGATCAGCAAACCGATCGACAGCACCCACAAGGTCGAAGTGGCTTGGTTGGGCACCACCCGATCGTAGGTCTGCATCACGAACAGCGGCACCATCAACCCGAGCAGGTTGATCAAAAAACTCGCCAGAATCGCATCGCTGTACAGCCATTTCGACAGTTTCAACGTGTCGCGAAACCAGGCATGCACTCGCGGCACCAAGGGCGAGCGCAAGTCTTCGAGTTCATGGCGTGGCCGGGCGAACAAGGCCTGGCCACTGTAATTTTCGGCCAGTTCTTCACGACTGACCCATTGTTCGCCGCCGTCGGCTTCGCTGGGCAGGATCAACACCTGACCGTCATCGCCGAAGCGGCGCAGGATGGCCGTGCGGCCATTATTGAGGATCAACATCACGGGCAGGTTGAGGGCAGAAATGTCCCCCAGCTCGCGGCGCAACAAACGCGCCTGCAGACTGGCCCGGGCCGCTGCGCGGGGCAGCAGGTCCAGGCTCAAGCGTTGTTTGTCCAGCGGTAGCCCCGCACTCAGGCTGGCGCGACTGACGGTCGCGCCGTGGAGTTTGCAGAGGATCAACAGACCGTCCAGAAGCGGGTCATCGAAGCTCAGGCGCGGATCGACACCGGTGTTGCCGGATTCCATGCTGGTCACATTGATCGCTCCAGTGAGCTACTTCAATTCAGGCAAACGGGCTTCGTTCTTCACTTCGGTGGAGGCGATCGCATCGGCGGGCAATACCACCCGTTGCTTGCTCAGTAGCTGGCCCATGTTAGCCAGTACGCGGTACATCGAGAACTCCTCGGTATAGCGCACTTCGGTGTAGCGGCGGTTGGCGTTGTAGAGCTCGTTTTCACTGTCGAGCAAGTCGAGCAGTGTCCGTTGACCGAGGCCGAACTGATCCTGATACGCAATGCGCACGCGTTTACTGGTTTCGGCGTATTCGCGGGCGGTCGGGGTTTGTTTCTTCGCATTGACCATGGCGTTCCAGGCCAGGTGAATGTTCTCGTTGAGCTGGCGCAGGGCGTTGTTGCGGATGTCCATTGCCTGATTGATCTGGTGCGCATCGGAAGCCAGGCGCGCCTTGTCACTACCACCGCGGAACAGGTTGTAGTTCATTACTACACCCACGCGCCACTCGTTGTCATGGCCTTCATCGCCTTGCACGTTGTTGTTCGCGCCCACCGCGGCTTCGGCGTCGAAGCGTGGGTAGAACGGCGATTTAGCGACTTCGTACTGGCTCTCGGCCGATTGCACGTCCGCCTGGGCGGATTTCAGGTACGGGTTGTTCTCCACCATGCTCTGCTGGGCTTCCGGCAGGGTCGTGGGCACTTCGCCGCGGGTCGATGGCGGTGTTTCGAGCTCATCGGGGATGCGCCCTACAACGGCGTAGAAGTTCGACTCGGCGTCCGCCAGATCGACTTCGGCGGTGTCGAGGTTGTTTTGTGCCAGTGCGCGACGGGCGCCGGATTGATCGGAGTCAGCGTTGCTGCCGACGCCACGTTGGGTGCGAAGGCCAATCTGGTCGTTGACGCGCAAGTGGGCTTGCAGGTTGTTCGTGGCCAGGGTCACCAGTTCACGGCGCTTGAGGACTTCAAGGTAAACCTCGATGGTGCGCAGCGCCAGGTCCTGAGCGGTGCCTTGCGCGTAATAAGCGCGGGAGTTGGCCACGTCTTTGGTGCGCGCTACTTCGTTCGAGGTGTTGAAACCGTCGAACAGCATTTGCCGCAGGCGCAGTTCCGACTGGGTGTAATTGAGGGTTTCAGTGTGGTGATTGCCGAATGCCCGGGTGTTGGTGTTGTCGCTGTACCCGCGCCCGTAGGCGGCGTTCAGATCAACTGATGGATAAAAGCCCCCTTTGGCAACTTTCACCTGCTCATCCGCGGACAGGCGCGCGTCCACTCGCGAGGCCAGTTCCGGGTGGGTCGCGATAGTGCTCTGGATAGCCTCGGTCAACGACATGGCTTGAGCGCTGGAAGTGCAGGCCATGGCCAGCAAAACCGCGCTGCAGAGGGGGGTTAAAACGCGCATGGGTGCATCTCCCTGAATTCCTGATGGTGCTTATTAGTCGCCAATTATTTGACGGCATTTATAGGTAAAACCGTTTCACCCTTGTAACAACAGAGCTAAGAACATTCTAGAGCGTAGCTAAGAAATATTTTTCATAATCCTTATGCCAAAAAAAACTTATGCCGTCAGCAAAATCCAGCACATTGTTCAATACGAAAGCCCTTGAATTATGAGCTTTAGGGAGCTTGCAGGGGTTTTAACAAAAGTTCCATCCACTTATCGACATGGGGCGGGGAAGTGCTGAAGGGGAGGGAGGCGTAACGGTAGGGAGTGACGGTTTTTTGTCACTCGACTGGATCAGGACTGTTACGCATCGTTCATCAGGCAAATCGCGACACTAATGGGCCCTGAAGCCATTGATTGCATAGGGTTTATCCCACAGTCGCAAACATTGCCGTTGATCGACACGCTGGGCGAGTTCATCGCCAGGGCGGCGGTTTACTCCGGTAAACCCTCCCTGCAGGCGAGCCGCGCAGCCACCTGCTTTTAACCATGAGCACATTCTTCGCTGACAAACAGGATGCCGACGACAGCTGTTGGCAGCGGAGGAAATGCACATGGCTACGCTCATCGGTATCGTCAGTAAAGTCATTGGTCAGGTGTTCGCGGTTGCGAGCGATGGCACCCGGCGTGCGTTGGTCGAGGGCGATCGATTGTTCGCCGGCGAGCAACTGGTTACCGGAGCCGAAGGCGCAGTGGCCGTTCATCTGAAAAATGGCCAGGAACTGACCCTCGGGCGTGACAGCAGCCTGCAAATGACCCCGCAGCTCCTCGCCAATGAGTCGCCGCACGTCGGCACCTCTGAGGCGGTGACGCCGAGCGAAGCGCAACTGACCGATGTCGAGCAACTGCAAAAAGCCATCGCGGCCGGCGCTGACCCGACCCAGACCGGTGAAGCCACGGCGGCCGGGCCAGGTGGTTCGACCGGGGCGGCCGGCGGTGCTTTGGGCGGCGGCCACAGTTTTGTCATGCTCGAAGAAGTGGGCGGGCGGGTTGACCCGACCATTGGCTTCCCGACGGCTGGGTTTGGCAGCATTCCCGAATTCCCGGAAGAACGGCACAACGCCGATATCCAGAACGCCGACGGCACCCCGGCCGTCGTGGCGCCACCGCTAACTCCGACCGTCGAGGTACCTCCGCTAATCCCGGTCAACAACCCGGTCACGCTCAACGGCCTGTCGGTGACGGGCGGCGAACTGACCGTCAGCGAAGCCAACCTGGCTGACGGTTCTGCGAGCAATCCGGGCGCGCTGACTCAGAACGGAACGTTCAGCGTGTCGGCACCGGACGGGTTGAACAGCCTGAGCATCGGCGGCATCAATGTGATCAGTGGCGGGGTGGCCGCCGGTTTTCCGCAGTCGATCACCACTCAACTGGGCAATACCCTGACCATCACCGGTTACAACTCGCTCACGGGCGTGGTGAGTTACAGCTACACCCTCAACGGCAACGACACCCATTCGGCCGGCGATGGCGCCAACAACCTCAGCGAACAGTTCACTGTGGTGGCCGGCGATAGCAACGGTGACACCGCCACTGGCACGCTGGACATCAACATCACTGACGACGTACCCAAGGCGGTCGATGACGGCAACGCCGACACTGCGTCGGAAACCTTGCTGACCCTGACCGGCAGCGTCCTGCCAAACGACACTCAGGGCGCGGACCGCATTTCCACCGGCCCTGACAGCGGCCCGGTAATTGGCGGCACCTTCACCGGGACCTACGGCACCCTGGTGCTCAACGCAAACGGCACGTACACCTACACCCTCGACACCAGCGGTGCCGATTTCAAAGCGTTGCATGGCGGTGGCAGCGGCTCGGAAACCTTCACCTACACGCTGACGGATGTGGACGGCGACACCAGCACCGCCAACCTGGTGCTGCAAATCCACAACAACGATGACCCGGTCACGATTGACGGCCTCAATATCGAAGGCGCCGAGCTGACCGTTTTCGAGAAAAGCCTCAGCGACGGCAGCAGCCCGGACGCCTCGGCGCTGACGCAAAACGGCACCTTCACCATCACCGCGCTCGACGGGGTTCAAACCCTCGATATCGGCGGTCTGCATGTGGTCGTCGGTGGTGTCGCGGCCGGTTTCCCACAATCGATCGTCACGCCGCTGGGCAGCACGCTGACCATCACCGGGTTTGACGCCACCACTGGCGTGGTCAGTTACAGCTACACCCTGGTCGACAACTTGGCGCACCCAACGGCCAACAGCCCCGATACCCTGTCCGAGCAATTCGCGGTCACTGTAGTGGACGACAACGGCACCACTGCCAACGCCAACCTCGACATCAACATCGTCGATGACCTGCCTCAAGGCGTCGACGACAGCAACGCCGACACTGCCTCGGAAACGCTGCTCACCCTCAACGGCAATGTGCTGACCAACGATGTACAGGGCGCCGACCGCGTGATCACGGGGGAAAATTCCGGCCCGATCACCCCAGGCACGTTCGTCGGGACTTACGGCACCTTGGTGCTGAACGCCAACGGCACCTACACCTACACCCTGAACACCAGCGATGCCGATTTCAAAGCCCTGCACGGCAATGGCGACGGCACCGAGAATTTCACCTACATCATCACCGACTCGGACGGCGACACCAGCAGTGCGACGCTGGTGCTGCAAATCCACAACAACGATGACCCGGTGACCATTGATGGCCTCAACGTCAACGGTGGCGAGCTCACTGTCTACGAGAAAAACCTTGGCGACGGCAGCAACCCGGACACCCCGGCACTGACGCAAAACGGCACCTTCACCATCACCGCCCTCGACGGTGTACAGACGCTGGATATCGGCGGTCTGCATGTGGTGGTCGGTGGTGTCGCCGCCGGCTTCCCGCAATCGATCGTCACCCCGCTGGGCAGCACGCTGACCATCACCGGGTTCGACGCCACCACTGGCGTGGTCAGTTACAGCTACACCCTGGTCGATAACGAAGCGCACCCAAC
>NZ_QGGS01000040.1:0-30737 GCF_003148705.1 Pseudomonas sp. OV226 | reverse complement strand
ACGGTGCCGGCGGCATTGACGAGGCTCGCGGCGTGCAGTTGCACGTCGGCCGTTTGGCTGTAGATCAGGCCATCGTCGTTGTTCAACACCGCGCCACTGGCGGTCAGTACCAGTGGACCACTGGCAGCGACGGTGCCGGTATGGCTGTTATCGAGGCCACCGGTCAACAAGGTCAGCAGGCTTTGGCTGACGATCTGCCCACCCTGGTTGTTGATCTGGCTGGCCTGTTGAATCAGCAGCGGGCCGGCACTGGTGAGTTTCCCGCCGGTGTTGGTCAGAATGCCAAGCAGGGTGAGGGTCACCGCGCCATTGCCAGCGAGCGTGCCGCCGCTGTTATCCAACGAGGTGCCGTTGACGGACAGGTCTTGCTGGGCATTGATCACCCCGCCGACGTTAGCCAAAGACTCGGCGTTGAGGGTCAACGTGGCGCCGCTGTCGATCAGGCCATTCTGGCCGTTGTCCAGTCCGCCGCTGACGGTCAGGGTTTGATCCGTACCACTGGACAGAATGCCGCCCCGGTTGTCGAGACTGGCGGCCGTGACGGTCAAGGCTTGCTGGCTGACCAGGGCGCCGTTGGCACTGTTAAGCAACGCCCCTCGAAGGCTGACGTTAACATCTCCACTGCGGCTGGAGAGGGTGCCGGTGTTGCGGTTGTCGAGACTGCCACCGCTGACGCTCAGGCCCTGCCAACCGGAAATCAAACCGTTCTGGTTGATCAGGGTGTCGGCATCGACGGTGAGCTGGCCGTTGCTGATCAGGTCCCCCGTGCTGTTATCCACGGTGCGGCCAGCGAGGTTGAAGCTCTGAGCACTGGAGATTTCGCCACCCTGATTGTTCAGGTCGCGCAAGTGAGTGATCGACAGTTGCCCGTCGGTGGTGATTAACCCGCCCTGGTTGTTCAGGTCACCGGTGGCCATACCAAAATCGAGGGCAATGGCACCGCCGAGCAAGGAGCCGTTCTGATTGTTCAGGGCGCTGCTGAGAATCGTCAGCTGCGTGGCCGCATGGATCAGCCCCTGGTTCTGGTTGTTGAGTGCGCCCTCGACGTTCAAGTTGAGGGTGGCCTGACTGGTCACCGTGCCACCACTGTTGTCCAGGCTGCCGGCTTGGGCATCGATGGTCGAGGCGGCGATCAGCCCCTTGATATTACTCAATGCCTGGTTGATGCGCAGGGTCAGGCCCTGATTGCTGAGCAGGCGGCCATTGCTGTTGTCGAGGCTGTTGGCCGCGAGCGTGAAGGCTTGGGCGCTGGAGATTTCGCCGCCCTGGTTGACCACACCATTGAGATTGTTCAGGACCAGGATGGGGGCGGTGATCAGGCCGTTCGTATTGTTGAGCTGACCATGGTTCAGGTCCAGGGTTAGGCCAGTGTTGCTGAACAGTTGCCCGCCCTGTTGGTCCAGGCCGGTGACATTGGCAACCATGGCCCCGCTGCTGGCGATGCGGCCGTTGTTCTGATTGCTGACTTGGCCAGCGTTGAGCGTCAGGCTATTGCCGCTACTGAGGCTGCCGGCGTTGTTGTTGAAGGCGCCGGTGACCAGGTTGAGCGCGCCCTTGGCGCTGATGCTGCCGGCCTGGCTGTTATCCAGGCTGCCACTGTGCAGGTCGAACCCCGCGTCAGTGACCAGTTGCCCGCCTTGGTTATCGACCCAGCCCACAACGGCGATGTTCAACTGGCCGGCGCTGGACAGACTGCCCAGGCGGTTGGCCAGATTGGCGGCGCTGACCGCGAGCAAGCCTTCGCTGCTCAGCAGTCCTTGGGTATTGTCCAGGCCGCCGGTCAGGGTGAGGTTAAGGTTTTGCTGGCTACGCAGGGTGCCCGCCACGTTATTCAGGGTCGTGCCGCTGAGCACCAGGTTGCGGCTGGCAATCACGCTGTGGCCCGTGTTGCTGACCGTCTGCGCGGACAGGCTGACGTCGCCCGTGGTGTTGCGGCTGTTGTCGGCATTGACCCCGGATTCAATGATGCCGTTGTTGGTCAACTGGCCGCCGGCGCTCAGGCTGATGCGGTCACGCGCGGCAAGGCTTTGCTGGTTGGTCAGGTTGCCCTGGGTTTGCACGTTGAGCGTGGTGCCGGCATACACCGGACCTTGTGTCTCCAGACTGGCCGCGTTGACGTTGATCGCGCCAGCGGCGGCGGTCTGCGCCAGGCTCAATTGGCCGTTGGCACTGATCTGGATATCGCCGCCACTGGCCGCCAAGTTGCCGGCCAGGCGTACGCCGACCCCGGCCTCGGTGCCGACCAGTTTGATCGCGCCGGCGTACATGCCGCCCAGCGCAGAACTGTCGATGGCCAATTGTGGTTTGGCGCTGCCGTCGTCGGCGCGCGCGGTGGCATTGAGGGTCTGCGCATTGACGTCGTTGCGCCCGGCAATGATGCTCAGGTTCTTGGCCTGAATCTCGGCGTTGATCTTGGCTGAGCGGGTAATGATTTCGAAGCTGTCGACGTTGTTGGCGTTCAAACCGACGCCGTCAATCGAGATGCTGCCGCCGTCGACCTGGTAGTGGTCGAGGCCGCCGACACCGTTCAACACCGGCTTGCCAGTGGTCAGGGTGACCCGAGGGGTGTTGATGAATCCGCAGCCCGAGCACGAAATTCCATACGGATTTGAGACAATCACATGGGCCGACGGCCCCGCGACTTCGGTGTAGCCGCGCAACTGGCTCGGGCTGCCGCCGACCACTTCGTTGAGGATGGTTTGCGCTGCGACCCGGTTGGTCATGTTCGGGTTGCCAACGATGATGCCGCCCAACTGCGTCGCACCGGTTTGCGCGGCGACGTTGTTGAGGATCAGCCCTTCGCCGCCAACGTTGTAGTCATGGAACTGGTTGTGCGAAAGGCCTGCGGAATTTGGCGTAGCGATGTTGACAATGGGCACGCCATTACCGGCGTGGTCCAAGGCCGTGCCCGGTCCACTGACCGCGATGCCGTCGGCCTGGGCCCAGATCGGTTGCCAGAACATGACGTTGGCCAGCAGCAACGCCAAACCGCGCTTGGGTAGACCGCAGAAGCGCTCACCCGGCAAGACAGCGGCAGGCGACGGGAAAACCGGCAAGGCCAACGGGCGAACGTCCATGTCAAACTCTCAAGAAGGGTGCAGCGCATCGCCGCGAAAAAGGAGCCTGGAGAGGAACGCTCAGACTGAAATACAGCGGGATACCTTTTTAAAGGATAAGAATTTTGCCTCCCAAAAGATCGCCCACTTGCGCCAAGTCGACCACCGAATACGCCAATTTGACAAAATTGACAGTGTCGACCAACAGCACTGGACAGTGGGGCCCGACCTTGAGCGACAATGCCGCGCTATACGGTCAGCGCCACATTAGCGGCGTTAGTCTGAAGGCACGTAGGGGCGTAACTGGACGACCGTCAACCCTCGAGTTAAAGAAGGAGATGTTGTGGTCACAGTGGTTCGCCAGGTAACAGCGTCGCTCGATGAGGCCGCCGCGCAGGCGTTGTATGAACACCTGCACAGCGCCGCCACGCGCGTGGGGATGGAACGTCTGGGCGAGTGGCGCGGTTTCCAATCGGTTTATTGGTTCCGTTGTCGCCAAGGGCATACCGTCAAGCGCTACCTGGCGACATACACGGCGCAATCGAAACTGCCAGAGTGTCAGCCCTGCTTGGACCGCAAACGTCTTCAGCTGCTGCGCAGCGCAGCCCGGGCGGCAGGTGTGAGTTTGCTGGATAAACGCTGGCTCGGCGAAAAAAAACTGCACCAGTATCGTTGCGCCAAGGGGCATGAGTGGACCCGCACCGGCCGCACCGCGTTGGCGAACAGTGATTGCCCGCAATGCTCCGAGGGCAAAGCCAAGCTCACCCCCCAGGCGCGCGTAACAGGCCTCAAGCGCCTGCGGCAGGCCGCGCAACGCCATGGTGGTGAATGCCTTTCGCTCAAGTATTTAGGCACCCATGAAAAGCATGAGTTTCGCTGTCACGTGGGACATGTCTGGTTAGTACTCGCCAACTCCATATTGAACGCTAATCATTGGTGCCCGCGCTGCCGGGGGTGGCCGATTGATCGGGTGATCTGGCAGGAGGAAGGCTTGGCCCGGCTGCGGACGGCGGCGCTCAAGCAAGGCGGTGAATGCCTGGCTGAGGAGTACACCGGAGCCAATACCAATTATTGGTTTCGTTGTGCGCAGAAGCATGAGTGGCAAACCCGAGGTGAACGGGTGATGTCAGGTATGTGGTGCAAGCCCTGTAGTCATGAGGCACAACGCCTGGGGATTGATGAAGCACGCCGCACGGCCGAGGAACGGGGAGGCCAATGCCTGTCGACGACATACCGCAATTGCTGGCAAAAGCTGCATTGGCTGTGCCACCGCGGCCACAGTTGGCGCAGTGCTTTTACCAACATTCGCTCCGGCAGTTGGTGTCCGACCTGCGGACACATGAGTAAAGTCTCAGGTCGAAAATCCAAGGCCCACCTGCGCTATCAGAGTCTGGCGCGCTGAGGTCGAGGGTGACCTGGGGAAGTCATTGCTAAAGCAACGCACCATGAGGGCGGATCAGCGGCCATTTACCTGAGCTAAAAAACGGCCCTTCTTGCCTGCTGTCGCGCATGAGCCCCGCAGACGAGTCGTTCGGCTACGGCGCCACGGCATACGGCCAGCGAAGTCATCACCTCCCACTAAGGCACATGATTACCCTGGGACAGATCCACGGCGAGAGGAAGAGTCCGTCTGCCTCAGTACAATTTTATTCATTGGTACACGGAGGGGCAGCGCCCTCGGATGTTAAGGCATGCGCTGGCTGACTGCGACAGACCCCTCGCTCTCAGACTACTAGTTAGCCCAAACACAATTTTTGTAGCGCGTCCTTGCCCGCGATAGCGTCAGTGCCGTCGACAAGTTGATGTAGACGCACCACCACTATCGCGAGGTGTGTCGATCCGACAACCTAGCGCCCACAGATGCTGGTCTTAATTGATCAACTGCGGTCAACCTTTGACGTGACACCTGACCCACTGCGGCTCACCACCGCGCATCACCTGCAGCTGCTCACAGCCCGCCGCGCTTAAGCCACAACGGTCCCGGAAAAAACACCCCTCGGGAAGACGCCGATTGCTTGGTAACTCGGTCGGTGCTGCCACCTGCTCGGCACGCAATGGCACGCCCAATCGCGGCACGGCTTCGAGCAAAAGACGCGTATAAGGATGGCGCGGTTCGTCGAGAACCTGGGCCGCGCTGCCCAATTAGACAATCTGCCCCAAGTACATTACGGCCACGCGGTCGGCCATGTGTCGCACCACCGAGACGTTATGCGAAATCAGAATGTAGGTCAGCTTTCGCGCTCGTTGCAGTTCGACCAGCAGGTTGAGGATCTGCGCCTGCACCGAGATATCCAACGCGGACGTCGGCTCGTCAAGAACGATGATGTCCGGGTCCGATGACAGCGCCCTGGCAATCGCGATCCGTTGCCGCTGCCCACCAGAGAACTGGTGAGCGAAGCGGTCCAGGTATTCCGGACGGATGCCCACTTGGGCCGCTACTTTGGCGGCGATGGCGCGCATCTGCTCGTGAGAACGACGGCCGCGGGCATACAATGGTTCGGTGATAATGCGCCAGACCGGTAGGCGCGGGTCCAAGGACGATTGTGGGTCTTGGAACACGATCTGCACGTTGCTGCTACCTTCACCCTTGTGGCCGTTGGTCCAGTTCAGTGCGCCGCTGCTGGGTGCCACCAAGCCCATCAGCAGTTGGGCCAGGGTGCTTTTACCGCAACCCGACTCACCGACGATGCCCAAGGTTTCCCCAGCCCTGACCTGAAGGTCGATGCCATTGAGCGCGTGAGCATAACCCCGAGGCCGACCGAGCCAGTCATTGCTGGCGGGGAAGCGCACGCGAACATCATTCAATTTGAGAATTTCAGGAGCCATGTCGGCCGAGGGGGAAATCAACGCACTGTTCATTTCAAAAGCTCCTTCTGCGGCAACCAGCACGCGGTTTTCCGTTGTTCATTACCGTTGATGGCCGTCAGCAGCGGACGTTCGCCGCACACGGGCATGGCGTGCGAACAGCGTTCCGCAAAGGTGCAACCCGTGGGCAAGCGCGCCAGGTTCGGCACTTGCCCGGGAATGGTCATCAGGGGCTGCCCCGGTTCGACCATCTCTGGCAAGCCGCTGAGCAAGCCCTGGGTATAAGGATGCTGGGGATGACTCATGACGTCGGCCGTCAACCCCTGCTCAACCACCGCACCGGTATACATCACATAAACCCGGTCGCAGAACTGGGACACCAACGCCATGTCGTGGGTGATCAGCAAAATGGCCGTGCCTTTTTGCCGGGCCTTCTCGCGCAGCAACAACAGCACTTGGCGTTGCACGGTGACGTCGAGGGCGGTAGTGGGCTCATCGGCTATCAACAACTGAGGTTCGCAGGAGAATGCTAGGGCAATCATCACTCGCTGACGCATACCGCCTGACAGCTCGAATGGATAGCTTTCGAGTACCTGTTCCGCACTGGCAATGTGCATGTCACGCAACAGGGCGATGGCCTTGTCGCGGGCAGCACTGGCACTGATTTTTTGGTGATGAATGATCACGTCGAGCATCTGCCGACCAATGCGCCGGGTCGGGTTCAGGGCGGTCATCGGCTCCTGAAAGATCATGGCGGCATCGCGACCACGGATCTGAAGCAGGTCCTTTTCAGGCGCGGCGAGCATGTCGCGGTTGAGCATGCTTAAACTACCGGAGGTAATGCGATACCATGGCAAGAACCCCACCCCCCATACTATTCCTGCTTATAGCCTTTGATATCAATAAGTTATGGATAGTACACATACTGAATAAGTCATACTATTTCAAATATACAATCTCGTTGATCCACCACAACATTTCTCCGCCCGGGGTCTGAACAACTGCCTCGTCGCCCACCTCTTTTTTCAGAAGCGCACGCGCCATCGGCGAATCAATCGAGATGTAATCGTTGCGACCGTAAATTTCGTCGTATCCCACAACCCGAAATTTCTTGATTTCTCCTACCTCGTTTTCAATCTCGACCCAAGCTCCGAAGAAAACCTTTCCCTCCTGCTCAGGCGAATACTCGACTACCCGCACGTCCTCAAGCCGCTTACGAAGGTATCGGACCCTACGATCAATCTCCCGGAGCAACTTCTTGTTGTACTGGTAATCCGCATTCTCACTGCGGTCACCCAGCGACGCCGCCCAGGTAACCTTCCTCGTTGTGTCGGGACGCTTCTCTCGCCAAAGGAAGTCGAGCTCTTGCTTCAGGGCCTCATGACCTTCCTTTGTGATGATGTTGGTACTCAAGTCAGGTGTCTCACTAACGATTAACTCCAGTAAGGCAAGAGCAGGTCAAAAAAAATGCTCGGCTACTAATCCATATGGCCAAAACGATGTGGGCAGTCCAGTCCACTACGGCCCGTATCATAGCCGCAGCGTGAATCGTTCAGGTAGAACGTCTCGATGGATGTGCTATCCCATTGGCAGCATGATGCGAAGCATTTGGCAGGCGGGCACACTAACCGTAAAACCCATGCCGTAAGCCCACTTGCTCAACTCTCAAGGACGATCACTTGCAAACCAAGCACTGGAACCTCCCCCAACGTGTGCGTGACTGATGCAACCAGTACCGCTCAAGCGTAAGTTTACGCCCATCCCCGCAGCCTATCAGAAGAGTGATTTCCCACTCGACGAGGTGTGGTTGCCGTCGAATGCCGGATGCCAAGGATACTCACCAAGGTAGCCATTTCTGGGCATATCGAATGCCGGAAAATGATCCCGGTCATTCAGGCCTAGCGCTTCATTCTTCATGAAAACTTAGCAAGGATCAGGAACCGGGTTGGCGACTTCGACCATTTCCAAAACCTCCGAACCGCCCAATTTTCTGAAAACGATCTGACGCATCTTTCTACTCCGATAGAAGGCTCATAGCCCTCTAATCCTCTAATCCTCTAATCCATAGGCGTACCGGAATCCCGGGCAGTCTGAGTCGGACACATGATTACAAACGCAATTGGATGACGAGTCTGTATGCGCCTTTCGACATCATTACCGGTCAAGTCATCGGATGCATTACCCAGCACCAACGAGCCAAGGGGGTTCTGGTTTTTCTGCAACAGATTGAACGCAGCACACCAACCGGGCTGTATCTGCACGTGATCCTGGATAATAGTTCGACCCACCAAACGACGGTAATCAAGCAGTGGCTCGAAAAGCACCCGCGCTTCAAATTGCACCTCACCCCGACCAGCGCGAATTGGCTGAACGCCGTGGAAGGCTGGTTTGCGCAATTGGAAAGACGAGCGCTGTATCGGGGTGACTTCACCAGCGTCGCCGACCTGAAGGTGGCTATCCGCCAATTTATTGAGGCCCACAACGAGCATTCAACCCAGCCGCTCATGTGGAATAAAACGGATGAGGCTATCATCAGATCGGTGCATAAGGCGAAGCTGAGTGTGATGAAAATAAATTAATGGATTAACCGCTCAGGCCATTAGAAATACATGGCTACTTTAGGCTATCCCTAAGCTGGCGATTCATTGCTTGCGCCGGATGATGCGCACGAAATTGGCGCATTCGGTCGCACGATTGTCGCAATCTGACCAGAATTCTAGGTGGGCGTGCTCTATTATTTTCAGCTATTGACGCAGACGACTAATAAAACTCTTTTATCAAAAACAAATTAAAAATTAAAATGATCTTGGTTTTTTTGGTAAAGCCGATCGGGGGTTGGAGAGGATGACATATTTTGTTCGACTGGTTTTTAGAGTTGGTCGGCTCTCATCTTTATAATGGCGAGGCTCTGCTGGGCTTTTCGAGCGCGTAATATGCTGGCGGCTTGAGTTTTTAGAGTATTCAGCAGTGGTTGATTTGGTCTGGATGTCGCCGCCAATATCGTTCGTCTGGATCAGTAGTGTATAGATACTCATCACTAGGAGCACGAATAACGTTGTCGAGCGCGGTATTTTTTTTGTTGATAATTCCAATTCAGTGCATGCAGTTATTACTGCTTGATTGTGTACGTTAGGCGTCAGCCGGGGGTTAATGGCCAGCAATAACTCGGAGGGGTTAAAAATATTTCAGTCGTGCCCCGCCGATATAGTTATTGCTGAAGAAAACATGCTGACGGGGGGGCGACGTTTTTTTCAATTGCTTCGTCAGCGTAAATATCTGGCGCGCTTACCATACATTCTAATTCTGAAGGACGTGGGTTTGATCAAGCCCATGAATTTATCACTGATGGTGCCACTGGCATCTTGGCGAGGCCTGTTTTTTGCTGTGGATTTTGATTTGTGCCTCGAACGCTCCACGAAGTATTTGGTCAGCCTTTCACGGGCGTGGGGTCAGGCTGTGTACTGGGCTGCTCGTTTAATGGTTGAACCCCTGTCGCCCTGCGCTGCTTGTCGTCGATGATACGCCCCATAGCCAGAGTCTAACGGCTGAGTTATTTATTGATTGCCGAGCTCAGGTCACGCGGCTTGGTCACGTAGCACTTGCAATGTGCACTTCGTGTTCGCCGCCGCATCTGTTGTTGCTTGGCGTGATGATGTCGGATATGGACAGTTTTGAGCTGGCCATTCGCTTAGGCAAAGATGTTCGTGTCTCTCGCATCCCTATCATTTTTATCTCCACCATTAATGATCCAATTTTCCGACGACGTAGAGGTTTGGAGCTCGGCGCAATTCATTTTGAAACTAAGCCTGTTGAGCCTGCCCCCTTCAAGTCGAGGGTCGGTAATCAGTTTTGACATTTCTTTCAGCAACGAGGGCTGCAGGTTTGACGCTGAACGGGAGGGGCTGTGAGCGTAGGAAAGGACAGTAATCGAGCCAAAGTGTGTGAGATGAATCTAAAGAACGCTGGCGGAGGAGTGCCATGGGTCAAGTGCTGATCGATGGGCAATTAATACTTGATGAAGACCGTTTTTTTGTTTCGTGTAGGTGTCCTTGATGAAGAGCCCTAGCGCTTGGGGATAATTGCGAGTCGATGTTTTTAATTAATGCTTAGATTGAAAGATGCGATGGTGCGCAAGCGTGAGTTGATGGCTGAAGCGTGGAACAGCTATGGCCTAGAGGTCACAGACAATAGTCTTGGCCAAGTGGTTCGACAATTGCGTTTGGCCCTAGATAAGTTTCAGCCTGATCGTGACTTTATTCAGACCGTTCTTAATGGATATGTTTGTAATGTCCTCGCCACGATTAATCGGCGTTGGTGTGAATTGTTTCGAAACTCCCGAATCCGACCATTAAACAAAAGCGTAGACGGGTAAGAAGCCAATGGACGAAGACTGGCGAGCGCCGGCTCGATCCATGGCTTTGCCGTCATAAATTGGGGCTGCCGGAATGGCGGCTTCATCGTGGGAAGCCATGAATTTCATTCTTTACTCAGCCGTGAACGATAGTCTGACTCGACAAGCAGTCGGTCGTCCCCAATACGATTACGCGTTTATCCTTCAGGCTTACCGACAGGTACTCGAATGCTTTGGACGAGTTCATATCGTGGCGTCGTTCGCAGAGGTCGATCCCCTTGCCCGGAGGCTGTCGCAAGAGCGTCAGGAAAGTGTTTTCCTCTCCTTCGCCGCGCCACAGGACACTCCCACAGACTTGATCTGCCCGAGTGTTTGTGTCGTAGCCTGGGAATTCGACTCGATACCCTCTAGACAGGAGCGTGGCGACCCACAGCAAGACTGGAGTCGCATCCTTGGTATTCACGGCCGAGTCATCACGCTTTCTAACCATGCCGCGCGGGCGATTCGAAAAGCACTGGGCGAGGACTTCCCAGTGCTGATCCTACCCGTGCCGCTTTGGCAAAATTTCGCCATCTCTCCCAAGTCAGTGCAACCGGTGCCGATTAACCCAGGGTCCACCATTGATATCACCGGCTGTATTCTCGATACCCGGGTGCTTGGGCTGTGCGTCGACGATCTGCTTCCTCCGCTGCCTACCGATGAAGAGCTGGCGCGTATTGAGGCATTGAAACCCCCGCCCCTGACGCCGTATCGACGCTTCATCATCGCCAAGCATTATTTGCATGCCTGGGTCTGGGACATTGTTCGAGGCCCGTCACTGCCGGAGTCTGGCCATCGAATACAGTATCTGAATCAGTGGTATTGGGAAGGCGTTCAAGATCTATTACCGGACTTCTTGCGTTCATGGCTGGCCAGGTACCTGCCGGGCGTGGCGGGCCCGTTACCAGTACCTGTAGCGCCAGTACTCGAATTGGCGGATCTAAGCCAGGGGGCCGAAACCCGGGTCGATGGCGTCGTGTATGTCAGCGTGCTCGATACCCAGGATGGCCGTAGCAATTGGCCGCGACTGATCTCGGCTTTTTGTTGGGCATTTCGTGACACATCCGATGCCACTCTGGTGTTGAGAATCACTCAGACCGATCTCGCTGCTTATTATGTCGAAGTGCTCACCGTGCTCAGACAGCTATCACCGTTTGCTTGTCGAGTGGTGGTGTTGCATGGCGAACTGAATGAGTCGCAGTCGGAAAGGCTATACCAGGCTGCGAGCTTCTACGTGAACGCTTCACACCGTGAGGGATTGTGTCTTCCATTGATGGAATTTATGGCTCGCGGCACGCCGGCCCTTGCGCCGGATCACACTGCCATGGAGGACTACATCGACGAAACGGTGGCCTTTGTGGTCAACTCCAGTGCCGAACCAGCGTTCTGGCCTGAGGATATCCGCACACTTTATCGCACCCGGCAATATCGGCCGGACTGGGGCTCGCTGAAAAATGCTTTCCAGCAGAGTTACAGGATGAGCAAGGAAAACCCGCAGGCCTATGAGGTGATGTCCGGCGCAGCCATCGCGCGTATGCACGTTTACTGCTCGGTCATTTCCTGGCAGTCGCGCCTACTGGCGTTTCTCGGACAGCCGGTGACGGGCGAGTTGAAAACGGCCTCGGCCGTCAATATGGCGGATAACGCATTATGCTGATCCTTATTTATTCGGAAACCAATCAGAGCACCATCAAGCAAAATCTTGGTCGTGCTGAATATAGTTACTACTTCGTACTCAAGGAATTTCGCCCGGTACTCGAGCGACTGGGTTCGGTACTGGAAGTCGTCAACCCCGATGAGGAGGTCGACCGCCTTTACGGTGAATGCGTGGCCCGGAACGAAGAATGCGTGTTTCTATCGTTCTCGCCTCCCCACCGCACTTCTACTCACTATGCGTGCCCGACCGTTCCGGTGTTTGCATGGGAATTCAGTACCATTCCAGACGAAAGCTGGTACGACGATCCGCGCAACGATTGGCGCAATGTCTTGGCTTCGACAGGCGCGGCGATTACCCATTCCTGCTATACGGTAAATGCGGTGCGAAATGCTATGGGCTCCGATTATCCCATTACCGCAATACCTTCTCCGGTGTGGGACCGATTTCGTTCACGGGGGCGGCAATTGGAGCGTCAGCCGCTGGCAAACCAAGTCAAACTCAAGCTCAAGGGGCTGTTGGTCGATAGCCGGGTAGTCGACCTTCGGGCTTATGCCCCAGTGCCGTTGCGCACAGGCAAAGGCATTAACTTTAAGGTGCCGGCGCTAGAGCTAGAGCTTATGCTCGACGGCGTTGTCTATACGTCGGTGTTCAATCCCTGCGATGGCCGTAAAAACTGGGAGGATATGCTCAGCGCTTTTTGCTCCACGTTCCGTGATGTGGAAGACGCAACGCTGGTTTTGAAGTTGACCCATTTCGATGCCCAGCAGGCGCTCAGCGATCTGCTGCCCAAGCTGTACCAGAATCAACCCTATCGTTGCCGGATTGTGTTGATCTACGGTTATCTGGCAGACCCGGATTACGAACTGTTGGTGCAGGCAACCTCCTACGTGGTGAATACGTCCTATGGTGAAGGTCAGTGTCTACCGCTAATGGAGTTCATGTCCTGCGGCAAACCTGCTGTGGCTCCGTCGAATACGGCGATGGGTGACTACGTCGATGCCGATAACTCCTTTATCATCGATTCGACAGAAGATCTGACTAGTTGGCCTCATGATCCACGCAATGCTTACCGCACGTTGCGCTACGCCACCAATTGGGAGTCGCTGTGCCAGGCCTTTCAGGCTAGTTATGAAGTGGCCCGACATGACAGCGATCGCTACGCAACCATGTCAGCCCATGCCATAGATCGCCTGGAGGCTTTCTGCAGCCAGGACCGTACTTGCACTCGATTGAAAGTGTTCATCGCCAATGTGCTGGAACAATACAAAATCCACGGAAAACCTGTTGATCGTGTGGCAACCCAGCTCCAATCCAAGGACGAGAGTCCCGAGCAAGCGGCAAACAATTTTGAATGAGGTAACTCACCACGCGATTGTGGCCTGCGCGACGCCGTACTTTACAGCTCGCTTCTTAATGACAGCGGTGAGTTACTCAAGGGCTTCGCGATCACCGTGAAGACACACTCCTGGGTATGGGATGCAGAGAGGTGGTTCTATGCTGTTTGCCGTGCGCCAGGGCGCATCAGTGATTTTCACAGACAGCGAGTTGGACAAGGCTCAGGATCTTGCGCGACGTGTGGTGACGGAGTTTCGTGTAGCGGGCCGCAGCTTGGTCAGCAACAGCCTGCCGCTACCGTCGCGCGAGCAAGATTGTTTGCACTGAGGTGCTTGAGCATGTCGATGAGCCGGAGCTGTTCATGGCTGAGTTGGTACGTATGGGCCCCCGGGGCGCAATATTTGATCAGCGTCCCAGACCCGGTGGGTGAGCACTTTCAAAAAAGCATCACACCACAGAGTTACTACCAGCCTCCTAACCATATTCGGATTTTTTCCCGTGAGCGCTTTACCGAGCTTGTCGAGAACGCAGGACTGCTGATCGAGAAGCATCAATCCAGTAGTTTTTTCTGGTACACGGGGATGATTTTTTCTGGGCTAGCGAACGTGCCGGAGGTAACGGTCTGGCGATCAAGCAGATGCTTGATCAGTTCGTGCCCAAGAGTCAGGGCCCTGGTCGCGGTGCAATTGTTCGCGCTGCGCACGTGCGCACCGATGCACTGCCCTCGGCGTGCGGTTGGCAATGCGGAGTGCAGAACCTTCATACCTTCGCTGGGAGCCAACATTTTTTGCGTCGTCCATGGGCCGGTGTTGCCGCACTGATCGTGGTGTCGTTTCATGGCAACGGAGCGCTTCACCCTCACCCATTACCGGTTCGGCGCAATTGCGCTGTTGTGTGCCGTGCTGATCTGGATCGCTTCTTACAACTGCGATTACCTGTTGCCACGCGGCCTGTTGAAAAACCTGATGACTTGGGGTGGCAGCCGTTCCTATGGGATTTACCTGATCCATATCCCGGCCTATTTGCTGGTTCGTGAGTTCATTTTCCGTCTACAGGCTGCCGGGCTGTCCAGCCCAGCTGGTAATCCGATTCTGATGTTGTTGATGGCTGGCGGCCTGATTGTGCTGCTGAGCGAACTCAACTATCGCTACATCGAAATGCCCATGCACAACCGCAGTGCCTCGCAGGTCAAACGCCTGGACACTTCCCGAACCGCCGTCCCATCCTTTGGAGTTACCTCATGCCGAGCCTTTTCAAGAAATTCACGGAGACCATGCCCGCTCCCACGCAACCGGTGGCGGATAAGATCGAGAAGGTTGACCCTTACATGCTCGACCTGCACGACGCGATGCTCAGCGGCTGGTTCAATCAGCAAACCGGCGAGCTGTTCACCGGCTTCCCGGTGGCCGCTGAAGACACGTTGCTGGATGTGGGCTGTGGTGACGGTGGCAACGTGCATTTCTGCGGCATGCGCGGGGCGAAGATCATCATCGCCGACATCGACACCGCCAAGGTCGAAGCCACCCGTCAGCGCCTCGGCGACACCCCGGCGCGAGACATCGAATGCCACGTCACCGATTGCAATCCGCTGCCGATTGCCGACGCGACGGCTACGCGCGTGGTGTCCACTGAAGTCATCGAGCATGTGGACGATCCGGCGCAGTTCCTTACTGAGCTGGTGCGTGTCGGCAAGCCGGGCGCGCTGTATTTGCTCAGCGTTCCACACCCCAGCTCCGAAGACCTGCAAAAGGACATCGCTGCGCCGGAGTATTTCCAGAAGCCCAACCACATTCGCATCATCAGCGAAGAGCAGTTCAAGACGATGGTCAATGATGCTGGCCTGGAAGTGCTCAGCCACAGCAAGTACGGTTTTTACTGGTCGATGTGGATGTTGCTGTTCTGGGAAGCCAAAGTCGATCTCAGCAATGCCGACCACCCGCTGCTCAACCACTGGGCCGACACATGGCAAGCCATCCTGAATTCGCCTCGCGGTGCACAGATCAAGCAGACGCTGGACGCAGTCGTGGCGAAAAATCAGGTAATCATTGCACGTAAGCCGATGGCTGATTAAGTGTCAGTACCGATGCAAAACTGACCCAGCGGAGGTGCGGACGGAAACTTGGAGCCTTGAGGAAATCATCCATGTATTCGTACATAGACCACATGAGGGCCGTGCAGCGCTACATCAAACGCGGTAAGCGTGTAGGCGCCACTATCCGTCAACTGGGCAAGCCAACGAAAAACGCACTCAAGGATGGGGATCGCAAATACGAACGTAGCCACGACTTGCCAGCAGGCTATGTACGCATCAAACCATGTTATTCAGATGGGCGGATTCAACCGGTCGTCGCAACACCTTTGAACGAGGTGTTTATGGGACGACCCGCAGACTGGATGCAAAATTTGACCGAACGAGGAGCGATGCGCTCGCCAGGTGCGCCGTCACTTCTAAATGAAATCGAGCGGCTGTTTTGGGAGAAGATCGCAACCGGGATCACAAGCGAAAGACAGCGGAGACCGTTGGCGTATCATCAGCGGTAGGTGCACGCTGGTTTCGTCATCGGGGCTGGATGCCATTATTCATGTCGAACCACAAATCAGGACGGTACATGTCGTTCGCAGAGCGAGAAGAGATTGGGCTGCTTCAGGCGCAAAGTGTGGGCGTGCGAGAGATTGCCCGTCGCCTTGGACGCAGCCCATCGACAGTTTCACGGGAGCTTATGCGTTATGCTGCAACTCGTTGCAGTCGGCTTGAGTATCGAGCTTCAGTCGCGCAATGGAAGGCAGAACTGGTGGCCAAGAGGCCGAAGCCAGCGAAACTGGTGACGAATCCGCGACTGCGTCACTACGTGCAAGACCGTCTCGAGGGTAAGGTTCACGATGCTGATGGCTGTGAGATTGCTGGGCCTCGACAAACTTCCTTTAAAGGCCGAAATAAACCGCATCGCACTAACCGTAACTGAGTCAATGGCTGGTCGCCCAAACAGATTACCAACCGGCTATAAATCGATTTCCCGGACGACGAGTCCATGTGCATCTCTCACGAAGCTATAGATCAGGCCCTTTATACTCACGAGGCGCTCTTAAACGCGAGCTAGTGAGCTGCCTGATAGCGTCCTGAAACCTGCCACGCTGTCGTTCGCGTAACGCACAATGATTACATCGCCGCGGGCATACCGTTGCCGCCACTGCCTTGCCCAAAGATCCAGCACATAGTGAAGATAGATATTCGCCAGCAAAGGCGATATCACTGCGCCTTGGGGTGTCCCCTTGGTCGCAGCCACTCTACGGCCGTCGTCCATCACTCACGCCTGAAGCCATTTTCAGATAAGCCCGAGCAGGCGCGGGTCTGCAATCCGGTGTCCCAGAAATATCAGCATCCACTCATGTTCGATCTCATCAAAGAGCGACGTGATATCCGCATCCAATATCCAGTTCACCTTCTGGTTGTGTAATTGCATTCACTTGACCACCTGTTTGCATTCGACTTGACCAGTCAATTGCATTCAACTTGACCAGTGAGGCACAGAGTGGTCTGTTATGCTGTAGGAAGCCCAAATGAACAAGGGTTTCAGTGCGACAGAAAACCTCAACATCCGTTCAGTCCGCCTGATTCAGTCCTCGTTAAAGCGATTGGTGTAAGGCCCGGTGTTTGATTCGCAGGAAAAAGTCGTTCGACAATTGCGCAGTCGATCCAACGGCCATCAAGACAGGCATGTTTCTCGTAAACGCCTACTTGGCGAAACCGGACGCTTCGCAAAAGGTGAGACTGGCGTGGTTGGAAGTGAATATGCGAGAAAGCATTTTCCTATAAAGTGTTACTCGCCTTACAAGCCCATGAATACTGGGCTAAGGGTTATGTAACTGAGTTTCTGTTACAAAGTCGCAGTATTTGAAAGCCACCGTTTCTGTTGGTACTACAACAGTGTGTGAAGCCCAGGAAGTCAAAGGCCTGCGGTTTACCTAAACCTCGCTTCCTACGATTTCTCGCAGCAAAACGACCGAACTCAATCAGTCGTGTTTTCGAGGCGTTGAGCGATAAACCGAACTTGGCCAACCGTTCCTGCAACTGCACCAGAAACTGCTGAGCCTGCACTTTCGTCCTGAAACCCACCACGCTGTCGTCCGCGTAACGCACGACAATTACATCGCCACGGGCATGCCGCTGGCGCCATTGCCTTGCCCACAGATCCAGCACGTAGTGAAGATAGATATTCGCCAGCAATGGCGATATCACTGCGCCTTGGGGCGTCCCCTTGGTCGCAGCCATCCTACGGCCATCTTCCATAACACCCGCCTGAAGCCATTTGCAGATAAGCCCGAGCAGGCGCCGGTCTGCAATCCGGTGTCCCAGAAACATCAGCATCCATTCATGGTCGATCTCATCAAAGAACGACGTGATATCCGCATCCAATATCCAGTTCACCTTCTGGCCCTTCAGCGCGACCGTCAACGCATCCAGCGCATCATG
The DNA here is from genome assembly GCF_003148705.1 of Pseudomonas sp. OV226. Lineage (NCBI taxonomy): Bacteria > Pseudomonadati > Pseudomonadota > Gammaproteobacteria > Pseudomonadales > Pseudomonadaceae > Pseudomonas > Pseudomonas sp. OV226. The sequence continues at coordinate 13,023 of NZ_QGGS01000040.1, read as the reverse complement.
CTGGCTGCGTCCCGGCCGAAACCCGTACGAGAATCCCAGAAAGTCCTCTTCATAGATCGCATTCAGAACGGTAACGACTGCCTGTTGTACGATCTTGTCCTCCAGAGAGGCAATGCCCAACGGGCGTTGCCTGCCATCGGCTTTGGGAATGTAGACCCGCCGCGATGGCGTTGCTCGATAGGCTCCACCGTGGAGCCTTGCGTGCAAATCGGTTACCCGCTGGAGAAGACCTTCCTCGTATTCCCGCCACGACATGCCGTCCACGCCTACCGCTGCATCGCGGCGCAGGGCATAGAAACTCTGCGCCAATAACTGCGGTGTGATGTGGTGCAGCAAAGCCGTGAACTGCATGCCCTTGTTCCTTCGGGCTGCTTCACGTACACCTTCAAGTCCCATCGACGCGCAACTGATCCGGCTCAGTGTCCGGGGCGCGGGAGGCTTGTTGGTGTTTCCCTTGGCTACGTCCCTTTCCTCCACTATCTCCGCAGGGCCAGACCCTTTGTTCGATGGCTTCTCAGGTACTACGGACGTATCCGACTTCTCGGCGGCGTAGACAGCAGGGTTACGGCTTTTGGCCTTTCCTGCTCCGCCCGGTGCTTGCGCACCGGGCGCCGCTGAGATCTCCCAGTTTCCGTGCGAAGGACTTCCCGACGTGCACAGGGTCTCCGACCGCGCGGGATCAGAGCATGACTGGCGTATAACGCCATGCTCCGTATTGCCTTCTGCTTCGCTTAACAGCATCGGCATCCCGAATTCCTGATTACGCGGCTCAATGGCTGGCCCATCGGTTTCCCCTGTCAATGCTTCACCCTGCACCTCACGGTGCAACATGCATGTCTCGGGGCCTGGTTGATTCGCCGTTTCTTACCAGTATCGAACTTTCATCGACTATCCTCCGCCAGTTCTTACTGGCGCACTATGCGACTGGTAAAGTTATCTGACGTATGCCCTTACCGTCCTCGCAAAAAAACCGATCGCTGTCTCGCACGCTTGGCAATGCCCACAGCACCGATTCCCAGCCCAACGAAACTGAGAATGAGTATATATATCGCGTCCCCCATCCTGATTGTCGACCCATCGACCAGTAGCACATAAGTAGGATCGCTTGTGTCGTACTGAATTTTGGAAGTTGAACCGATGGTTGGCGGCTCATTAAAGAAGCGGTTCTCGGTTTCGGCCATCACTCGCTGCCCTTGCGGTGTCTCGAATGAAACTTCTGGAAAATAACGAGACCCACCCTTACTGTTTAATACGATTCGGAAATCCTCGATCCGAGCTTCAACCACGGAAGAAGTATTGAGACTAAAACTGATTTGCTCATTGAGCATGCTAACGCTGAATATGTAAGCGCATCCACTCGGGAGCAGCACAAAGATCACCCACAACCACCACTCCCATGGTTCCTCATCGCATGGCCGTCCACCGGCAATCTGCTCGGTGATACCGTGCTCTCCACCTGAATACCAAGCGGCGTGCGTAAACAAAAGGATGAGGGCTATTGCTGCCAGCGTATATATGATGAAACCAATCATTTGATATCAACCAAAAAGTCCACTTGCTCCTTACGGGGCCCACTTTCCGTGAGCTGCCGGCATTGCACTATTGACGAATGTACCCGTAATGGGCGTTTCGGGGTTTTAAGTCCAACGGAGCGGAAACCTATGCTAGGCCAACCCATCCACTGCGTTGATCAGTATCTGGCCTTTGGCAGTCAGCTGACTCTGGCGCAAGATTTCCTCCACCAGGCCTTTGCTTTCCATGCAGGTCCACGCTGAACTGGGCTTTGGCTTCATCCAGCGCTGTCGTGCTGCCTTCAAGGGGGCACCGTTATCACCAAACAGCACGGTCGGATCCTTCCACCCGTGTCCTTGATCGTTGTATTTCTCCGCCGTCCCACCAATCAGGCTACCGATATTCGGGTCACCGCCGGTCATCGCCGCCGACAAGCTCAGGCCCGCATCGGTCACCAGTTGCCCGCCCTGGTTGTCGATCCAGCCACTGCTACCAATGCTCAACTGGCCAGCGCTGGACAGGCTGCTGCCCAAGCGATTGGTCAGACTGGCGACGCTGACGCTGAGCACCGCTTCACTGCTGAGCAGACCTTGCGTGTTGTTCAGGCCGCCACTCAGTTTCACCGTGAGGTTTTACTGGCTGCGCAGAGTGCCCGCGACGTTGTTCAAGTTCGTGCCGCTGACGCTCAGCTCTTGTGCGGCGTCTTCCTGGTATTGCAGATTCGCTGGGGGGGTATATCCGCTCCAGGCGGATCGCTCCGGCTTTGGTGTGCAGCCCAGCAGGGTCATTACCGTCAGCAGCATCCCCCACGCGAAACACCAGGTTCTCGATGTATTGCCCTTCATGTGCAGTGCCTTTATCTCTTGTTCTTATAGGGTATATGGCTTCAGGTACCGCTACCGCCGAGCTCCATCAGAGTCCTACAGGAAAGCGCTCAGGCTGAAATAGATCGGTGCTTCGCGCTCGGTCAACGCAGCGGGGCGTTCCCGGGAATGGGCAAAGGTCGCGCTGGCTGCGAGGTGCTGCCCCCGCGCAAACAGCTCCACGGAGTTGCTGGACAGACATCCATGCTGCTCAGCGGGCGCCACTGGCAGGGCCGGTTGAGCCGCTTTACCCGGCAGGGCTTTGAGTTCTTTGAAGCGGCGCTGCTGCTGTTCCAGCAAGCGTTCCTGGTGCTGGCGAATCAGCTCCTGATCACCCGGTGTCTCGGCAACAGCTTGTGTAGCGTTAAGCCCACTCAGACCAGCCAGTATCATCCATAAAAAGGGCTTCATTCTGAGGTGAACTGAACGCATGCGCATGACATCCTTGTCGAAGACAGTTGAGCTGAACCAGCCAAAAAACAGGAGGGGTGTAGGGGCCGACCGTCGCGGAGTAACGTCTTTTATTGATCGAAAACTTGCAGGGTTGGCTGACGGTGATCACTTGCGCCCCTACCAAAAGTCGATTTGAAATACTTTGGGGTTCAAGTCGCCTTACCCGGTAACGTCAACTTGAGACCATCAATTTGGGAAACATCGCCCGCCTGCGCAAATCTAACGAGCGCTTACGTCAGCGCTTAACTCTGCGTAACCCTGCTAGGGTCGCCGAGCATCCGCTGGACTCAAGCACTCAGTCGCGCCTTTATAAGACGTGTTGCCACTCGGCGATCGATGCCGAGCTGGCAAGCGATTTGACTAGCGGTCATACCAGCCCGCCGCAGGCTCTCAACCTGCCGCGAGACCTCTTCGCGCTTTTGAGCTGCGCTACTGACACTGCCCCGAAGGTTGGTCTTCATAGGTGGCGTCACCAACGAAGACTGACCGACGAACAAGGGCAACTCCACAATTCGGCCACCCTTTGCCAAAAACTGCGCGATGTGAGTCGCCAGCTCCTCGCGCTGGATTTCGATCTGTCGCTTGGGCGGGCACTGCTGGCCTTCGTTCATGTGAGTTTGCTCCACTTCGCCGATATATTGACTGCAACCAAAAAAACGGACCTTACTTAATTTAACGGCTGATGCTTGAACAACTTCCTGAAATTCCATCTACACGCCGTAAGCCAAACTCAATCTAAAACCTAAAGCAGCGGTACATGCAGCATGGCTGCTGTGAAAGCCACGCAGAGCACAACAAACCAGAAACACTCCACCAGCGAAAATCGACTTACTTACCTCACGATCAATCAGCAAGGACAGCGCAAAAACAAAGCAACATAAAAAACAGCCGCCAACACCTCACCAGGCTCAATGCGCAAACCTGCAAGCGATACATATGGTGTCAGCAGCGAATTAGTCAGGCCCCATAAGATGATCGTTCATTAGCCTAACTGCGTAATCATATTAAAATATCGACCGCTCACGCCAGCCAAACCACCGAATGCGCCATCCGGCATAAACAAGCTGCTGATTTGATCATCAGGGTTTAGTGCAACTCTGATTATCAGGCAGCCCCTAAAAGCAAAACAGCGAATGCCCGGCATCGCTGAAGTCTTAGTCGGCCGAGCAAAAAAACTTACAGCGCCTGCTGAATTCATTCACGGGCCAGTGAATTTCGACAATCGCTAAGCAAAAAGCTATTTGACGTCCCGCTAGAACACCTGATACGTTTTTTTGCGCACGGAAACAATGTTACGTATCGCAAAATAATAATTAGAGAATTTTATGATTCCACTCATACCTTCACGATTCGCCGTTCAGCTTTCCATCACCTGTCTTCCCGCCTCTCCATTTTTTCCGCTCAAGCGGCTGATGTCGCGATCAAACTTGACGTACGGTACCGCCCATGTTTATCCAATGAGGTTTACGGTGTGTTCTATGGCTATGGCTATGGCTATGGCTATGGCTATGGCTATGGCTATGGCTATGGCTATGGCTATGGCTATGGCTATGGCTATGCGATCGCTCAGGATCGCCAGTATCAACTGGAGATATCCCGACTCAGTACCCAGGATCGGGTGGCGCAGGCTTTGGACAAGGACTACGTAAACTTTGACATAGGCATTCGTAAAAATTATCGGCATGGGCTCTTCTGACTGCCCCTCCCCCTGCTTAGGGACGGTGCTACGCGCCGCTGGTTGGGTATCGAGGACAGCTGACTGAACTCTACCCACGAAGAGCCACCATCGGCAGGGCGAGCCACCTCCCCTCTACAGCACCGCTATGGTCGTCGGGGCGGGCCCGCATTACCTACAGCAGCTCGTATCGCGCCGGGTCGAAAGAGCGTTGTTTTATTCTTTTTGCAGGGCATGCTGCTTCGGATCGGGCGACCAAAAAAAATCAGTTTTTTGTTGTCCGTCCTGACCATTAATAGCAGCTAGGGATGCCGATAAAATCGTACACGTGAGTGACACCGGTCCTGGCGTCGCCAGTTCCGCACACGCCGTAAGACTTAACGCGTAAAAGACTAGGTATTGGCTCTATGCGACTGCAGCCGTACCCGCACGAACTGAGACGCAATGAGTTTTACAGTCGTACGAAAATGTTCATCCGCTCCTGGCAAACTGAAAGTTTCAGAGGATTTGAAGGTGAGACGGGATTTCAAACGTTTGTTGCCGCTCATAGGATTCTCGAAAAGTTAGCTTATGAATACTCAAACGGATCAATTTCGAGAAACCTTTAGCGGATTTCAGAATATTTTTATCAAATAGGTCTGGCTGGGTGGATAGCGCACGGTGTAGCCATCACGGCAGGCCTTGTGCGCCAGTGACCGGCACGTTTTGGCCGGCATAGTCGACGAACAGTTTTTCTCCAGCGCGATATTTCTGACGCATGACCACATCGACCTTGCCGGCCAAGAGGCGATAGTGCTCGCAGTACCAGCTGTATTGAAAACCTTGCGGGTGAGCGAGTCGGTACTCTTGCCAGAGCAGAGCCAGAGTCACGCCGGGGCGGCGCAGTTCGGCATGCGCCCAAGCCCAATCAGGCATTGGCCTATGATCGCTGGGAACTGTTGGTGCTGGCGGGAACAGGCATCGCTCCAGCTCGGCGTCCGACAATGATGTCGGCCAAGTCAGCCCGCAAGCGTTGAAACGGTGCAGGTAATTGCCGGCACTGCCGCTGCTGATGCGCAGGCTGGCGGCGATCTTGCGCACGGACAGGCCGGCGTCGAACTTTAGGCGTAGTACCTCTCGGATTTTACGCATGGATAAACGCTCCACGACGACCTCTTCGCTTCAATAAAAGAGGCCGATGGTAGTGAATAGTCCTGCGTCGCTGCCTGCCTGAGCGTGGGTCGGATCAGTTAGAAATCACTGTCCAAGTGCTCGTGAAATCAGTGTCCAAGTGTTTGTGGAATGGGTGTCCAAGTGCGCGTGGAATCCGCACCAAACCCATGGAGTTGTCCTGGTGCCTCACCACGTACATACGGTATCAACCTCATGCTACCTAGCTGCACTTCCTCCGCCGTAGTAACCCAAGGTAGAAAAAACAGAACAGACATGTCATGTCCTCGATGCGCACATCGATGATGTCGCAATCATCAAATTGCCAATTGAGCAAACATGATTGACCCTAGACTAAAAGCCGAGTCGACCGGATTTCGGAATGCACCAAAACCTCGCCCTATCATCCTTGGCCCTACTGCAACCTGGCGCCGCTTGCTGTACTCATTCAGGTCAACAAGACGGATCACCTTGCGCACGATCTCTTCATCGAAGCCTTGCTCAGTAATCGCATCGGCTGAAACATTCTCCTCAATGTACAAGCGAAGGATTTCGTCGAGGACTGGATATGGAGGCAGAATCCTCGCCCTTCTGGTGGGGGCAAGCACTGCCGAAGGCGGACGATCTATCACGCGCGGGGGGATGACATGTCCAATTGTGTTGCGGTACTCGCAGAGGCGGAACACCAAGGTCTTAGGCACATCCTTCAGAACGTCAAAGCCACCAGCCATGTCGCCGTAAAGGGTCGCGTACCCGACAACCATCTCACTCTTGTTGCCAGTAGTCGTGATCATCACGGCGGCAAGCGATGTAGGCATGGTCGATATTCATTACCGAAAGCCGCTGGTGTTGGCACCTGAGTTTGCTAATGAGTGGATTGAGCTAGGTCTATCGCCAGGATACGCTGAGGAGATTGCAAAGGAGTGCTGTCCTACCGACCGAAGAATTCGAGTGGTTTCCGGTTGGCCAGGCGGTCGGAAATGTTCGAAATCAGGGGCCGGAGGTTTTCCGATTTGGTCAGCCTATACGAAAAGCTCATAACGATCAGAAATCGGCTGCTGGCTCTTCTTCTGGCGCTGGGGTGCTGGTTTCTGCTTGCTTCTTTGGCATCATCTTATCGCGGACAAGGCCTTCAATTTTATCCATTGAAGGTTTGTTATCCATCAACCACTTCATGGTATTAGCCTTGCCTTGACCGATTTTACTGCCTTCAAAAGCATACCAAGCGCCTGATTTCTCGATAAAACCGTTAGCAACCGCTAGGTCTACAATTTCACCTGCCTTGCTAATCCCTTGACCGTAGATAATCTGGAACTCGGCCTGACGGAACGGCGCAGCCACTTTGTTTTTAACAACCTTGACGCGGGTTTCGCTGCCCGTTACTTCGTCGCCTTCTTTCACCGCGCCAGTACGACGGATGTCCAGACGAACCGAAGCGTAGAACTTCAGGGCGTTACCACCGGTGGTGGTTTCCGGGCTACCAAACATTACACCAATCTTCATACGAATCTGGTTGATGAATATACACATCGTGTTTGAGCTTTTAAGGTTGCCCGTAATCTTACGCATGGCCTGACTCATCATGCGCGCGGCCAACCCGACGTGCATATCGCCGATTTCACCTTCAATTTCAGCTTTAGGTGTAAGAGCTGCAACAGAGTCGACAACAATTAGATTAACTGCACCAGATCGTGTAAGGATATCTACGATCTCAAGTGCCTGCTCTCCAGTGTCCGGCTGAGAGCACAAAAGTTCATCAATATTAACGCCAAGTTTAGCTGCGTAGACTGGATCAAGTGCATGTTCAGCATCGACAAACGCACACGTCAAACCTTGGCGTTGCGCCTCAGCAATAACTGAGAGTGTCAGCGTAGTCTTACCCGAAGACTCAGGCCCGTAGATTTCTACAATACGACCGCGCGGTAAACCACCAACACCAAGAGCGATGTCCAGACCAAGAGATCCTGTTGATATGACGTCGATATCCATAGTGCGGTCTGTACCTAGCCGCATAATGGAGCCTTTACCAAACTGCTTCTCAATCTGAGAGAGAGCAGCTTCTAATGCTTTGCTTTTTGCCTGATCCATTCTGACCGACCATCCGAATTAGTTATTAATCGAATCTTACTGATTAGCTTAGGGCGTGTCCCTACGACAGGGAAGGGATACCTCCTAAGTGAACCAAACCTACGCTGCAATCCCAAATACTGCTTCCTGCAGGCCGACGTGCATGTCGCCCATTTCGCCTTCGATTTCTGCCTTTGGCACCAGTGCCGCCACGGAGTCGACGATGATCACGTCAACCGCGTTGGAACGCACCAGCATGTCGGTGATTTCCAGGGCCTGTTCGCCGGTGTCCGGCTGGGAAACCAGCAGGTCGTCGACGTTGACGCCCAGTTTGCCGGCGTACTCAGGATCGAGCGCGTGTTCGGCATCGACGAATGCGCAGGTCGCGCCAGCTTTTTGAGCCTGGGCGATCACGGACAGTGTCAGTGTGGTTTTACCGGAGGATTCAGGACCGTAGATTTCAACGATACGACCTTTTGGCAGACCGCCAATACCGAGCGCGATGTCCAGACCCAGAGAGCCAGTGGAGATGGATGGGATCGCCTGACGGTCCTGATCGCCCATACGCATTACGGCACCCTTGCCGAATTGACGTTCGATCTGACCCAGGGCCGCAGCCAAGGCTTTCTTCTTGTTGTCGTCCATTAAAGTCCTCACGTAATCAATAAGGCCTGACGGCCAACACCTGTATAAGTAGCCAGTATTATTCCACAGCGATTCAGGATCGCCTACCCCTGATTTGAGATTTCTGCGGCGGCATGGCGCAGCAGCCCCTCTAGCGCGGCCTTCACCGTTTGTCGGCGGACCTCATCGCGGTTTCCAGGGAAGTGCTGGACCTCGCTGAACACCTGCTCACCGACGCCCCAGGCCAGCCAGACCGTGCCTACCGGCTTGCTTGCAGAACCGCCATCCGGTCCGGCCACGCCGCTGACCGCCACGGCAAAATGCGCCCGGCTTTTTTCCTGGGCGCCGCGAACCATCGCCTCGACCACCTCCCGACTGACCGCCCCCACCGTCGAAAACAACTCGACCGGCACGTTCAATTGCTGGGTTTTCTGCCGGTTGGAGTAGGTGACATAACCGGCCTCGAACCAGGCCGAACTCCCTGGAATACGAGTGATTGCCTCCGAGATACCGCCACCGGTACAGGACTCGGCAGCCGTGACGTGAGCATTGAGCACCTGCAAGCGCCTGCCCAGTTCTGCGGCCAGTTGGGTAATTTCTTTCACGGTCATCTCCTGAGCGAGCGCAAGCGGAATGAGCACTACCGTACACGAGCATATCGCGCTTGCAAGGCGCAGGATCAATCAAAATGTGAGGGGATGAGGGCTCTGATACAGGCCTGACAAACCTGCAACGCATTCAGTGCGTGATCGTCGGTGTTGGTTGATTCAAACCGAAGGCTGGCATAACACCGCCCTCGCCCGCGCCCACAGTTGCAGGCGATCCTGCAGACCGTTCAATCCGCCATTGATGCGCCGGGTGATGCTGTTGAACTGGTCGCGGTCAGCCAGTTCGTTAAGGCCGTTTTGCTCCCAGAACCAGGCGGCCGACTCGGCTGCCCATTGGGGCTTTTCCAGCAGCTCAGGGATGAACAGCAAACGATCATCGCCGAACAGTCCGAGACTGCATTGGCGGTAGTTGTCGCGGCCGGTGATCTGAATCAGGCCTCGACCCCGGTATTTTTGACCGTCACCGTCAAGCGCGAGGGTGTTGCCCAAACGAGCGGCCAACGTGCCGGTGTCGTATTTGCTCAGATACTGATCACTGCCGAGTTCACGCACGTATTGCAATTGCCCGGACTCATGGCCGACTTGGGCGAGAAAGGCAGCGATGCGTTTGGGGGTGTTGATGTTGAAGCGGGACATGGCTGTATTGAGGGCAGAAATGAAAACGCCCGCTTGGGTGCGGGCGTTGGGCATGATGCTCAAAAGCTGTTGAATGGTAAACGTCATTGAAGTCCTCTTTCGATATCCAGGTGACGGTTGATGCGAGGCAGCTCTCCTCCGATATCGGACATTACTGCGTAGGGTCCAGACAATTGGCATCAACAACGCACTGATAGCTTTTTTCCCGACTACCGCTTGCTGTCAGCTTGGTGACCGCCCAACGACCTTGCATGATTCGTGGCCAACTGGCATCCAGCCGAATCACGCCCTCCGCGCTCAATTCCGGGGGCCCCGGACAATTGATTTTCAAATTGAATGCAGCACGCTCCAGTCGCCGTAACTCACCCTCTGCAACGGCCAGGGCCTGATCATGATTCTGACTACGCAAGCGAAGGATACGAAACGGTGAAAGCCCCAATTTGACCTTACGCTCGATGCCCGCCGTCGCATCCCACCAGGTGGCGATACACCCTTTGTATTTCGACTGACTTTTCTCATTGATAACAGCGCTGGTGAATGACCGATCACCTGGACGGTTGTCCGTTGTCACCGAGAGCACCACTTCCGTCAGGGTCTTGCCGGAAATAGATTTCAACTGGCCGCCCTTTGCCAATACGTACAAGCCGTTCACCGGTTTCGTAATCGCCCCATATATGCTCGCGACCCGCGTCAAAAAACCCATGTCCGTCTCGTTGGACTGGTCGATGTGGTCAATCCTTTTGGACTCAAGCTCGGGTGCCACCCGCGGCGAAAACCCATGCTTCATCGTCAGTTCACGAAACAACGCACCGAGCGTGATGGGGCCGTCACTGGCTGATCTGCGTTGCTTGAAGCCGGTTTCATCCGCTTCACTGAACGGCGCGGACATGGCGATGAGCGACACCTGAAGGGGATACAGAACAGGGCTGCGCTGAGTGATGACAAAGACACCTTTGTCGACTAGTCCAGACTCCTTGTAACCCACTAGCAAACCAATCCTCCCCCCAAGACTGGGCAGCCCCTCAAGCCCCTCGACATCAATGAGGAGTTTGATCTGATCAGACTCGATGCCGGAGGAATCGATATGTTCCCATTGGATCAACCGCTCATTGAGGAGTGTGGCGTTAGCACCGTAGATTTCCACGGCCGGCGTAAATCCAAGCGTCATACATCCCCCTTAATCCCAGGCCGAAACCGGGACAGTGACCTTAAGCTGCGTATCAACCTCGGGCACCGTTACCCAAATCCCCGCGGGCAGCACCGGCCCTTGTTCGGCCAGCAGTGGATTCAGGCGCCAAAGCGCCTCTTCTGTGGCGTCGTCGCACCGTCCGATCTCACGGAACAGCAGGAGATTTACCGAGTCACCGGCAATACTTCTGACCCTACGCATTGGCAAACTCCTTCAGCTCAATACTCCAATTGATCAACATCGCAGTCCCGTCATCAATCACAAAAGTTTGAGTCTCCGTTACATTATCGATCCGCCACAGGCCCCAATTACGCCCAATCCCGTCAATCAATGGCAGAGGCAGGCGCAAGGCCTGCAACGCCCGCAGTTCGTCGAGCCTGTCCATGGCCACTGCGTACATCGCCTTGCCAGTGACGGTCAAGGGAGTGGTCAGCGCCCGGGTCGCGCGCTGTACAAATTGCGGCCAGTCATCGACTGTCACGCCGGTGTTTCTTTCGATTCCGATCATGGAAAACTCTTTATGCAGAGCTAATGACTCGACCCTGGTGATCCACCAATGGGCCGCTCAGATGCACGCCGGCTGCGTCAATCAGCATGCCGACCGCCCCCAATTGCAGCTGGATTGCCTCAGGCGTCATGACCAACTTTGCCTCGCCGATGTTCAGTTCGAGCGATTCGCGAGAGCCGGTGAATGTTGCCGGGCCGTTTTGCCAGCGCAGGGAATGACTGGCGTCGTCATAGCCACTTTCGGTGCCGTCCTGGTAGTGGCGACGCGTCAGCGAAGCCACTGTTGAGGCCGGAGGAAACTGACCACTATTGAGTCCGAACAGCGCGACGGACTGACCGCTGCTCTCGCCCCCCCCATGGTTCAGCAACACGCACTGTTCGCCGATGGAAGGAATGCGCGACTCGCTTTGCGCGCCGGCGCTTGGGTTGAAAAACCGGATAGCCGGGGTCAGCAACTCGCCGTGGCGAACCCAGCACGTGTTGCTGGCGGCATCGACTTGCTCGCACACGCCAATGCGACAGAGGCTGTCGGTACGCCGATTCAGGTCCTCGATCTCGGTTTCCATCTCGGCCAGACGCTCGATAATCGGGCCCAGTTGCTGGCTGATAAATGCATCCAACATGGACTACTCCTCGAGTGCCGTGTATTGGTCCGGATCGTCGATATCCGACACCTCCCAGGTCCGGGCAAATTTCGGCGTGCCCAGCGGGTCGTCGAGCAGTAACGGTCCAAGGTACAAAGCCTGGGTAAATGAAACGGTCCAGGCGTTGTATTGCCGGGTTCCGCTGATGAATGTCGAGGCAACCCCGTCGATGTTCATCGGCAGGTCGCATTGGTCGCGGGGCAGGTTCCAGCGGTTATCGGTGATCAGGTTTTTCAACGCGCTGCCCAGATCACAAGCCTCCAGGCTGGAAGTGGGCAACACGGCTTGCAACGAAACCGTCAGTACATGAGCAATGCGCCCGTCATTGGCGCGTTCACCCAGCGCGTTGCGTTCCAGGGCAATCAAGACCCAGGCCGGATCACCCGTACTGTCAAAGTCTTGAAGACTCCCAACCCTCAAACCGGGAATGGCTATGCGCAATGCCTCGGCAATGACGGTAAACAGCTGTGAAGGCTTTTCGATATTTTCAATAACAACAGGCATCAAAGGCCTCCTGTTCAGATTTCAGCGTGAAGGTCAGCGATGCTTGTTTACTGTTGATCGGGACGAGAATCGCGCGGCGGCACCTCGCAAACCCCGATCCGCTTGGCAGCCCAGCGTTCATAAAGCCCGATGGCGACATCCGCCCCGGCCATCGCGGTGAGGCATCCAAAAGCCCCCGCCGCCCAGATCGACACGCCGGCGGCGTACAGCAGCATGATTGCCGAGACCCCGCAGATCATGCAGGCCCCGGAACGCAAGGCCAGGCGCCGCAGCAGTGACCAGCCGCGAGCGCCGTCCTTGTCGGCGCGCCACATTTCGCCGGACACCCCGCCCACCAGGGCAAGGACGATGACGAGCCAGATCGGCATGTCCAGCAACGCTTGTTGCTCGTTTGTCATGTCACGCCTCCGGGAGTGATTGATGAGTGGTTCTTTAAAACGGTGTTTTCTTGAGGTGCCTGATGGAAGGTAGGCATTCCAAAAAGCCCGGCGTAGTTCCGTAATGCTGTTCACTTAAGCGGAGCAGCCTTACGGTCCACCGGAAACCGGGTTTTTGAAATCTTCACCGTCCTTGGCCTTGAAGGCCTTGGGCG
>NZ_QGGS01000039.1:0-31099 GCF_003148705.1 Pseudomonas sp. OV226 | reverse complement strand
TGTTGAACAGACATAAAAAATCCGATGCCAGAGGTCTGGCATCGGATTTTCGGGGAAGCCCGGCTGGGACTCAAATACTTAAGTGAACAGCATTACGCTCGATGGCGGGGTCTGTCCAGTTAACGATTACTTCCTGGAAGGCGCCGCCACTCTCGGCAGAAATTTGGCCTTCGGCCCTCTGGGCGTCGTCGATTTCACTTTGCTGGTCTGGATCGGGTCTTCCCCAAAGCCCGCCACATACTCTGTCTGGCCGCATTTAACGCAATTGTTGATCGGAAATTCAGCCCCGTCGTCTTCGATATACGGATCAGCCATACCTCTTCCCCTCTCAAATGGATCGACACCGGCAAAGCCCTTTGCCTGAAAAATATCGATCACCAAGGGTTTTGAGACTAGTCGGTCATTACCGGACTTGGAATTCAGATTTCCGCGTGCCCGACGAATGGCCCACGTTTCACCTCATCTCAGTTTCACCGCCGTCCCTGTCACAAACACCACCACCATCCCGCCCTTGCCTGCCGGCATGCTGATCTCAAAATCAAGCCCCACCACCGCGTCCGCCTGAAGTGCTCGCGCCCGCTCCTTGATTTCGTCGGTCGCCTGAATCCGCGCTTCCTTCAACGCTCGCTCCAACGTCTGGGAACGCCCACCAAAAAAATCCCGCATCCCGGCAAACATGTCGCGAACAACGTTTATGCCCTGCACCGACTCGGCGCTGACGATGTCCAGGTAAGCGGTGATCTGGCGGCCTTCGATGGCGTGAGTTGTGGTGGTGATCATAGGAATTCCTTCTTAATAAACAGCGAATCAAGGCAACTTGGACAAATACGCGGCCAACGCATCAAACGCCGGCAACGTCACCGGATCATTCGCCGAGTTACTGGCAACCGGGTGCGAGGCATAACGAACAATCACCATCTCGGCTTTCGGATCAACATAAATGCGCTGACCATGAACACCGCGCGCCATGAATGCCCCGCCCTCCTTGTCCGTCACCCACCACATCGAGCGATAACTCCAGCCCTTCAACAAGTCATAGCCGGCCTTGGCAAAAACCTGTTTGTCGCCGCCACGGCGAATGTCGTCCACCACCGCTTTGGGCACGATCTGCTGGCCATTGAACAGCCCATCATTGCGCAACATCTCGCCAAATCGGGCGAGGTCTCGCAAGCCAGTATTCAATCCACCACCGGCAAACGGCGTGCCGATAGAGTCCACCGTGAAATAGGCATCCTGCTCGGCGCCCAGTCGACTCCAGATGCGCTCCGACAACAACTGCGCCACGTTGCGGCCGGTCGCTCGGGCGATGATCCAGCCCAATACGTCGGTGTTGACGGTCTTGTAGCCAAACGCACTGCCGTGTTCGCCTTGCAGTTGAACGGTCTGCAAAAACTCGTAGTAACTTCGCGGCCCGGTGTAGTCCTTTGGCTTGGGCAAGGGGCTACCCGCTTTTGCGTGAGCCCATACTTCTGCGTTTGGGTCGGCATAGTCTTCGCTGTATTTCAGAGCCGTTGTCATATCGAGGACCTGACGTACCGTGGCGCTGCCAAACGCGGAAGCTGCCAACTCGGGAACGTATTCGACAACAGGCTTGTTCGCGTCGATTCGCCCTTCGGCGACCAACATCGCGCCCAATGTGCCAACTACGGACTTGGTCACCGACATCGCCGCGTGCTGACCTTCGGGTTTCAGCACGCCGAAGTAACGCTCGTACACAACCTTGCCGCAATGCATCACCACAATTCCATCGGTGTAAGTGGCCGCCAGGGATTGATCCCAGGTCATCGGCTTTTTAGCGCCGAGCGGCGTGAAGCTGATGGCGTCGATATCGTTGCGCAACAAGGACGCCAATGGCACAGGGGCGCCGAGACCTCGTGAGACGTTGATCGTAGGCATGAGTTGCCGGAAGTTCGAGACGCTCCAGCGCATCGCCGGGAACTGGAAATAGCTGCCGTCTTCGAAGCGTACGGTGCGATCAGCAGGGGGTGGCGAGCCGACCATCCAGCCGAGTTTAGCGGGGTCGCTGGCTTCGGCGTCCGGGAATGTTGTTGCGGTGGCGAGTGATGACAGAGTGCACGCCAACACGGCGGCAATAGATATGACCTAGCGGCGGTAAGTGGCGCGTGGGCGGGACATGGTGTCGATTCCGTTCGAGGGGTTCGGGCAGTCTAACAGGTGGGTGACGAGGCTGAAGACCAGGCTTTTCGAGGCGCCAAATGAAATCAACTATCCAAGCCCATTGAAAAAAATCAGAGGCTAAAGAAGCTTAATCAACACCGCCGTGACGGTTGCCACCGCCCCAATCATCCCGATGGCGATCGCCACCGGGCATCAAAAGGTTTCACGGGTCATCTTGCCGGCTTCGGTATTCAACTTGCTCGCCTCGGCATTCAGCTTGCGCTGCTCAGCAAGCAGCTTGATGATTTCAACGTGGAGCTTTTCGAGCTCGGCCTGTTTCATGGTCATTTCCTGCATAAAGCGCGTCAGTCCATTCCAGGGAAATGGGGCGCCCCTGAGGTGTGCTGCCCTTTTTTTCATCTTGAACCCTAAGGCCCAAAGCGAACAACCCGTCCCGAGATGGGCTATGTGGAGCGCATTTCCCGTGGAAGCACCTAACCTGCTAGCTTTCCAGCGTTACGCCCCACACGCCCAAGACTCGTCCTACATAAAACTCGGAAACTCCAGCGTCGTTCACAAACTCCAGACACCAGAAACCACAAAACCCCTGACTTCTTTCGAAATCAGGGGTTTTGGTTACATCGAATTTGGCGGTGAAGGAGAGATTCGAACTCTCGATACAATTTCTTGTATACACACTTTCCAGGCGTGCTCCTTAAGCCACTCGGACACTTCACCGTATCTCGTCAAACATGTTCTGTCTGTCGAGGCGCGCTAATGTAGTCGAAACCTTTTCCGATGGCAAACTTTTTTTGCAGAATTTTCATGCGCTTAGCGTTTTAGTCGTTCCGGCGGGTTCCGGGCCATGGCAAACCTGCCAATCTCTGGCTTCGCCCTTCCTTCTATATAGAGAGGAATACGCGACGGGTGTGGCCGGCTACGCTTGCCCGACGGGGAAAGGGTGACTGGCGGGTCAGTCACGGCGCTTTACCTGGCCTGCCGTGGTGGGTAACGTCTGCCCCAACTTTCATACAAGGAATAGCGTCATGAGTGAGTTGATTTCCTACCATCTCGAAGACGGTATCGCGACCCTGACCTTGAGCAATGGCAAGGTCAATGCCATCTCTCCGGACGTGATTGCTGCGTTTAATGCTGCGCTGGATCAGGCCGTGACTGATCGTGCGGTGGTGATCATTACCGGTACGCCCGGGATTCTGTCGGGTGGTTATGACTTGAAGGTGATGACGTCCGGCCCTAAAGAAGCCGTGGCGTTGGTCACGGCCGGTTCGACACTGGCCCGTCGCCTGCTGTCGCACCCGTTCCCGGTGATCGTCGCGTGCCCTGGGCATGCTGTGGCCAAGGGCGCGTTCCTGCTGTTGTCGGCGGATTACCGCATCGGTGTCGATGGCCCGTTCAGCATTGGCCTGAACGAAGTGCAGATCGGCATGACCATGCACCACGCCGGTATCGAGATCGCCCGTGATCGCCTGCGCAAGTCGGCGTTCCACCGTTCCGTGATCAATGGCGAGATGTTTAACCCGCAGAGCGCTGTCGATGCCGGTTTCCTCGACGCGGTGGTGTCGGCCGAAGAGCTGCAAGGCGCAGCGTTGGCGGCGGCTCGTCAGCTGAAGAAGATCAACATGACCGCGCACAAGAACACCAAGTTGAAAGTGCGCAAGGCGTTGCTGGAGACGCTGGACAACGCGATCATCCTGGATCAGGAGCATTTGGGTTAAGCCCAAAACTCGCTGCACCGAAAAGCCCGACCGTCGTGTCGGGCTTTTTCTTACGCATCGCGATGAAAGGTCTGTAACCGCTCTAGTATGCGACTGACCAACAAGTCGGAAACATGCGCACAAATATCGCCTATCTCCCCCTTCTATAGCGGCAATTGCCGAAAACAGTGCACATCCGTACACTGCGCCACCTTTTGTCCCGGTGGGGCCTGTAAATGCTGTTTGTGTTTCGTATGTTCTTGATGGGCCTGCACTTTATTCTGGCCGGAGTGCTTGGGGTGTTTCTGGGCCTGTGTCGCCCGTTCAACCCGGACAACAGCCGTTTGTGCGCACGCCTGTATGCGTGGCCGGCGATGTGCATTTTGCGTTTACGGGTGAAGGCTGACGTCGGGCCATTGATGGATAAACCCGAGAGCTGCGTGATTATTGCCAATCACCAGTCCAACTACGACCTGTTCGTATTCGGCAACGTGGTGCCCCGCCGCACCGTGTGCATCGGCAAGAAAAGCCTCAAGTGGGTGCCGCTGTTCGGGCAGTTGTTCTGGCTGGCCGGGAACGTGTTGATCGACCGCGGCAATGCGCACAAGGCGCGCCAGTCGATGTTGACCACCACTCACACCTTGCAGCATGAAGACACGTCTATCTGGGTGTTCCCGGAAGGCACGCGCAACCTTGGCGAAGAGCTGCTGCCATTCAAGAAAGGCGCGTTCCAGATGGCGATTGCTGCCGGCGTGCCGATCGTGCCGGTGTGTGTCAGCAGTTACGTCAAACACATGCGATTGAACCGCTGGCGCAGTGGGAAGATTCTGATTCGTTCGTTGCCGGCGATTCCGACGGTGGGGTTGAGCCTGGACGATATGCCCA
The DNA here is from genome assembly GCF_003148705.1 of Pseudomonas sp. OV226. Lineage (NCBI taxonomy): Bacteria > Pseudomonadati > Pseudomonadota > Gammaproteobacteria > Pseudomonadales > Pseudomonadaceae > Pseudomonas > Pseudomonas sp. OV226. Next base: position 26,381 of record NZ_QGGS01000039.1, on the reverse strand, counting down.
TGCTAATGGACCAGTGCCGCGAACAGATGCGCGAGTGCATCGCTTCGATGGATCGGCAACTGCAAGCCGCGTAAAAAGAAACCCGCCTGGTGCGGGTTTTCTTTTGCCTGCGAACTTTCGCCTGCGAACGATGCAGAGTTTGCTCACTCTCAAGCAGTAGACAAGGCTAAGCTGAAGATTGCCTGCCACTGCCACCTGCTAAAAAGAAGTGAACTTGAATCATGGGTAGAGTTGTTGCTGCTGCGGTTTACAGCGCCGGTAAGAAAGTCACCAATATCACCTTGGATGAAGGCGCAGCCTGGGCCGCAAAGCCCGGCCATTTTGTCTGGATCGGCCTCGAAGAGCCGGACGCCCAGGAACTGGCCAACCTGCAACGCCAGTTCAACCTGCATGAACTGGCCATCGAAGACGCCCTGGAAAAACACAGCCGACCGAAGCTCGAAACCTTCGGCGATGCACTGTTCATCGTCACCTACTCGCCGATTCGCAAGGAAGGCAAACTCGAATTCATCGAGACGCATATCTTTGCCGGCAACGGTTACATCATTACCGCACGCAATGGTCACTCCGCGTCCTACGCCTATGTCCGACAGCGTTGTGAGGCGCGTCCGTTATTGCTTGAGCACGGGGAAGATTTCGTCCTCTATGCCCTCCTCGATTTCGTGATTGAAAACTACCAGCCGATGGGCGAAGCGATTCATGCCGAGATTGATGAGCTGGAGCGCAACGTGTTGTGCAGCGCGCTGAATGAACATGACATCCAGAAGCTTCATGGCCTGCGCCGGGACGTCTTGCGCCTGCGTCGTTATGCTGCGCCGATGGTGGAGATCGGTGAAGAGCTGCAGAAGCTGAGCTTTCCGTTTATCGACAAGAACATGCGCCCCTACTTCCGCGATGTGCAGATCCACGTCACACGACAGATGGAAGACCTGACGACTTTGGCCGACATTGCCAGCCAGACGATCGAAATTGGAGTGCTGCTGGAGGCTTCACGTCAGAGCGTGGTGCAGCGCAAGTTTGCAGCGTGGGCGGCGATTCTGGCGTTTCCGACGGCAGTGGCCGGGATTTACGGGATGAACTTCCAGAACATGCCGGAGCTGGCGTGGCAATACGGGTACTTCGGGGTACTGGGGTTTATTGCCGTGGGGTGTACGGGTTTATGGGCGAGTTTCAAGAAGTCGGGGTGGCTTTAGTCAATACCGAGTCGTCTGTGACAATCGCGAGCAGGCTCGCTCCCACAGGAAATCAGCATTGTGGGAGCTGGCATGTGTTGGCATTAAACCGTTTCTGGCTTGTGCGCCACAAACCGCATCATCCACTCCGCCACCGTAGCGCCATGATGCTCATGCTCAAGGCTGGCTACGCCTTTGGAGTAGATTTGCTCGCCCAGTGCTTGCTGGCGGATTTCCAGCAGCGCTCGTGAGTAATCGTGAATGAATTCCGGATGCCCCTGGAAACAAAGCACCTGATCGTTGATGTGGTAAGCCGCATACGGGCAGAAATCGCTCGAGGCGATGACTGTGGCGTTTTTCGGTAGCGTCGTCACTTGATCCTGGTGGCTGATCAGCAAGGTCAACTCTTCCCTGACCGGGCTCATCCACGGTGCTTTCGCCGCCAATTTGTAACTGTGGGTGCCGACGCCCCAGCCTTGGCTGGCACGTTCGCTTTTGCCGCCCAGCAACAACGCCAGCAACTGGTGGCCGAAACACACGCCCAGCAGTTTGTCGCCGCGCTCGTAACGGGTCAGCAGGTACGCCTTGAGGGTTTCGATCCACGGGTCGGTGCCGAAAGAGTCGGCCTTGCTGCCGGTGACCAGATAAGCGTCGAAGATCAGATCATCGCTGGGGTATTCGCCCTGCATCACGTTGTAGACCGTGAACTCGGCCGCGATAGGCTGCTGCGAAAACAGGTGTTTGAACATCTGCCCGTAGCCCTGATATTGGTCGACCAATTCTGGACGCAGGATGTCGGTTTCCAGAATGCAGATGCGTAACGACATAAAAAATACCTGACACGTGATGGGAATAATGCACACCCCAGAGCCTGCCTCGAAACACCGTTCCAAGGCAAGCCCCGCGAGGCGTCATCGGTCCCTTAAAACGTCTCCCCTTTGGCGGCTTTATCCAGCAACAAGGCCGGCGGATTGAAGCGCTCGCCATACTGCGCGGCCAGGTATTGGGCTCGGGCGACGAAGTCTTTCACCCCGTACTGATTGATGAATTGCAGCGCGCCCCCCGTCCACGCCGCGAAACCGATGCCGAAGATCGAGCCGATGTTGGCATCTGCCGTCGACATCAGCACGCCCTCCTCCACGCAGCGCACGGTTTCCAGGGCTTGCACGAACAACAGGCGATCACGCACATCCTTGGGCGATATCTGCCTGTCTGGCTGCTCGAAACGGCTTTTCAGCTCGGGCCACAGATGTTTCTGGCCAGCGGCCGGGTAATCGTAGAAACCGCCTCCTGCCGCTTTGCCGGGCCGTTTGTATTCGTTGAGCAGCAAGTCAATCACGGCAAAGGCCGGGTGCTCAATCAGCGGTTTCCCTTCGGCTTGCAGGTCTTTGGCCGTTTGCTGGCGGATATGGCTCATGAGGCTGAGGGAAACTTCGTCAGAGATCGCCAGTGGTCCGATGGGCATGCCGGCCTTGCGGGCTTCGGTTTCAATCATCGGCGCACTGACGCCTTCGCCGAGCATGGTGATGCCTTCGTTGGTGAAGGTGCCAAATACCCGCGAAGTAAAGAAACCGCGACTGTCGTTGACCACAATCGGAGTTTTCTTGATTTGCAGGACGAAATCGAACCCGCGAGCCAGGGTTTCGTCGCTGGTGTTCGCGCCTTTGATGATTTCTACCAGCGGCATTTTCTCTACGGGGCTGAAGAAATGCAGGCCGATGAACTTGGTCTGATCCGGTACAGCCGTGGCCAGGCCGCTGATCGGCAAGGTCGAAGTATTGGAGGCGATCACCGCCGCCGGGCCGACGACTTTTTGCGCGGCCGAGGACACTTTGGCCTTGAGCTCGCGGTCTTCGAATACCGCCTCGATGATCAGGTCGCAACCGCTCAGGTCAGCATCGCTTTCAGTGGTCACGATCCGCGCCAGAATCGCCTCGCGCTGCTCGGGGAGTAGCTGGCCCCGCGCGACTTTTTTGTCCAGCAGCGCCGCCGAATGGGCCTTGCCCTTCTCGGCTGCCGCCAGGTTGATGTCCTTGAGCACCACTTCAATGCCCGCCGATGCGCTGACAAATGCAATGCCGGCGCCCATCATCCCGGCACCGAGCACGCCGACTTTTTGCGTCACATAAGGGGCAAAACCCTGTGGCCGCGAACCGCCGGCGTTGATTTCGTTGAGCTGGAACCAGAACGTGCCGATCAGGTTTTTAGAGATTTGACCGGTGGTCAATTCGGTGAAATAGCGGGTTTCGATCAGGTGCGCGGTGTCGAAGTCCACCTGAGCACCTTCAACGGCTGCGCAGAGAATTTTCTCCGGCGCCGGCATGCAGCCTTGGGTTTTACTGCGCAGGATCGATGGCGCGATGGCGAGCATCTGCGCGACTTTCGGGCTGGACGGTGTGCCACCGGGGATCTGATAGCCCTTCACGTCCCAGCGTTGTACCGCCGTCGGATTGGCCAGAATCCAGGCCCGTGCCTTGCTGAGCAGCTCGCCAGAATCTTTCGCCAACTCGTCAATCAAACCCGCTTGCAATGCCTGTTGTGGCCGGACTTTTTTGCCCTCCAGCAAGTAGGGCAATGCTTTCTCAATACCCAGCATCCGCACCATGCGCACCACCCCGCCGCCGCCCGGCAACAGACCCAGCGTGACCTCCGGCAAGCCAAGTTGTACGGACGGATTGTCCAGCGCCACGCGGTGGTGGCACGCCAGGCAGATTTCCCAGCCGCCGCCCAATGCTGCGCCGTTGATCGCCGCCACCACCGGTTTGCCGAGGGTTTCCAGGGTGCGCAATTGACCTTTGAGGGTCAGCACCATGTCGTAGAACGCTTTGGCTTCGGGTTTGCCGACCTTGATCAGTTCATTGAGGTCGCCACCGGCGAAGAACGTCTTCTTCGCCGAGGTGATGATGACCCCGGCAATGCTGTCTTTTTCAGCGACCAGGCGAGCGACGGAGGCCTCCATGGCTTCGCGGTAGACCGCGTTCATGGTGTTGGCGCTCTGGCCCGGCATGTCGATGGTCAGGACGACAATCTGGTCCTGACCCTTTTCGTAACGAATGGCTTCAGTCATGAACATGTTTCCTTGGAAGTCGGGGGCTCAGAGGCGTTCGATGATGGTGGCGATGCCCATGCCGCCGCCGACACATAGCGTCGCGAGGCCATAGCGCAGGCGCCGGGTTTCCAGCTCATCGAGCAGCGTGCCGAGAATCGCGCACCCCGTGGCGCCCAGCGGGTGGCCCATGGCGATGGAACCGCCGTTGACGTTGACCTTGTCCGGGTCGATGGCCATGTCCTTGATGAACTTGAGCACTACCGAGGCAAACGCCTCGTTGACCTCGAACAGGTCAATGTCTTCGACCCGCAGGCCGGCCTTGGCCAGTGCTTTGCGGGTAGCCGGCGCCGGGCCGGTGAGCATGATGGTCGGGTCGGTGCTGGTGACCGCCGTGGCGACGATCCGTGCCCGCGGCTGCAAGCCCAGCGCCCGGCCCTTGGCTTCGGAACCGATCAGCATCAGCGCCGCACCATCGACGATCCCGGAACTGTTGCCGGGCGTGTGTACGTGATTGATCCGTTCGACGTGGCTGTAGACGCGCAACGCCGTGGCGTCGAAGCCCATTTGCCCCATCATTTCGAAACTCGGCTTGAGCTTGCCCAGGCCTTCCAGCGTGGAATCGGCCCGAATGAATTCATCGTGATCGAGCAGGATGATGCCGTTCTGATCCTGCACCGGTACCAGTGACTTGTTGAACGAACCATTCGCCCGCGCCCGCGCGGCTTTCTGCTGCGAGTGCAACGCGTAGGCATCGACGTCCTGGCGGCTGAAACCTTCAAGGGTGGCGATCAGGTCAGCACCCACGCCCTGCGGGGTGAAATGGCTGTGCAGGTTGGTTTCCGGGTCCAGCGCCCAGGCCCCACCGTCGCTGCCCATCGGCACGCGAGACATCGACTCGACGCCACCGACCACCACCAGATCTTCGAAACCGGAGCGCACCTTCATCGCGCCAAGGTTCACCGCCTCCAGCCCCGAAGCGCAAAAGCGGTTGATCTGCACGCCCGAGACGCTGACGTCCCAATCCGCCACTTGGGTCGCGGTCTTGGCGATATCGGAGCCTTGATCGCCAACCGGCGTCACGCAGCCAAGCACGACGTCATCGACCTGGCTGGTGTCGAGCGAAGTACGCTGCTGCAACGCCGTCAGCAACCCGGCCACCAGATTGACCGGTTTGACGCTGTACAAGGCGCCATCGGCTTTGCCTTTACCACGGGGCGTGCGTAATGCGTCGAAAATCAAAGCGTGGGTCATGACGTCCTCGAACCTGGGCAGTGGGTAAATGCGAGTTCTTACCTTATGCCGAGCCGCTGCGGATTCAATGACCGCAGCGCTCATCGACGTTGACGCACACGCTCAGACGGACGGTAGTGAACTACCGAATTAACCGATTCAGGAGACGGAGCTGTCTAGCAAACGGGCGCCCAAGAAGCTGGCAATAGGCCTCATGCCTTTTTAAGAGCTTTTAATGGCATATCCATACGAAATGGATCTAAACCGCGGCTGACGCGGGCTCTAAGGTGAAGTGTACGAAGTTGTCGTCGGGTTTTGCCGAGGCGCTCGTCTGACAGGAAGTGCAACGCTCTGCCGTCATGGAGATATGCAGGCAGGCATCAGGAAATAACAAAAAAGGCGGTCAAGCCATGTTCAAACATTCGAAAGTACGTCAAGCCGGGCTCATTCTTTTCGCCACTACGCTGTTGTTGATTTTGCCGAACCTGACCAAGGTGATTGGCTGACTCAAGCGCCAAGAATTTATCGCCATCTTAAAATTGTGACCGGCTCGCTACCCGGGCCAGCGTGGGTGTGCCAACCTTTATGGCACTTGCACGACATGGACGGCGATCTATTGAAAACGCTCACACTGCTCGGGGCCTTGCTGCTCAGCACGCCTCTGTTTGCCGCACAGCTGAACCTTGAGCTGGGCGCGAACAGCCGCACCTGGCAAACCGGGGAACTGCTCAAGCACCCTAAAATCCAGACCCTTCACATTGCCGACGACGTTTCCTACAAACGCGAGATGAACTATCAAGCCGTGCCGCTGGCGGCGTTGTTGACCGGCATCAAGCCTGATGACCACCTGCAAGCCGTGGCGCTGGATGGATTTGCCGCCGAGCTGGCCGCCGCCCCGTTGCTCAACACTCAGGGCGCGCAGGCGTGGCTGGCGATTGAAGACCCGGCCAAACCATGGCCGCCATTGTCTGAAGGCAAACCGGGTGCCGGGCCGTTTTATCTGGTCTGGACGAATCCGCAAGCCGGCAACGTCAGCCCGGAGCAATGGCCGTTCCAGGTCGCCAGCATCAAGCGCCTGGCGCCGGTGGCGGAACGCTTCCCTGCCCTGCTGCCTGATCCCGGGTTAAAAGCCGATGATCCGGTCAATCAAGGTTTTGCGCTGTTTCAGAAGAATTGCCTGGCCTGCCATCGACTGAACGGTGCCGGGGATGCGCAGTTCGGGCCAGATCTGAATATTCCGTACAACCCGACCGAGTATTTTGGAGCGGATTTCCTGAAGCGGTATATCCGTGATCCGCAGAGCTTGCGCCAGTGGCCGCAGGCGAAGATGCCGGGGTTTTCCGCGCAGGTATTGCCGGATGGGGATCTGGAGAAGTTGGTGGGGTATTTGAAGCACATGGTCGGGCGCAAGGTTAAACCGTAACCGATCGTTCCCACGCTCCGCGTGGGAATGCCTCAATGGACGCTCTGCGTCCGCTTCGGTGGGACGCGGAGCGTCCCGGGCTGCATTCCCACGCAGAGCGTGGGAATGATCAGCGTGCAGGTTTATTGCTGCTGGACAGAGATAACCGGCATCGGTGTCGGCGACACAAACACTTTCGCATGCATCTGTTCACACCCGCCGCCCCGGCGCATCCCGCGCACCGGGCAGGCATCCAGATAATCCAGGCCTACCGCCAGTTTCAAGTGACGTTCCGGCCGGGCCAATTCGTTGGTCACATCAAAGCTGTACCAGGCGTCATCCAGCCAGGCTTCCGCCCAGGCGTGACTGGCCAGGTGTTCGCTGTTCTCGCTGTACAGATAACCCGAGACATAACGCGACGGAATGCCCAGGCTACGCGCGCAGGCGAGAAACGCATGGGTGTGGTCCTGACAGACGCCGGAGCGCCCGGCGAAGGCCTGAGCCGCACTGGTGTCGACTTCGGTTGAGCCCGGCGTGTAGGTCATGTGCTGGTTCAGGCCATGCATCAAGTCGATCAGCGCCGTGCGATCCCGGCGTGTTTTACATTCCTTTTGCGCGAATGCGCGCAAGGCTTCGTCGGGCTCGGTCAGGCGGGTAAAACGCAGGAACGGCAGCGCCGATTGGCTCTCATGCTCGGCTTCACTCAGTTCGTCGATGTCCACCTGGCCACGGGCGCCGATGATGATCGCCTCGTGCGGCTCGTCCATGGTCAGCACGTGCAGGATGTTGCCGAACGGATCGAGTTGCGCGCGCACCGGGCGCGGCAGGTCGAGTTGCCAACTGAGCACGTGCTGGCGCTCGCTGTCGTGGGGTGTCAGTCGCAGGTACTGGATGCTCGCCCGCACCTGATCTTCATAGTGATAGGTGGTTTCGTGGCTAATGGAAAGTCTCATGCAGCCTCCAGGTAAGAACTGTGAATGGCGTTGCCCAACTGGCGCACCAGCGGGATGAATTCGGTCAGCCAGGCGTGCAGGCCTTCGTCGAGAATTTCGTTGATACCGGTGTAGCGCAGGCGCGCGTCGATTTCGGCGGCCAGACGCTGTGCGGGACGGCCATTGGCTCCCGGCAGACTGGCAAGGATCTGGTCGATTTCTTCGGTGCAGGCGCGCAGCGAACGCGGTACATCCGCCCGCAGTAACAGCAACTCAGCCACATGCCGGGCACCGGGCGCGTCGCGGTAGATCTCGGTGTACGCCTCGAACGAAGACAGCGCCCGCAGCAAGGCACTCCACTGGTAATAGGCGTGCGCCGTGCCGTCACTGACGGCTTCGGCCTGATCGCCGGCCATTTCGTAGCGAGCGTCGAGCAGGCGCAGCGTGTTGTCCGCCCTTTCGATAAACGTCCCCAGGCGAATGAAGCGGAACGCATCGTTACGCATGATGGTGCCGTAGGAAGCACCGCGAAACAGATGGGAACGTTCCTTGATCCACTCGCAAAAGCGACTCATGCCGTAGCGACTCAAGCCCTGCTCGGCAATCCCGCGAATTTCCAGCCAGGTGGCGTTGATGTTTTCCCACATGTCGGCGGTGATTCGCCCACGCACCGCATGGGCACTGGCCCGCGCCGCGCCGAGACAGCTGTAGATGCTGGCCGGGTTGGCGGCGTCGAGGGCGAAGAAGTGCAGCAGCCGTTCGGCATGCAACTCACCATGGCGCTCCAGGTAATCGTCCAGGGTGCCGGTGATCAGCAACGGCATGGCGAGTTCGTGCAGGCCGTTGCCGCGACCATCCTGCGGCATCAGCGACAGCGAATAACTGATGTCGAGCATCCGTGCGAGGTTTTCCGCCCGCTCCAGGTAACGCGACATCCAATACAGATCCGAGGCAGTTCTACTTAACATGGCAGGCTTCCTTCAATCCTCGACCACCCAGGTGTCCTTGGTTCCGCCACCCTGGGAGGAATTCACCACCAGAGAGCCTTCACGCAGGGCGACACGGGTCAAACCGCCGGGCACGACCCGGGTTTCGCGGCCAGACAAAACAAACGGACGCAGGTCGATATGGCGTGGCGCAATGCCGTTTTCGACAAAGGTCGGACAGGTCGACAGGGACAACGTCGGTTGCGCGATGTAGGCGTGCGGCTTGGCTTTGATCCGCTCTCGGAACGACTCGATTTCCGCCGTCGTCGCCGCCGGCCCCACCAGCATTCCGTAACCGCCCGAGCCCTGGGTTTCCTTGACCACCAGATCCGGAAGATTGGCCAGTACGTGGGACAGCTCAGACGGGTTGCGGCACTGGAACGTCGGTACGTTCTTCAGGATCGGTTCTTCGTCGAGGTAGAAACGGATCATGTCGGTGACAAACGGATACACCGACTTGTCGTCCGCAACGCCCGTACCGATGGCGTTCGCCAGCACGACATTGCCGGAGCGGTACGACGACAGCAGCCCCGGAACGCCCAGCATCGAGTCCGGATTGAAGGCCAACGGGTCGAGGAACGCATCGTCGAGGCGACGGTAGATCACGTCGACGGCTTTCGGGCCGTCCGTGGTACGCATGAATACTTTGTCGTCACGCACAAACAGGTCCGCGCCTTCCACCAGTTCAACCCCCATCTCCCGAGCCAGAAAGGCATGCTCGAAAAAGGCGCTGTTGAAACGACCCGGCGTCAGCACCACCACGCTCGGATTGTCGATCGGGCTGGAGCTTTTCAGCGTGTCCAGAAGCAGATTCGGATAGTGATCGATGGGCGCGATGCGTTGTGCCGCGAAGAGTTCGGGGAACAGCCGCATCATCATCTTGCGGTCTTCGAGCATGTAGCTCACGCCGCTGGGTGTGCGCAGGTTGTCTTCGAGCACGTAATACGTGCCGTCACCGTCGCGCACCAGATCGACGCCAGAGATGTGCGAATAGATATCGCGATGCAGGTCCAGCCCCTGCATTGCCAACTGGTATTGCTCGTTGGCCAGTACTTGCTCGGCCGGAATGATGCCGGCCTTGATGATGCGCTGCTCGTGATAGAGGTCGGCAAGGAACATGTTCAATGCCTTGACCCGCTGAATGCAGCCGCGTTCGACGACCCGCCATTCGCTGGCAGGGATGCTGCGGGGGATGGTGTCGAAGGGAATCAGGCGCTCTGTCCCCTGCTCGTCCCCGTAGAGCGTGAAGGTAATCCCGGCGCGATGAAATAACAGATCGGCCTCGCGTCGCCGTTGTGCCAAAAGCTCGTCAGGCGTTTCGGCCAGCCAACGGGCAAACTCCCGATAATGCGGGCGGACCTGGCCGCCGGCATCGTACATTTCATCAAAATAGGTGCGGATCATGCCGTACTCCTTGTCACCCGGACATCCAGACCTTCGCAAGGCCCGTGCCAGCGGCATAAACGCTTTGATATCAATCAGTTGGATTTTCACACCGCCAATACCGCACCAATCCTGTGCAGCAAACGCCCCAACCTGATTGCCCCCGCTTCATTGCAAGGCGACGTTGTCGCCTATCACCAGCATAGTCAGAGTTGATTTCACTGCCCGGTTTCGGCCCGGGATAATCCGCGCATTCGCTGGAAAAACAGCCCGAACTTCCCTTTAGCCGCCTGCTCAGGCGGTTTTTTTTGCCTCGGATTCTTGTTTCAGGGTTTTGCCAGCAGCGGTTTACTGCGCCCATAAACCAAAACGGCCAACCCGAAGGTCAGCCGTTAGTGCGTGTCACTGTTCATAGGATTATGCGAGTAGCCCTCGTACCTCCTGCTTGACGCCCCATCCTTCAATGATGCCGCCCAGAGGCTCGACCACCGCCTCGAAACCTTGCTCGAAATCGCCGATGTCATCATAAGTGGCGTACATGACCTTGCTCAGTTCGAGTGCCCATGCGCCATCGTCGCGCACACTGATTTGCGCATTCAGCGATTCGCCACGGTAATGACCTGCTGCTCTGCGGGCCCGCTCCTCGTCGGGAAAAATGGCGTAGAACTCGATGGGGTGGAATCTTGAAAAGTCGAAACCGCCTTCTTTCATGCGGCGCAGTACCGAGCTGCTGATGTCTTCTTGATAGGCTGTGCTCATGAAACGTCCCCCTCATAGTGATGGATAGACTTTCCGTATTCCCGACACACGCAACCGAATGGTGCGTGCGATGCGGCAACCTCGTTGCCGGTGGGAAGCAAGCATGTAGCTGACAAGACCAGACCTTAGCGATCCATTCGCTGATCTCGATTGCAGAGTAGCCTCAAGAGAGAGCCGCTGCCAAGGCCTGGATGAGAATGAGACAGGAGGTGTTCAGATTGGCGTGATGCCGAGGATTTGGATGCTGTTCTGGGCTTTGAGGCTTTTGACGCCGGCATCAACGGTTCGTCCTTCCAGATCATTCAGATCCAGTTCGGCGGCCACAGGAAGAAGCCTGGCCTTGATGAGTTTGGCGGCTTCCTCGTTGTCCGGGCACTCGTCGCACTCAAAGACTTCGTCGATGGTTTCGCCGTGATCATCCACGAAAGTGATTTTCCACTTTTGCATCAGTGCCTCCTCGATAAAACCCATGGATGGGCTTACAAGCATCTCGACCTTGTTAGCAGGCTAATTGTTCCACTGACGCGCTCCAGGACAGATGAAAAAAAGGGCCGGTAGCGGTGTGTTTTCACACCACCGCAAACGGCCCTTTCTGATTGACGCGGGATCAGTCGTTGCTTGGCTTGTTCACAGCCTGCAGGACGTATTGCGGCAAGGCAAAAGCGCCGATGTGTATCTCTGGATTGTAGTAACGGGTGATGATGCCGCTACCGGCAAAGCGCTGCTGCAGGGTTTCGCGGGACAGTTTGCGATAAGCGGTATTGGTCGCGCCCCAGGCAAACGTCATCGAGCCGCCGATGTAGGTCGGCACGGCCGCCTGGTAGAAGTGCCAATCCGGGAACAGGCTGCGCAGGCGCCCGGCGGTGGTTTTGACTTCTTCGATCTGCATGAACGGCGTGCCGTTCTGGGTCACCAGAATGCCGCCTTCGTTCAGGCAGCGGCGGCAGGCCTGGTAGAAGTTTTCCGAGAACAGCACTTCGCCCGGACCGATCGGGTCGGTGGAGTCGGAAATGATCACGTCGAACTTTTCAGTGGTGGTGGCGACGAAACGCATGCCGTCGTCGATCACCAGGTTCAGGCGAGGATCTTCGTACGCACCTTTGGAGTGGTTTGGCAGGAATTCCTTGCACATGTCGACCACGGTGCCGTCGATTTCGACCATGGTGATGTGTTCGACGCTGCGGTGCTTGGCCACTTCACGCAGCATGCCGCCGTCGCCGCCACCGATGATCAGCACGCGCTTGGCGCTACCGTGCGCCAGGATCGGCACGTGGGTCAGCATTTCGTGGTAGATGAATTCGTCGGCTTCGGTGGTCTGGATCACGCCGTCCAGTGCCATTACCCGGCCCATGCGCGGGTTTTCGAAAATCACCAGGTGTTGATGCTCGGTGCGCACTTCGTGCAGCAGTTTTTCCATGCGAAAACGCTGGCCATAGCCTTCGTAGAGGGTTTCCAGGTAGTCGCTGGTAGCGGTGGTGCTCATGGGAAGTGCTCCGATGAATGCGGGTGGCAACGGACGGTTACCCGCCCATGATGGCCAATCGATTGGCTCGATTGACCGGGAAAGGCGCGCATTCTACGTCGCGAAAGATGACAGGTCGAACCTCTTGATCGGCTCACCCCAATCCTGTGGGAGCGGGCCTGCCCGCGAAGCAGACGACGCGGTCTGTCAGTTGCACCGCGATATCGTTCATCGCGGGCAAGCCATGCTCCCACAGGTTCAGTGTCGTTTTTTGGGAGACCCGTCAGAATTTGACGTTGCCCCGTGGCCCGGCGATGGCCCAGATGATCAGGCCCAGCACCGGCAGAAAGGCGATCAACAACACCCAGAGGATTTTCATCCCGGTGGTGGCACCACTTTTAAACACGTTGATGATGGCCCAGATGTCCAGGACAAAAATGATCAACGCAACAAGGCTGTTGAACGTGGAACCCATGGTGACGCTCCCGAAGAGTGATAAGCCCCCTTAGGATAGACGGTCGTCGCGAGGGTTCCTTTTTATTGACAGTGTCTGGGTGTCAGACGTGGATGGCCACTTTCAGCGCTTCCAGCGATGGCGCGGCAGCGATGCCGACTTCGGCGCACAGCTCCAGCACGCGAGGAATGTCGTTGCCGTAGACCAACACCACTTGCAGCTCATCGTCGAGCAACTGGCTGAAGTTCATCAGCGTGTAGCCGCCGTTTTCCTTGTTCATGCTGCCCATCTGCACCTGAATACGGTTGAGCGCGGTCAGGGCTTCGGTTTTGGCCAGTTGCTTGGGTTTGATATTGAAATCAACGCCTGGGCCGAACGAGGCGACGATCTGCGCGAACAGGTCCACGTAGGTATCCGCCTGGAACAGCACCGTCTCCGGCAGGCTGCCGACCACCACCCATTCGCCTAATGGAATCGGGAACGTGTCGTCGTAGTTGATATCCGGATTGGCCGTCAGAAAAGCTTCAGGATCGGCGTAGGCCTGGGCCGCTTCGTCCGCGACCTTGAGGATTTCGTCGTCGCTCATGCACCCGGAGCTGATTTTGCTGATGAGTTCGACGAGTGCGGCTTTCATGGCGACGGATCCTGTAGCGAGTGAATTTTGAGGGCGCGAAGGATAGCGCATTCAGGAGGGATTGCGGACCTGTGGTGAGGGAGCCAGCTCCCTCGCCACAAAAGGTCAGCCGAGCAGCTTTTCCAGCTGAGCGATGGTATCGACAGCGCCCAGGGTTTTCGCCGCATCGAGTGCCGACACGCCGTTGGCGTCCTTGGCTTTCGGATCGGCGCCTTTGCTGATCAGGTAGTCCACGATGGCAACGCGGTTGAACATCGCGGCCATCATCAAAGCAGTACGGCCATCAAACGATGAACCTTCCACTTGCGCGCCACCGTCGACCAGTGCCGTGACCACTGCCAGATCGCCCTTGAACGCCGCACCGGCGATCGGGCTCTGGCCGTTGTCGTTGCGAATTTCCGGGTCAGCCTTGTGTTCGAGCAGGACTTTCACGGTCTCCACGTGGCCATGGTAAGCGGCCAGCATCAGCAAGGTGTCGCCTTTGTGGTTGCGCAGGTTAGGCGGCAGGCCTTTGGTCAACAGCGCAGCCATCATGGCCGCATCGCCCTCGCGCGCCTTGTTGAATACCTGTTCGGCAAATTCAGCGGCTTCTTCGGGGGTCATCTGGCGGCTTTGGTCTGACATCGGGGGCTCCCTGTTGGGTTATTCGCAAAGCCGACAGTTTCCCGAGCGGCCCCCACGCTGTCACTTGTTTTTTCTCAAGGGCCGCCATAGCCACATTCAATAGCGGTACTTGCCACCCTGGATATCCGCCAGCACCTGCTCGGTCACTTGTACGTAAGTCTGGGTGCCGGGTAGCCAGGCATAGATCGGGTCGTCGCCGGTTTTGCCTGGGTCGAAGGCTTCGTCCTTGAGCCGGGTCTTTTGGTATTTGAACGTCCCGGTGGTCTCCATTTTCACTTTCACCCGCAAGAACAGCGGCACCGCATAGGCCGGCATTTGCTCGCGAGCAAATTCCAGCAGTTCGCTGAAGTCCAGGGTGGCCAGGGATTCAGCCGGCGTAATTGCCGCCATCCCGGCACGCCCGTTGGTGTTCTGGACTTCCACGCCATACGCCACGGCTTCGGCGATGTGCGGGTGTTGCAAGAGGATATTTTCGACTTCCGTGGTCGATACGTTTTCGCCCTTCCAGCGGTAGGTATCGCCCAGCCGATCGACGAATTGCGCATGGCCGAAACCGATGTTGCGCAGCAGGTCACCGGTGTTGAAGAAACGGTCGCCCTTCTGGAACACGTCATGCAATACGACTTTTTCGGTCTTTTGCGGATCGGTGTAGCCGTCCAGCGGCGCCTTGTCGTCGATCCTGGCCAACAGCAAACCCTGTGCACCCTTGGGCACTTTGCTCATGAAACCCTTGGCATTGCGAATCGGCTGACCGCTGTCGTGGTCGTAAGCCACCAATTCCCAGGCCATCAGCGAGAAACCGATGGTGTGGTCAAAGTTGAGGATATTGGTGAACCCGATGTTGCCGTCGCTGGCCGCGTACAGCTCGCAGATGTGGTCGATGGCAAAACGGGTTTTGAAGGCGTCCCAAGCGCCGGGACGCAGACCGTTGCCGACCATTTTTTTCACGGTGTGCTGGCTGTCGTCGGTGCTCGGTGGCTGATCCACCAGATAACGGCACAGTTCGCCCACGTAGCCGAGGGTGGTCGCGTGGTATTTGCGGACGTCGCTCCAGAACTGGCTGGCGCTGAACTTGCGTCGAATGGCAAACCCCGAGGCGCCACTGATGGCCGAGCCCCAGCACACGCAGAGCCCGGTCGCGTGATACAGC
Source organism: Pseudomonas sp. OV226 (assembly GCF_003148705.1). Taxonomy (NCBI): domain Bacteria; kingdom Pseudomonadati; phylum Pseudomonadota; class Gammaproteobacteria; order Pseudomonadales; family Pseudomonadaceae; genus Pseudomonas; species Pseudomonas sp. OV226. The sequence goes on along the minus strand of NZ_QGGS01000039.1, from coordinate 11,144 downwards.
GGCAAAGTGCAATAGACGATGTCGTGCGGCTGCATATCGAGGGCGATCAGGCCGAAACTGGCGGAGCTGCGCATCCAGCGCCCGTGCTTGAAGACACCGGCCTTGGGCAATCCGGTGGTGCCCGAGGTGTAGATATAGAAACAAGGATCGTCGAAAAAAACCTGCTGGCTGCTGGCCGGGTTGTCGTCGATCGCGTCGGCACTGCCCGTCATCAGGTTGACGAAACCATCGGGGGCAATGCCCGGATGGCTGTAGGTGTCTTGATCGGCGACGTACCAGGTTCGCGCTGGCGCGATGGACACCCGTTCGCGGACTTGCGAAAACGCCGGGACCAGTTCGCCGCCGACAATGATCGCCACGGGCGCCACCAGGTTCAGGCTGTGCGCCAGCGTATCGCGGGTCTGCGAGGTATTGAGCAAGGCGCTGATCGCGCCGACCTTGGCCACCGCCAGTATTGTCACCAGCAATTCCGGGCGGTTCTCGATGAAGACCGCGACCACGTCACCCTTGCCGATGCCTTGGGCCATCAGGTGATGCGCAATGCGGTTGGCCCATTGGTTGACCTGCGTATAGGTCAGCGTGACATCGCCCTGCAGTAATGCGGGCCCCTCGGGGTTACGCAACGTCGCCTGCTCGAAACTCCAGCCCAGGCCACACGGTTGGGTCGGATCCTTGACGTTGGCGACTTTCAGGCCCTTCACCACGCGGGGAATGGCTTTGGCGATCGTCGGCAGTTTGCGGAGCATCATGCCCCAGGTAATCGTGTCGCTGGACGTGCGTTTCATGCGTGCTCCCGCTGATTTTTTTATTGTCGGGCGGCGTTTATAGAGGCCGAAAATACGTCAGCGGTTCTGGCGCTGTACACGCGGTTTTTGCAATGTTTTGTATCCGCCCAGCGACGGATGAATCGTGAACATCGACGCGCCGATTGGTTCCATTCAATCATCGCTCATCTTTCAAAATGCAGGATGCACGATGGCCATTCATGCAGATTGCACGAAACCGAAAAACAACAAGATTATTAACTTATTGATTTACAACGACTTTATAAAAATCAGGTACTGGCACAATCACTGCAACCTCCTCTCCATGCTTGCCAATCATGTGCAAATGGAGCTGATCGACATGAACCTGATCCAAGAAAAATTTTCGTCCCTGTTCTCCAACTTCGAAGTCACCACCCAACCGCGCCCGGACGGCGGGATTCTGCTGACCCTGCGCAGCACAGAAGGCAAAGTGTTTAAACGTTCGATTTCCTACCAGCAATTGCACGCTGGCGATCAGCTGTCGTGGGTAATCAGTGCGATTCGCCGTGACTTGGCCGAACAGGCCAGCGAATTGCCGCAGATCTCCATGCTGCAAAGCCAGCAACGGTTTGCGCTGCCGACTTATCACACGGCGTAAACCGCGCCAGCGCTAAAACAAACAGGCCGTGAGAGCTTTCGCTTCACGGCCTGAGTTGTTTCTGGCGCTGCATACAATATCTGGTTGCACACCAACCCTGTAGGAGCCGAGCTTGCTCGCGATGGCGGTGTGTCATTCAACAACAATGTTGACTGACGGGGCCTCATCGCGAGCAAGCTCGGCTCCCACAGGTTATGTGTGTTGTCCTAAAAGGTGGTGGGGTTTATCCGCTCGAAACTGTCGACGGTTACATGGCCCGCCAACTCCCCGCCCTCTCGCGCCAACCCGCATGTCGCCATCCCGGCCGTGCGCGCAGCGTCCAGCTCTTCGACGATGTCGGACAGAAACAGAATCTGCGAAGGCTCAAGGCCAATGGCCTGGGTGATGCGCTCATAAGACTGCGCCTCACGCTTGGGACCGGACGTGGTGTCGAAGTAACCGCTGAACAGCGGCGACAAGTCACCCGCCTCCGAGCAACCGAAAATCAGTTTTTGCGCCTGAATCGAACCCGACGAATATACAAACAGTTGATAGCCTTCCTGATGCCAGCGCTTGAGCGCTTCAACGGCATCCGGGTAAACGTGGCCCTTCAACTGCCCCGCCTGATAACCCTGCTCCCAGACCATGCCTTGCAATGCCTTGAGCGGCGTGGCTTTACGGTCTTCGGCGATCCAGCCCAGTAGTATCTCGATCACGCGCTCAACGTCGGCGTCCGGTTCATTGCTGTCACGGCGAACGGCGGACAGTTGTTCAGCCACATCGGCGCGCCCGGCGTGCTGACGGACAAAATCCGGCAGGTGTCTGGCGGCGTAGGGAAACAACACGTCGAACACAAAACTCACCGCGCTGGTGGTGCCTTCGATGTCGGTGAGCATCGCTTTGATCGGCATCGGTTCAGTCCTCAAGACGCGGGAAGCGGTTGGCGATGTCTTCGCCGGTGAAATTGGCCACCCAGCCTTCAGGGTTGTTGAACAGGCGGATCGCGACGAAATGCGGATGCTCGCCCATGTCAAACCAGTGCGGCGTGCCCGCCGGCACCGAGATCAGGTCGTTCTTTTCGCAGAGTACCGCGTAGACGTAATCGCCGATGTGAAGGGTAAACAAACCACGACCGGCCACGAAAAACCGGACTTCGTCTTCGCCATGACGGTGTTCGTCGAGGAACTTGGCACGCAGTTCGGCTTTTTGCGGGTGATCGCTGTTCAGGCTGATGACATCGACGGTGATGTAGCCGCGTTCGGTCATCAGCTTGTCGATTTGTTCCTGGTAGGCGGCGATCACTTCTTCCTGACTGGCGCCAGGCTGGATCTTCGCCGCCGCTTGCCAGCGGTCGAAGCGCACGCCCTGCTCGGCCAGCGTCGAGGCGATGTCTTCGAAATGGGTCAGCACCTTGTTCGGTAAGTCAGGGCTTGAGACGTGGTAAACGGACAGGCTGCTCATCAGGGCAACTCCTTAACGGTTAAGGATCGCGCGCGTCTTCAACTCGCACTCGAACAAAAATTCAAAGGCCTCGATCTGCCGCAACGCATCGCTCATCCGTGCGCCCCAGGTATAGAGGCCATGACCGCGAATCAGGTAGCCGACGCAATCAGGGTGGGCGTCCAGCCAAGGCTGCACCTCGGCGGCAAGGCGCGCAATATCCTGATCATTGTCGAAAATCGGTACCCGTACCCGAGACTCGTGGGTTGACACGCCGCTGAAGGCTTTTTGCAGTTCGTAGTCTTCGAACTCGATGAAGTCTTCCGGCGTCAGGCGCGACAACACCGTGGCGTTGACCGAATGGGTGTGCAGCACCGCGCCGATCTCCGGGCGCCAATTGTAAAGCTGGGTATGCAGCAAGGTTTCGGCCGACGGTTTTTTCCCCGGCTCCAGGCTGTTGCCCGCCAGGTCGGTGGCCAACACATCATCCAGACCCAACTGACCTTTGTGCTTGCCGGACACGGTCAGCAGCGCTTCGCTCGGCGACAGGCGCGTCGAATAGTTGCTGCTGGTGGCCGGTGACCAGCCGCGGCCATACAGAAAACGCCCGGCGTCGATGATTTCCTGGGCAAGGTGTTCACGGGTAAGGCTCATGGCCTGTCCTCTTGCAGAAGTGTGGCAATGATAACGGCAGCCGCCAGGGCTGCGAGGCTTGCAATACTAAAGGTCAATGTGGCGCCCAAGGCATTCCAACTGTAGCCGGAATACAGCGCGCCCAATGCGCCACCGGTGCCGGCCAGCGCGGCGTACAACGCCTGGCCCTGGCCCTGCTGGCGTGCGCCAAAGCTACGTTGCACGAACTGGATGGCAGCTGCGTGAAAGCTGCCGAAGGTCGCCGCGTGCAGCACCTGGGCAAACAGCAACACCCACAGATGGTCGGCAAATGACCCCAGCAGCAGCCAGCGCAGTGCCGCCAGCAGAAAACTCGCCATCAACACCCGGCGCACCGAGAAGCGCATAAGGATTTTGCTCATGGCCAGGAACATCAGGACTTCGGCGACCACGCCGACCGCCCAGAGCATGCCGATCACGCCACGGCTGTAGCCCAATCGCTCAAGGTGCAAGGTCAAAAACGTGTAATACGGCCCATGGCTCAACTGCATCAACGCCACGCAACCATAAAACGCCAACACGCCGGGGCTGCGCAATTGCGTGAGGAAGCCCTCGCCCGCCAGCCGCTCACCCTGGACCGGTTGCGCATTGGGCACCCACAGGCTGCTGAGCACGATCCCGGCCATGATCAACACCAGCGCGGCCGGATAGATGTCGAGGCTGAGCCATTCGAACAACCGACCCAGCGCGACCACGGTGATGATGAAACCGATCGAACCCCAGAGGCGAATCTGGCTGTAGCGCGCAGTCTGGCCTTTCAAGTGCGCCAGGGTGATGACTTCGAATTGCGGCAATACCGCGTGCCAGAAGAACGCGTGCAACGCCATGACCATCGCCAGCCAGGCGTAGGTCTTGCTGACGAAAATCAGCGAAAACGTCAGCAACGTGCACACCGCGCCGAAGCGCACGATGGCCAGGCGTCGGCCGGTGTAATCACCCAGCCAGCCCCAGATGTTCGGTGCCACGCAGCGCATCAGCATCGGGATCGCCACCAGTTCGCCGATCCGCGCGCTGGAAAAGCCCAGGTGATCGAAATACAGCGCCAGAAACGGCGCCGTCGAACCGAGCAAGGCGAAATAGAACAGGTAGAAACTGGAGAGCCGCCAGTACGGGAGCGCCGCCACAGTCATCAGACTGCAGCGACTTCAAGGCCAGCCATTAAAGCTGACCCAGCACCGGTGTGCTCACACGCACATCGGCGTTCTGCCCGCGATGGCGCAGCAGATGATCCATCAGCACGATGGCCATCATCGCTTCAGCGATTGGCGTTGCACGAATACCGACGCACGGGTCGTGACGGCCCTTGGTGATGACTTCCACCGGGTTGCCATGGATGTCGATGGAGCGACCCGGCGTGGTGATGCTTGACGTCGGCTTCAGCGCCAGGTGCGCAACGATCGGCTGACCGGACGAGATCCCCCCCAGAATGCCGCCAGCATTGTTGCTGAGGAAACCTTCCGGGGTCATTTCATCACGGTGCTCAGTGCCGCGTTGGGCGACGCTGGCGAAACCGGCGCCGATTTCCACGCCTTTGACCGCGTTGATGCTCATCAGCGCATGGGCCAGTTCAGCGTCGAGGCGGTCGAAGATCGGCTCGCCAAGGCCTGGCATGACACCTTCAGCCACGACGGTGATTTTCGCACCGACCGAATCCTGATCGCGACGCAGCTGGTCCATATAGGCTTCCAGCTCCGGGACTTTGTCCGGATCAGGGCTGAAGAAGGCGTTCTCTTCGACCGAATCCCAGGTCTTGAACGGGATTTCAATCGGACCGAGCTGGCTCATGTAGCCGCGAATGACGATGCCCTGGGTCGCCAGGTACTTTTTCGCAATGGCGCCTGCCGCCACGCGCATCGCCGTCTCGCGCGCCGAGCTGCGACCGCCACCACGGTAATCGCGCTCGCCGTATTTGTGGTGGTAGGTGTAGTCGGCGTGGGCCGGACGGAACAGATCCTTGATCGCCGAGTAGTCCTTGGACTTCTGGTCGGTGTTGCGAATCAGCAGGCCAATGGAGCAGCCGGTGGTGCGACCTTCGAACACGCCGGAGAGGATTTCGACTTCGTCCGCTTCCTGGCGTTGAGTGGTGTGACGGCTGGTGCCGGGCTTGCGCCGATCCAGGTCGCGCTGCAGGTCCTCAAGGGAAATTTCCAGGCCCGGCGGGCAGCCGTCGACAATGGCGACCAACGCCGGACCATGGCTTTCGCCCGCGGTGGTGACAGTGAACAGCTTGCCGTAGGTATTGCCGGACATGCAGGACGCTCCGTGAAATAGAACCTGAATACGTAATGCGCGCCAGTATACGCAGGCTACCCAAGTAGTTCATCCTCGAACCTTATGGGTGCCTGCGAGTCCAACCGGCATCTTTGTGAATGATGGCGTGATGATGCTGCGAGTTCTAGCCTTGAGCCTTACCCTGATATCTGGCTTTGCCCAGGCCACTGTGTTGCAACGGCCCATTACATTGGACACCGGCAGCGGTGAGCTTTTCGGCTCGTTGTTGCTGCCAAAATCCGACAATCCCGTGCCGGTTGTCCTGATCATTTCCGGCTCCGGCCCTACGGATCGTGACGGAAACAATACCGACGGCGGGCGCAATGACAGCCTCAAACGGCTGGCCTGGGTGCTGGCCAAACACAACATCGCCAGCGTGCGTTACGACAAACGCGGCGTGGCGGCGAGCCTTGCAGCCACGCCGGACGAGCGCAATCTGTCGGTAGAGGCCTATGTCGCCGACGCTGAAGCCTGGGGCGAGAAACTCAAACATGATCCACGTTTCGGCCCATTGATTTTGCTCGGCCACAGCGAAGGCGCCTTGATCGCCACATTGGCGGCACCGAGTGTCGATCCTGCGGCGGTCATTTCCCTGTCCGGCAGTGCTCGACCGGTCGATCAGGTGTTGCGCCAGCAGTTGAGCAATCGCCTGCCGCCCGCCCTGATGCAGCGCAGCAATGAGCTGCTCGACAGCCTCAAGGCCGGGCACATTGACGAAAACGTGCCGCCACCGCTCCAGGTGATTTTCCGCCCAAGTGTACAGCCGTACCTGATTTCGCTGTTCCGTCAGGACCCGGCGGCAGCGTTCGCCAAGTTGAAGATGCCGGCGCTGATCATTCAGGGCAGCAACGACATTCAGGTCGGCGTCGGTGATGCCAGGCTGCTGAAGGCCGCCAAACCGGACGCTGAACTGGCGCTGATCGAAGGCATGAACCACGTCATGCGCATCGTGCCCAACGATGTAAAACGGCAAATGGCCTCTTATAAAGATCCGCAATTGCCGCTGGCGGCCGAACTGGGCACTCGCATCCTCGGGTTTATTGACGGACTTCGCACCAGTTAAGCGCCGTTTGCCCTCCAGTCCTGTCAAAAACGGCCGATAAGCCTTTGTCGCCAGCGCAATGGCTGGCGGCAGGGCTTGGACAGGATCTCGCCGTTATGACTGATACCCAGACTTCACCCGACACCACCGCTGAAAAAGACGCTCCCACAGCGGTCGAGCTGCCGTGGGCGGACGTCCACGTCGAGCACCACAAGATGCTCCGTCTGGCGCCGCTGAAAACCGACCGCAACACCGGAGGTCGGCCACTTCGCTTTGTCGAATTCGGCTATGCCGAACGCAACAACAAAGAGCAGAGCCTGATGCGCATGAGCATCACCCTGCCCGGCCAGCGTGTGCGCAAAGAACAGAATCATCTGGACGTGTGGGTCGATCACACCACCAAACGTGTGCATTTCGGGCCCGACAGCGGCTTGCAGATTGAACCGATGAACCGTGGCATCGGCCGCTTCATGGCGGCTCAAGGGATTACCTGGGCGAAGAAGCGCTGGTCCGGCTACACCGTCGACGGCACGGACCTGAACAACAAGGATGCGTTGAACGAAGACACTCGCCTGCGTCGCGATCACTTCCTGAAGGCGCATGGTTTTGAAGTGGTGTATGCCGATGCCCAGCATTTGAAGGGCAGCGTCAAAGACGTGCAGGTGGGTGATCTGTCGGGCGAGTGGAACACTGAAAAACTGCAACTGGTGGAAATTCTCGAAGCCGCGCAGATGCTTCAGCAGGCCGAGCAGAATCTGGCCGAGCAAGAAGTGAAGCTCAAGACGCACGAAGAAAAGGTCAGCAAGTACAAGCGTGAAGACGCCGGGCTGCGCTTTACCATTACGTGTCTGGTGGCGTTTGCGGTGTTTCAGGCGGGGTTGTTGATCTGGATTGCGACACACCGGTAAAGATTCAGGACCGAGACGTGCCCATCGCAGGCAAGCCGTGCTCCCACAGGTTTTATGTTGTGCTCAAGTTATGTGGCACACCCAAAACCTGTGGGAGCACGGCTTGCCCGCGATGGCGCCCTCAGGTCAGACGCGGGAAGCGAACAAGGCCTGATGTTCGCGGCATTGTTCCGCCGTCAACATGAACACCCCATGCCCGCCACGCTCGAAATCGAGCCAGGCGAAATCGACTTCCGGGTACAGCGCCTCGACGTGAACCTGGCTATTGCCCACTTCGACAATCAGCAAGCCCTTCTCGGTCAGATGATCCGCCGCTTCTGCGAGCATGCGGCGCACCAAGTTCAAACCATCATCGCCACAGGCCAGTCCCAGCTCGGGCTCGTGTTGATATTCGTCCGGCATGTCGGCGAAATCTTCCGCATCGACGTAGGGCGGGTTCGACACGATCAGGTCGAAACGCTGACCCGGCAAACCATCAAAACCATCGCCCTGAACGGTGTACACCCGCTCATCGACACCGTGGCGCTCGATGTTCTGATTGGCCACCTCCAGCGCTTCGAACGACAGATCGGCCAACACCACTTCGGCGTTCTGGAACTCGTAGGCACAGGCGATGCCGATGCAGCCGGAACCGGTGCACAGGTCCAGAATGCGCGCAGGCTCGGTGCCCAGCCATGGCGTGAAGCGGTTTTCGATCAGTTCGCCAATCGGTGAACGTGGAATCAGCACACGCTCGTCGACAATGAACGACATGCCACAGAACCATGCTTCGCCCAGCAAGTAGGCGGTCGGGATGCGTTCTTCGATGCGGCGCTTGAGCAAGCGTTGCAGATTGACCAGCTCGTCTTCTTCCAGCGCGCAGTCGAGGTAGCTGTCGGCAATTTCCCACGGCAAGTGCAAAGCCCCCAACACCAACTGACGGGCTTCGTCCCAGGCGTTGTCGGTCCCATGGCCGAAAAACAGATCCTCCCCATGGAAGCGGCTGACGGCCCAACGGATATGGTCACGCAGGGTACGAAGGCGGGAAGTGATCACGGCGGCAAACTCCAGAAAAAACGACTGGCAATTCTAACAGCCAAAACGCGCCACGACGACGCAGGAAAAACACCGGAGCAGATGTAGGACCGATCCCTTTTTTCCGCTGGCTATTGAACAAATCGAGTAACTTGACAAGGCTGCAAGCCAGCAAAGACGGCGCCTACGATAGTAGCGATTCACAGAACCGCTCAGCCAGAGGACAATGTCGCAAAAGCCCCACTCCAAGGAGCCCCAGAATGTCCGTTCCAAAAACGATGTTTCAACTCAGCGGCCGCGGTTATGCAGCCGCCAATCTGAGCCATGCGACGCTTGTTATTATCGATGCCCAGAAAGAGTACCTCAGCGGCCCGCTGGCCCTGAGCGGCATGGACGCTGCCGTCGCGAACATCAAGCAATTGCTCAACGCTGCCCGCGCCGCCGGCCGGCCAATTGTGCATGTACGCCACCTCGGCACGCTGGGTGGGTTGTTTAACCCGCAAGGCGTCGGTGGCGAGTTCATCCCGGGGCTTGAGCCACAGGCTGACGAAACCATCATCGGTAAAATGCTGCCGAGCGCGTTCCACGGCACCGAACTGGCCAAACGCCTGGAAGACCTTGGTGCCCTTGACCTGATCGTCTGCGGTTTCATGAGCCACTCCAGCGTCAGCACCACGGTGCGCGCCGCCAAGAACCTGGGCTTTCGTTGCACCCTGGTCGAAGACGCCTGCGCCACGCGCGACTTGCCTTACAAGGGTGGCGTACTGACTGCCGAGCACGTTCATCAGACCGAAATGGCGATCATGGGGGATAACTTCGCTACCCTCGCGCTCACTCACGAACTGATTTGATCGGCACTCGATGTGCGGCCAATACTGCCGCTCATCCGCAAAAGTCTCTCATTTGCCGCAATTGTCTTAGCCTCAGGAACATCCCGGTCAACTCCCGGTCGAAGGGCCGATACCCATTGAGGAAGGTCGGAATGAAGTTATCCGATGGTTTTGACGCTCGGCGCTTGCGGCCTAAAGGCCAACGCAACTGGCGTTTTCGAATTGGCGCCGCGTTTGCCGCATTGCTGGCAACCTGCGGTGTGTTGCTCGCCATGGCCGCCGCTGCCAGCCTGTTTGGCCACGTACCCGCGCTGGGTGAATTGAACGCCAGTCGGACCGCAGCGGCAGTGATTCTGGCGGTCGGCCTCTTCGTGCTGTACCTGGGCGTGTGGCTGTGGCGGCGCTGCCGGCGGCGTGCACGTCAGTCGCGCGAGCTGAACATGTCCCCGCACCTGATGAAAAAACACGACTGAACCGACGGCCTGGCTTTTTGCCGGGCCGTTTCGTGATTACTTGGGTAAACTGGCCGCCCTTCGCGGAGGCTGACATGCAAGACGACGATTTTTCCCTGTTCAAAAGTGCGATCCAAGGCGTCAAGCCGATCAAGCACGATCGCGCCGAAACCGGCAAACCCAAGGCCGACCGCGCGCAAATCGCCAAGCTGCGTCAAGCCGCAACCATTCGCACTGATGCCACCACGGTTGATGGGCTGTCCGATCAGTTCGTCATCGACGTCGGCCCGGAAGACGAATTGATGTGGGCCCGTGACGGTGTGCAGGAAAGCCAGATGCGCAAACTCAAGATCGGGCAGATTCCGTTCGAGGGCAGCCTCGACCTGCATGGCATGAACGTGGAAAAAGCGCGAGAAACCCTTTGGGCCTTTCTCGCCGAAGCCACCAAATTCGAAATTCGCTGCGTGCGCGTCACCCACGGTAAAGCCGTGCGTCTGGACGGCAAGCGGCCGATGATCAAGAGTCACGTCAACACCTGGCTACGCCAGCATCCACAGGTGCTCGGTTTCACTTCATGCCAGGCAAAACATGGCGGCGCGGGAGCAGTGTATGTAATGCTCAAACGCACCATGATGGAAGGTCGCGACGAGTAAAGCTGTCGCGTCGCTCTTGCAGCACCGTGTTTGCCACCGTACCCTTGCCCTTTGCGTAAAATCCCACAGGTAGTTTCATGTCCCTGGAACAGAATTACACCGCGATTCTAAGGGGGTAAGGCAAAGTACTCAGGGTCAATGAAACCGGGCACTTCCTTACTTTGGAATACCCGGTTTTAACCTGCTTTACACGGTCAGTGGTACAAAAAGTGGTACAAGCTTCATTGCTTCCTTTGGCCTCCTGCCTACCGCTCGTCGCTTCCTAATTTGCTGCTACGCTGAAACCTCCACGGAGGAATCGCGATGCCGAATTCAGACCTGCTCCCTTCCCTGCTATTCAAGATCAACGAAAACCAACTCGCACTGGAAGCCGCCATCATGGAGCTCACGCTTTGGGTTGAGCAGCGTGGGGCGACCGAGGTCGGCGGTAGTATCCGTAGCGCTCTTCAAACCATCGACAGGAACGAAGAGTTCATCAA
>NZ_QGGS01000038.1:0-37650 GCF_003148705.1 Pseudomonas sp. OV226 | reverse complement strand
AGATCAAAGGTGGTGGTATCCGCGAGGTTTAACTTGCTGGTCTGGCCGAGTGCATTGTCACTACCCGCCTGCAACGTCCCGGTATTAACACTGGTTTCGCCGGTGTAGTCGTTGGTGTCATTAGACAGCGACACCAGGTCGTTACCCGCTTCAATCGCCAGGTTACCGCTACCGGTTAATTTGGCGGACATATCGGCAGACGTGCCATTTGCGCCGCTATTTTGCGCAAGCCTCAGTGTTTGCCCGGACTGCAATGCCAGCAGGCTCAAACGGTAGGTGGCGTATAAACCATCCACAGCGCTGCTACCCGCAGCACGGGTTGCCAGACCATATGAATAGGTGCCAACCGCCACGGTATTGCCACCCTGCACGATATTTGATGTGCCTGATGTCAGATCATTGCCCGCCAGATCTTTCAATACCAGATTGCCCTCAGAACCATTTACCGAGGTGGCAGAAATCAGCTGTTGAGTCGTCCCTTCATCCTGCACCAGCAAGTTGCCGGAAGCACCTGCGTTTTGCTGATCAAGTTCAACATTGCCCGCGGTTAAGTTCAGGGTTTTGGTCGTCACTGTTCCGGTCGGCAGATTAGAAAACTTCATGGTGCCGCCATTGAAGGTCAGGTTGCCAACAGCCTGGTTACCCGCATCTACAGTCGTGACGTTGCCCGCGCCCATATTCAGCGTGGCGTTAGTCAACGCGCTGGTGTTATCACCACCAAGATTAAAGGTGTTGTTCGACAGATTGACCATTCCGCCAAAGTTAGCACCCACTCCGCTTCCAAAGTTGAACGCCTGTCCATTGTTGGACGCATTCAACGTACCCGCTCCGGTCAGGACGTTGTCGAAGCTGAACGCACCCGTGGTTTGGGTATTCAAGATGCCACCAGCAGCAATGTCCACCGCCCCTGTCCCCAGGTTAGTGCTACTGCTGGTCGCCGAGTCAGCGACAGCCAGCGTCCCGAGATCAGTGACACTCCAGTTACCGGTGTAAGCGGAGTTATCCGCCGTGACGGTGGCCTGCGCCCCGCTCACCGTAGTGGTTCCAGCACCCGCCAGTTGGTTATCGAAGACACTGGCAGATGCGAACGACAGTTCAAGCCCCGTCGCGGCGTGGATATTGATTGCACCGGAACCCGCGCCATCGGTGTTAGTCAGTTTCAGCGAACCACCAGAAATAGTAGTGCCGCCAGTGTAAGTATTGGCAGTGGTCAGCAATAATGTGCCTGCATCCGCTTTGGTCAGTGCACCTGTGCCTGCAATATTGCCGGTCATGGTAAGCGTAGTGCCACTATCCACATCAAACGTTGCCCCAACCGCGTTGATCGTTGCTGCACGTGCAGATGTCATTGATGCGGTGGTTTCCAGGGAGCCACCATTGAAGATTAATGCCCCCGAGGTCGCACCAAGGGTGGCATCGCTGGATATCTGGATTTTGCCTGAGTTTAAGTTGGTGCCGCCGCTGTAAGTGTTAGTCCCCGCCAACACCAGGGTGCCATTATCGATTTTGGTCAGCGCACCGCTGCCATCAATGACGCCGTTCATCGTCATAGTGATCGCATTATCGATATCAAACGTTGCACCACCTGAATTGAGCGTGGTCGCACGAGCCGACACCATGGTGCCGGTAGTTTCGAGTGTCCCGCCATTGATCTTGAGCGCACCGTTCGCCGCACCCAGGCCGCTATCACTGGCCACACTCACAGTACCGCCGTTGATATATGTGCCGCCGGTATAAGTATTTGTACCACTCAGAACCAGCTTGCCAGCATCGGTTTTGGTAAGTTTGCCTGCACCGTCGACCACACCGCTGATAGTAAGTGTCTGTCCGGCGTCGATATCAAACGTGCCACCCTTGATCGTCAGCGTGGTTGCGCGGGCTGTCGTGAAGGTGCCGGTGCTTTCCAGAGAACCACCGTCCAGACTCAACGCGCCTGTAGAAGCTCCTAGGTTACTGTCGCTCGATACACTCAGCGTCCCGTCATTAATCGCCGTTCCGCCGCTGTAGGTATTGCTACCCGTCAGCACCAACTTACCCTTATCGGTCTTGGTGAGTTTGGTACTGCTTCGCAGAACGGAGCCAATCGTCGCCACATAACTGGCACCGATATCACTGCCGTCACCAACACGAATAATTGTGCTGTTCGTACCGGAAGCAGTCTCAAGGAGGTCTATCGTCCCACCAACAAGTGAGTACCCACTCACCCCAAACTGTAACCCGCTGGTGGAGATCGGGCCGAAACTGTTGTCGACCGTCACTGCTGCAGGCGTTCCCTGGAAAATAACGAACGACGTCGGAGTATAAGTTGAGTTGATGGAGCTGGTGGCATCACCCCAGGATTGGTTCGTCAGGTTTCGGTTCCAGACACCGTTGCCGCCATCCGCCGCCCCGTTGTTGTATCCGGTTACATTGCTGCCATCCCAAACGGCGGTGAGGATACCGGTGGTGTTGATCAGGTTGATTTGCCCAAGGACACCAGTTTGCAGCGCCACTGTGGTAGAAGCCGGCAAGTTACCCAGCGCCAGGCCGTTATTGATCAGGGCACCTTTATAGTTAAAGATGCGATAGATACCTGGGTCAAAAGTACCACCTGTTGGGACAGTGACATCCAGGCGACCGTCGAGCGTCAAGTTACCGCCAACGTTGGTCAGGCTGTTTTGCGACACGCCATTGAGCGAACCGAAGGTATAACTCAGGATTGACGTGCCATTGAGGGCAAGATTCCCCTTCACCGTCAACGTGCCACCCGTACCATCGGTGTTACCAGCCGCAAGGATCCCGTCATTGGCGATGGTAAGATTGCCGCCGAGAGTGCCGGTACCACCTACCGCCGCATTGGCCGCGACAGTTGTCGCTCCGGTGGCTGCCGACTGATCGCCATTGACAATCAATCTACCCGTTGAAACCGTCGTTGCGCCTGTGTAGCTGTTGTTCGTCGTCAGGATGATATCGCCCGAACCCTTTAGCAGCAGGCCACCGGTACCAGAAATAGCATTATCCAAGGTCACCGTATCGCTACGGTTAAAGGCCAGCGTGCCGTTGTTAAGAATATTGCCGGTAATCGAGCCGGTCTTCCCGCCATCGCCGAGCTGCAACGTGCCGGAATCAATCGTGGTGTCGCCCGCATTGGTACTATAACCCGTAAGAACCGTGGTGCCAGTACCGCTTTGGCGAATAGTACCGCTGCCGGTTATCGCTCCTGCATAGGTGTAAACGTCACTACGTTTGAAGGTGAGATTACTATTGTTAAGGATGTCCCCGGTTATTCCACCCGCAGCGCCGCCATTGCCAATCTGCAATGTCCCTGCGGAGATAGTAGTGCCACCGGTATGAGCCGCATTGTTGGTCAGAACCAGAGTACCACTCCCTTTCTGTTCCATCGCGCCGTCGCCGGTAATCGAACCGCTATACACAGAGGTGTCGCTGCGATCAAATGCCAGTTTGGCACCGGCAGAAATCTGTGACGGAGCCGCACCAATGGTCCCGCTCGTCCCGCCACCACCCACAACCAGCGTGCCTTCACGTACCCGCACCGCGTAACCGTCCCCATTTCCATAAACGGTATTCGCCAGCACCATGGTACCGGCACCTTCTTTAGCGAAACCTTTCGATGGGCGGAAACCGCCGACGTTATTGATGGCCCCCGTCAGAGTTAACGTCGTACCAGCATCCGTAGTAAAGTTAATAGAATTCTGATTAGCATTTCCGTAAAACGAAGTCATGCCAAAATCAATGTCATTTGTCAGCGTCATGGTGGCGGTGGTGCGCAGATTGCCCCCGCCACCATAAGCGATGTCAGTCGCCTGCCCGGTGATTTTGCCCGTACCGAGAGCGTTGGCTGAACTGATCACAACAGTGGCACCATCAGTGATCAGCGTTCCACCGCTGTAAGTATTATTGGTGCCGTTGACGAAGGTTGATCCGCCCGAAATGAACCTGAGTATCCCTCCACCGGTGATGTGGCTATTTATCGTGCCGTTAGAACTAATTATTGTGCCTGAAGTAGAGGCGAGGCTATCTCCAGAAGCGATCATAATGTCACGCGCAATGGTGGCTGCGGTTCGCAGGTTACCGCCGTTGAACGTCAGCGTCCCTGACGCATCACCAAAGTTGCTGTCTGACGAAACACGCGTTTCCCCACCAGCAAGGAGGGTGCCGCCGGTATAAGTATTGGCCCCTGTAAGAGTCAGTACGCCGGAGCGACGCTCTACAACGCCACTACCCGAGATAACACCCGCATAGGTATATGTCGCATTACGGTTAAAGATGAGCCTACCATTGTTGGTGACATCACCAGCAATCGTACCACCGCCGTTCGCGGTAGCATCGCCAAGCTGTAGCGCACCGGCGTTGATGGTGGTGCCACCACTGTAAGTATGGTTCCCCGTAAACACCGTAGTACCCGTGCCGATTTGTGACACTGAACCGGTGCCTGAAATCGCCCCGCCATAAGTCATGGTGTCGCTACGGTTGAATGCCAACATGCCAGGCGTGGCTACCGATACCATACCGCTACCCAGCGTGCCTGTGGTACCGCCATTCCCGACCTGCAAGGTGCCGGCAGTAATACTCGTGGTGCCGCTATAGGTATTGGCACCGGTCAGAATCGTGGTACCTGTCCCTATCTGCCAGACCAACCCGCCACCGGAAATTTTCCCGTCAACGGTCGCTGTATCACTGCGATTAAACACGAGAGTACCGTTGTTGAGCACATCCCCGACAATTGAGCCAGAAGCCCCACCAACACCCAACTGAAGGGCACCTGAACTGACTGTTGTGCCGCCCGTATAAGTATTCTCTCCGGTGAGGATAAGCGTTCCGCGATCCGTTTTAGTTACCGCAGAACTGCCCTGTAACACCGAACCGACAGTAGCAATATAATTGCTTCCTGCAGTGGTACCATCACCCACTCGCATCGTGGTTTGGCCTGAGCCTGAAGTGGTTTCGACCAGATTAATCGCACCACCGTTAACGGTGTAACCGCTGGTGACAAATTGCATCCCTGTCGAGGTCAAATTACCCAGGCTATTGTCTACAGTGACGGCACCAGCGGTGCCCTGGAACACCGCGAAACCAGGGGTATAATCGCCATTAATGGTGCCAGAGGCATTACTCCAGTTACTGTTAGCCCCTGTACCGCTGTTCCAGACACCGGTACCGCCATTGACTGCGCTATTGTTCTGGGCGACATCCCAGAAACGCATATTTGCCAGGCTGTTGATCAGGTTGATCTGGCCTTTGACCGACGTCTGCAATTCAGTGTTCGAGTCAGCAGGCATGGTGCCGAGGTTCAGGCCTTTATCGGTTAACGTTCCTGTATAGCTAATCAGGCGATAAACACCCGCACCAAACACACCACCATCTGTGGCTTTAACGTTCAGCGTACCGTCCAGCGTCAGCGTGCCTCCAACCACGACTTGGTCGTTGTATTGCCCCCCGACAACATCGGACTGCCCGAGGTTGTAATTCAGAATCGAGCCACTAGACAGCAGTAAGTTACCGCGAACAGTGAGGGTGCCCGCGGCGGCATCAGAGGCTCCCGGTGCCAGGATGCCGCCGTCGGCAATCGTTACGTTGCCACCAATGGTGCCCGAGCCACCCAGCGTCGCGCCGGACTCGACCGTGGTCTGCCCTGTCGCGTTGGTCTGGTTGCCGTTGACGTATAATGAGCCCGCAGCTACGCGTGTCGCGCCAGTGTAAGTATTGTTGCCACTGAGTGTTGTTGTTCCCGTGCCGTTTTGGGTAACGGTACCGCTGCCTGATATGGCACCAGCATAGCCATAGGCATCCGAACGGTTGAATACCAGCGCCGCGCTGTTAACGACATTCCCGGTCCCAAGAGAACCAGAGGTGCCCCCGTTACCCACTTGCAGTGTCCCGGCATCAATAAAATTCCCACTGGTTGAGGAATTAGTTCCCGCTAGCACCAACGTACCGGTATTGGTTTTGTGTAATGCGGAGTTGCTGCCGTAGATGTCACCCGTGACGGTCAGTGTTGTGGTCGGAGCCACATCAACAAAGGCGCCACCGGTGCTTAGCCCAATCCTGTTGATCTCGAACGTCCCGGTCGTCATCAGGGTACCGTTGTTTAGGTTTACATCTTTGCCTGCACCCAGATTATCCCCACTGGAGACCACCGCCCGGACACCACCTTGCAGATAGGTAGTATTAGTATAGGTGTTGGTTCCATTGAGGTATATGGTACCACCAGGGGTGCCAACGCTGTTCAGTGAAAGGATGCTAGCACCAGAGATCGTGCCATTCAGGTTAAGCACCGCACCGTTAAAGGTTTCGATTATGCCGGGCTTGCCAAGTGTGATATTGCGGGATGTGCTCATGCTTGATAACGCACGCAGCACACCGCCATTGACAAATCTTATATCGCCCGAAGCCGCGCCGAGATTGGCATCGTTCGAAATCGACAGGTAACCGGAATTAATATTTGTACCACCACTGTAGGTGTTAGTGCCTGTCAGGTTTACATATCCGCCGGCAACGCCGAATGCGCCAGCACCAGAAATTACCCCATTCAGGGTCAACGTGTCGGCGGCATTTACATTCCCGGCATAGGCGTTAACACCACTGTCAATAAGAATATTACGCGACGAAGCAAACGTCGCTAATGAAATTAAATTAGCGCTTCCGATGAAATGTATCTTGCTTGACGACGCCCCGAGATTGCTATCGCTGGATACTTGCAACACACCCGCGCGGATCTGCGTTTCGCCAGTGTAGGTATTGATACCGGACAGGGTTGTGGTACCACCATTTTGCAGCGCCGAACCACTGCCGGAAATTATGCCCGCTTGGGCGTAAGCATTATTGTGGCTGAAGCTGAGTACACCATTGTTGGTGATATCCCCCGTGATTGACCCGGTCGCGCCGCCAGCACCGATTTGCAGCGTGCCTGCATTAATGGTGGAGCCACCAGTGTAGGTATTTGCACCCGTCAGTATCGTGGTGCCTAGACCGTTTTGTACCAATTGACCAGTACCGTTAATCGCACCCGCATAGGTGTAGCTATTGCTGCGGTTGAAAGCCAGGGTGCCATTGTTGGTCAGAGCACTACTGCCTAGGGTTCCTGTCGTCCCACCGCTACCAATTTGCAGGGTGCCTGATGAGATAGTCGTGGTACCGGTGCTGGTATTCGTGCCCGTCAAGATCAACGCGCCTGCACCAGTGAGGGTGAGCGCGCCAACGCCACTCATCACTCCGCCGATGGTCGCCGTTGCACCCGATGCCACATTTATAGTACCGCCGCCCTGGGCAAGTGCGACATTACGTGTGCTAATGAAAGGCCCACCGGTAATAGCCAGAGTGCCTTGAGTCGTCAAATTACCGAGGGTGAGTGAACCAGTTGCCAACCCTAAATTGTTATTTGACGATACTTTCAGGGTGCTGTTATTGGTGATGGTGGTGCCGCCGCCGTAGGTGTTAACACCGCCCAGCACAAGAGTACCGCTGCCATTGACGTCAACACGTCCACTGCCAGCAATAATAGAATTAACCGTAGCCGTGTTACCGCTGCCGACGCTGATCCCCATAGTGCCTGAACTGGTCGTCAGGGTGCCGCCGTTAATAATGTAACCATCGACGGTGAATAACAGATCCTGAACGGTGATCGGATTAACAGCCGTGATGGTGCCCGCCGCTCCAGTAAACTGAGCAGTATCCCCTGCAAGGTTGTTCCACGGCAAAGTAACCGTACCGTTGTACCACTCACTGCTGGTCACATCCCAGTTACCCGCCCCCCCGGGGACTTGTCCGGTCGGGGACCACGAAACCGTTGATGCATTCACTGTTCCGGACATGGCAAACAACGCCAGAACAACGGCACTTGGGCCCGCTTTGCTTCGGGAGCTTTTGCTGCGCCCTTTGGCCAACTCAGAGACGGCCACCCAGCACTGCTTTGCCGCGCTCCATATAATGAGATAAACAGTATTCATAATTTAATTCACTTATTGAGCGCGCATGTGGATTTTTTTACACAACTAAAAAGTTGCATAAAATGACGAAGCCAAGATAGATAAGGGCTTTGTTGCAAGTGAATCAGAACTTGCCTTGCCATGGAACCGCCTGCGCTGCCAGGATGATACGTAACCCTGATCCTGCCATTCAGCAAAAAGTTTGATTATTGAACAAAGCCTTTCGTATGCTTCAATTAGATATATTTACATTGCCTCCATTGTGATTTAACTCACGGGCGGCAGTGTGTGAAGCGGGCTTATTTTGGTTCCGCTTTTGGTTTACCCATTTCTTTGTTGACTACAACTTCCGGTAATTTTCCGTAATCCACTGTGGTATTGGCAAGCAGGCCGATGATGTCCTGACTGATGTCTGATGTCGGGTTGGATGCAACAATTTGGCTGCTGTCGATCACGATATCGAGCTTATGGCTGGTACGATAGCTTTCGACCACTGCTGCGATGGCCTTCACGCTTTGCACTCGTGCGCTGCTGCGCTCAATATCCCACTGGCGGTTTAAAGTCTCCGCATCACCTTGACGAGCTTTCTGTTGTTGATCTGCAGGCATGTTTGTGTAGTTTGCCTGCGCATCTTTATCTGCTTTAACCAGCACATCTTTGACTTTCTGGTTCCACTCTTGCTCCTGTTTACCCACAGCAGACGTTTCCAGTGTTTTCGCCAGATTTACATAGGCTATTTTTTGTTGGTTCAGCCCCATTTGATCGCAACCTGCCAGGTTCAATAGAGCGATGCAAAGAGACACTTTAACCAACAAACCTTTATTCCACTTCATGACATGTTTCTCCACTAGATTTTTGCACACCTATTTTTATTACTCGCGCAGCGATGACGAACAGGCTGCCCCGCCAGCCTCTACGTTACACGTAGAGGCTCAGCTTATTGGCCAGTTGCTTCATCTCTCACCGCAGCTCATCCACCGCCTCGGCCAACCAGAAGCCATAAGCCATAAGCAACGCTGTCGCCCCATTGTTACCGCCAACATTCACCGAATACGTCGGTAAGAAATTTGGCCACGCACCATCCACGTCGGCTTCAGACGCTCCGCACAAACTTAGGCAACAAGCTTTCAAGCAAACCATGGCGTTATGACCGGAAATTAATGGATGACTCAGGCCGACTTATCAGCGCTGGCTTTTGATTTACCGGATTTTCCGTCAATCGACTTGACCGCCTCGACCTCTTCGGTGGCCTTGTTGGCACGATGCCGATCCAGCAGTTGCGGGAGGTTAGCCAGCGACATCAGATGGGCAAAAATGAGCCCCAAGAAGCCACGCTGATTCATATCGGCCAATTGTTCGCCCGTCAGCGCAGAGAGTTTCTCTTCATTGATGACCAAAAAGTCCTGCACTTCGAAGGCGGCACCATCAGCCGCTCGAATTTGGGCAGAGCGCTTTTCCAAAAGGTTCAGCGCCTGCAACTGCGCCACCAACATCCGGGTGCGCTCCATCTCTTCATTAAAACCGTTCATGAAGCCTAGGACTTCATCCAGCAAGACAGCATTAGTGCCGTCCTCGTTGAACAGCGGACGGCCGTCAAGATTGTTAAGACCAGAAAACGCCTCATCAAACAGGACGGTGAACCCACCTTCCACTCCAGGATTACTGCCCAGCACAAATGGATAACGGCGAACAAAGGCAGGCACATACACCCCTGGCGCCCACTGCTTTGCACTATCCACAAAATCGTTACGACCAGCTTCCAGACCAACAAGAATGATCGGCGTGATCTGTTCAGCATCGCCCACGAGCTCGCTCACAAACACGACAGGGTAATTGCGAGCCGCCGCATAAAACTCAGCCCCAGCCACAGGCATCCAATGCGTATTAGCGGCAAAGGAGCAATCATTAACCTCCTTAAGACGCAGGCCTTTATGGGTCTCACGGGACAGCACTTGAACATTTTTATACAGCAGCATCAAATTAGACATAAAAACACCATAGACAATAAATCAATAAATATAAAATAATGGCAACATTAAACAGGCTCACAAACTCATAACAAGCCACACATTCCATTCAAGCCAACAAGAGCAAACCTGTCCAGATACCAGCCAGTTGCAACCAATACAATCACTTCTCAATCAGGCCGCGCCACTCACGCTAATGTTGCGATCCGCGGTTCACCGGCGATTGAAAAATTTAACTAAAACCACTCCCAAGGCCTTTTTTCTAGCTTGTTGCACCAACAGACGTCTCAGCATCGGCAGATACACACAAGATATTTCTTACAATACTCTCAGGTTTAAGAGCACCTTTCAGGATCGTTTGCGCCAATCGCAAGACCGAATGCGCCAGATCGACGTGAGGTTGTCCTTATGCCTCATCACGAACCATCATCAGACAACGTAAAAAATCATCCCACCGGCTTCAGTTCACTCACGCCTTCCTTAGAATATAGGGCAACCCACGATCCTAAAGCACTCCGCCGACATTTGTTCGCATCCCAGCAGCTGAAATACGGCAACACCTATAGGCCAGTCATTGTTATCGCACTGCCGCACGCACTCACAATGCCTATATCGAGATGAAACTTACTGAAACGAGCCCTACTGACACTGCTCTTCGATTGGGCATTAGTTTTTGCCGATCGCAGCAAGCAACATAACGTTCTTGATGCTAATTAAATGCGCAAGAAGTCATCTCAATTAACTGTCAACGTAACTATCACAGCGCGCTCAGATTTTCAGGTTTTCCGTAATAGAACGCCCCACCCTGACTTCGATATTCCGAGGGTGAAACCCCCTGCCACCGCTTAAAGGCACGCGCAAAAGCGCTTTGTTCGGAAAACCCGAGCATAAATGCAATATCGGTTAATGATTTTTCATCGGAACCCAAGTGCCGACGCGCGAGGTCATGGCGAATTTTGTCCAAAATAACGCGGTAGCTCAGTCCGTTCTCCGCAAGCTTGCGCTGTAATGTCCGACGACTCATCGACAGGGCTTCGGCTAACCGCTCTTCAGCCGGCTCACCTGAAGAAAGACTATCCATCAGAAAGCGTCTGCATCGGTGCACCAGGTCAGCCCCCGTCAGTTGGGCCAATTCGCTTACGAGAATGTCATCGAAAATCTGCGCAAATTCGGCATTCGCGGTTGGCAGGGGACGATTGACTATTTTCCAAGGCAAGACAAACCCGTCGCGCTCCGCGCCAAAGGTGACCTTACACTTGAAAAAACGCTCATAGGGATCCGGGTTTGCGGGAGCCGGACGCCGCAGACTTACCGATTGCAAATGCACAGATCCGCCAACGTTTGTTCGGCACATGGAGATGATCAGCGAAAGGCCAAAATCGGCCATGGCATGCCCAAGCGCCGTGTCGCCACGACCGGTGTCGTAGGTGACATAAAGCCCTGCTTCGGTCTCAGTGCACTTTAATAAAGTGCGCCCCGCCGGGATGCATATAAAACGCTCCAGGCGGCTCAACGCCGTATACAGCGAACCACTGACAAGCCACGCATAACCCAGGGTTTTCAAATGAGATGGGTGCCAACACTCCGCAGCGCGAAGAGCAAACGCCGGATCCGCAATCAATGCCATGGCGTTCCTGAAGCCCGTATCAATGACGCTGCCAGGCAAGCGCACATTGAGATTTTCTAGCGCTCTTACGGGGACACCCAAGCGTCTTGCGAACCGGGGGCCGCTGACACCATAGGCTTCGATCATGCGTAATCCAATCACTCCGAAACTAGCAAGAAACGTATCTGTGGGCATGGGAGTATCTTCAAAAGTTGCTTTGCGTTATCCGCACGGCAAACACATAAAACGACCGCTGTGTCTGGCGAATAAACCTAGTGATCTAACGAATGAGTTTGCGGAGAGAGGCGTAATTCGCCTAAACCGAAGGATCACTCGTATCGTCTACAAACGTGGACGCCGAATCGGCATAGCGCGCAGCGATTTGAACAAACCTCGCTTCTAAAACCTTGAAGGCGCTTACCACATCAGGATCAAAGTGTTTGCCGGCCCCCTCACAGATGATCTGCGCAGCAGTCTCATGGGGCATTGATGCCTTGTAGATTCTTCGATTAATAACCGCATCGTAGACGTCTGCAACGGCCATCAACCGAGCACTTACGGGGATCTCCTCACCAACCAACCCATGGGGGTAACCACTGCCATCCCACTTTTCGTGATGGGATAAAGCGATCTCCTTGGCGAAGCGTAAAAAGGGTATTTGAGTGCCCAAAATTTCTTCAGCCTGCACCAAGCTTTGATAGCCCAGCAATGTATGGGTTTTCATGATTTCGAATTCAGCAGGCTCGAAACGCCCCGGTTTAAGTAATATGTGATCGGCAATGCCGACCTTGCCTATGTCGTGCAAGGGCGCTGACTTGAACATCAATTCAATGTTCTTTTCACTTAGCTCACTGCTGAAACGGGGGTGATCACGTAATTGCTCTGCCAACACCCGCACATAATGCTGAGTTCGGCGCAGATGATTACCGGTCTCATTGTCCCGGGTCATTGCCAATGACATTAGCGACAGGATCGTCACATCATGAATGGTTTGGAGTTCGCGCCTGCTCGCCACCACTTCCTGATCAAGCGATGTATTCTGCAACCGCAATCCGTCAGCGGCCGCCTTCAAACGCAACTGAGCCTTTACTCTCGCCAAAAGTACCGGCGGATTAACTGGCTTACTGAGGAAGTCCGACGCTCCCAGATCCAACCCCAAGCAGGCGTCGTGATCAAGACTTCTCGAGCTCAGAAACAGAATCGGTACTTCGCGAGTTTTTGGATCCTGTTTGACGCGGCGGCACACCTCATGGCCATCCATTCCCGGCATCAGCACATCCAGCAAAATCAGATCCGGGACTGAGCGCTCGATAGCTTGTAAGGCTTGTGCACCACTGGCAGCGACTTGCACATGACAATGGTCACGGAGCAACCAACTCACCAGTTTCAGATTGAAGGGCTCATCATCGACCACCAGCACGGTGGGTTTGGGGATTAAGCAGTTCACCTAGATCTCCTCACAGAATTTTCGCGCGTTCAACTGCATACAGAGCGTTTGCGTCGAAGGTTGATAGCGCTCGGCTTAGGCCATCTGTTGAAACCCAGTAACGCACTCGAGCGAAAAAACTGCTCTGAATTGGCGTGTGCCCTGCCCCGGAAAGTCCTGAAAAGCTATGAAAACTTATGAATTCCTGCAGTTGCGCTTCATAAGTGACTTGCCACCCCTCTCATTTACCCCCTGGCCTGCGTTTCATTGACCAACAATGCCGCGTTCAAGCAAGAACGCGCCTGCTCAAACTCGAAGCATTGAACAGCTGTATTCAGTTGCTGAAAGTGACTGCCCAATGCCCCTTTGAGCAGGCCTGCGTGTTGGGAAAAATAGAAGACTGCTTGCACGTCAAAACCTTCCAACAGGGAGTCGAGGTGGCGGCAAACCGCTCGAATCTCATCGAGGTCCCCAGCTATCGGGTCCACTTCGATTTCGGGGCTCAACTGTTTATGTAGCTGCTCCAACAAACTATTCAAGGGTTCGCTAAGCCGCTGCCAATAGCTTTGCAATTCCTCTCGAGGGAGTTGAGATCGTAATGCTTCCTCTAACGCATCAGCGGCTTGAGCAACTCGGTCAGCACCAATGGTGGCCGATACGCCCTTGCAGCTATGAGCCAATTGTTCTGCCCTATCGAACTCTCCCTTGGTCAAAGCAATGTTTATCTCTTCGAGCGTGGAACTTTGATCTCTCATGTAGCGATTTAGCATTTCTACATACAAATCCTGCTTACCGAGCACACGCCGTAATCCAGCGGCCACGTCGACGCCGTCCAGGCTCAGCAAGCCCTTCTCTTCAGAGGACGAGTTCGTCAAAGCGGGCTGTGGTGATGCTCCAGGAATTGACTGGAGCGATGTGTCCGCCAGCCAACGCTGCAATACGGCATATAGTGTCTGCGGCTCGAATGGCTTACTGATAAAATCATTCATACCGGCGGCGATACACGCGTCACGATCACACTGCCTGGCATTGGCGGTCATCGCGATCACGGGCAACCTGCTCATGCCGGGTTGCTGACGAAGCTGTCGCGTGGCGGCCAATCCATCAAGAACCGGCATCTGCATGTCCATGAACACCAGGTCATATTGCCCTTTTGCCAGTAAACTCAGTGCCTCGCGACCGTTAGCCGCGACGTCCACGTGACAATTTACGACCTGCAGCAACTCGACAGCCACTTGCTGATTCAGATCGTTGTCTTCCACCAGCAAAATGCGTGTTCCATCTGCCACCTGCCATTCATTGCGTGCCGGCATGGAAGAAAGAAAAATGATATCCGCGCTTTTGGCCAGAGCTAAGCGCACTTCGAACCAGAAGTGACTTCCCTCCCCCATCACACTTTGGACACCCACTCGGCCTCCCATCATTTCAGCCAGTTGCTTGGCAATTGCCAAGCCCAGACCGGTTCCACCAAAGCGTCGCGTCGTCGAGGTGTCTGCTTGCTGAAAACTGTGAAACAGCCGCTTTATCTGCTCGGGAGCGAGACCGATGCCAGTATCGGTCACACTGAAGTGCATCAACGCGTCATGAGCACCTGACTGGCGCACGCCAACTTCGACTCGAACCTGTCCTTGTCCAGTAAATTTCACCGCGTTGGTCAGAAAATTGAGCAGTATTTGTCGCAAACGAAGTGAATCGCCACTTAGCCGTTCTGGCACATCCGGATCAACGCTGAGTTGTAAATCCAATCGTTTCGCAGCGACTGCGGGGCGTACCTGATCGAGTACGTCCTCCAGCATTTGCGTTAAGCTGAAGTCACGAACTTCCAGCTCAAGCTTGCCTGCATCAATTTTGGAAAAGTCGAGAATATCGTCAAGTACGCCGAGCAGATGCCGACTGGAGCTTTGCACCTTGTTCAAATAGTCCCGCTGTCGTGCGTTCAACTCCGTTCTCAACGTCAGAAAAGTCATGCCGATAATGGCGTTCATCGGAGTGCGAATTTCGTGGCTCATGTTGGCCAGAAATTCGGTTTTGATTCGGGCACTGTCTTCAGCTAGCTGCCTGGCCTTGCGCATCTCGTCAGCTGCCACGTATTGGGCGGTGACATCTTCGATGATCCAGATCGATCCACGCGCAGACAGATAACCTGGCGCGACTGCACGCGCACTGACACTGGCCCAGAAAATACTGCCGTCCTTGCGACAAAGCTGCATTTGCTGCTGAAAAATCTCACCGCGGTCGAGCGTCTCGCGAGCTGCAGTTTGAAATACCGACAGCATATCTGCCGACATCACATGTCCCATCCAGATCAGCGGGGAGCGCTGCAGCTGTTCTCCTGATTGATAACCAAACAGCTCGTCCATCCGCGAGTTGGCCTGCACAATCAACATGCCTCGCACCATGGCAATGCCATAGGGTGCGGCAGTCACAATAGCCTCCTGCTGCTCGTGGATTTCCCTTAACCGGGATTCATCCGCCTGACTTTGCGTCAGATCGCGTATAGCAACACACAGACGGCCTTGCCCTTGTCGCGCCGGCAACAGACACATCCGTATTTCAGCGGGAAACTCACTGCCATCAGCACGTCGGCCGACAGTCTCGACCGTGTCAAGGACGTTACGCAGCCACATTCTTTCCAACGCAACTTCAATCAGTTCGCGCTGACTGTCTGGCACTAGGTCTCGATAGTGTTTACCCAACAGAGCACCCGGCGCATAACCGAACGCAGACTCACTCTCCTGATTGGCCAAGATGACATTTTGGTCGTCAAAGACCAGAAGCGCCTTAGGCGCGAACTCAACAATGCCGCGGTACCAGCTTTCGGTGACTTCCAGTGCCTCCTGTCTTTGCTGGAGAATCAACGCCTGAGCTTCCAATTGCTCTGCTTGGATGCATGCTTTTTGTAATAGCTGTTGATTGTGCAGGCGCTGCAGCACCGAGTTGAGCATCGTGGCCAATCGGTCAGGTAGGCTATCAATGAGTTTTATTTGGGCAGGGTTCGGTCGATTAGCAAAAGCGAGCTCCAAGGTCGCCAATTGTTGCCCCTCCTGCTGTAGCGGCAAGCTGAAGTGCACTTGGCCAGCACCTGGCACCAATGGAGCGGAATCCAGCAGCAGGTCAACTTTGCAACCCAAGCTCTCGCTCAAGCGCTGCTTTAACGTCGCAGAAAACACTTCTGGACAGCTAGACAACTGTAACGCCTGCATCAGTTCGCCGAGGTGGACTCTGGCCCAATGCTGGTGCAATAAATCGGCGTGGACCTTGGCATATGAATCGAATGCCTCCGCCAACGATACAACTTCTGCCAATCCTGTGAGACGCTCGGAATGCTGCAGAGGTTCTCCCGCGTGTAATTTTCGCATCCGCTCGGAAAGCAGTTGCAAGGGAATGATCAATCGCCGGCGCAGAATGACGAAAAAAACCCAAAAACTCGCTCCAATGGTAATTAATTGGGTCAAAACGCTGAGGGTTCTCGCCAGTTGAGCGTCCCGCAATGCTGCCGAAAACTTATCGTCCATACGTTTAGTAATGGAAATATTCAGTTGATTGAGGGCGTCAGCAAAATTCCATTCAGTATTAATGTAAGTGGTAGTCGCCAGAAGTGAACTGGCCCCCACGGGGCTACGTTGAGTCAGGCTGTCGAGCTCCATGCTCGATTGTTTGAGATCCATGGCCTCAACGGCCAGCAACATTCGCTCTTCCGCCTCATTGAGTCCCGAGGCACGAATAGCCATGGCAATGTCGTGGAAGGCGTGGCCATTACGTGTTTTTTGATAGTAAAGGCGGCGGAACTGCTCATCGTCTGTATTGGCATAGAGGCGGGCTAACTGAGTTAACTCACGGTTTAACGCGCCTAGTTGCGCAATGCCGACGATAGTCTGGTGCCGCTGTTCGGTGGCTTGCGTAACTTGAGCACTATAATAACTATCCAGGGCGGAGGTAGTCAGGCAGACGGCCAATGCTAATCCAAAGCCTGCGGAAATTAGTTTGCTTACTCGCGTCAGACTCATGCCACCTCCAGCTAAAAAGCCCCAACCGGTGTTGGAGCATGCATGAGCCAGTAAACCGCGGTACGATTGCCGACGCTGTGAAAAACCGTTTTATGGGCTGCTCAAAACGATGAAATACGATGAAAACTTATGAAATTCATGGCCACTGTGGGTATTGCAACGGCTTGCCATTTGTTTGCATTCCACCTGGCCAGCCATCTACTCCGGATGTGACCAGCACGCTTCGTATCCGTGGCCGGCAGAGACCTAAAGCCGCCCCTCATCAAGGGCTAGGTTCGACCATGAAATCACATAAGCGGATTAACGAATCAGCGATCAGTCACAACAACTGACATAGCGCAAACTATGCTACGCCCCCTCCTCTTCACGATCTCGTATGCCTTATTCGATCGGGCGCTCCTGCGAGGATACATGCTCACCATCGTCGAAAATTTCTGGATGATCGTTCATATACACGTTGAACCTGCGAGCGACGTTATAGCTGTTGTAATTGGACATGACCAATGCTGCATCAATGAAGAACACGAAAACTAGCCCGCCGCCTGCGCAGTAAGCACCAAGCGTTGATCCCTTCACCGCTACAGCGAACCCAAGCATGCAGCCTATGGCCATAATTATCATTCCGATAAATAGTGAGGCGAGTGCACTTGCGATGTCCCCTGCAGTGAACCGAAGCATTGGCTTTGGCGATTCAGGCGAAACAACTACGAACCGAGCAATTTGCCGAATTTGCCTGTGATTCCTATGGCCTATCAAAGCTAACCGAAGTAGAAAATCAGCCTTGATGCGATTCGCACGAACCCCGCTGGCGATACGATAGCTTTCAAGATAGATAGCTTCATCTAGGTAACGAGTAAAGGGGCTTTGGGAGGTATCGACTGCGCGTAGCTCTCGTAAAATTTTGTGATGCCTGCGTGACCAATGGCGGTCATACAGCGAATAAACTTTAAAGAAACTGCTCAGAGTTAGAACTATGACTCCCACCAGAGTACTAACCAGCGCACCAACCGCAGCGACCGTGTTATCAGTCTGCGCTATAAAATCATAAAACATCGATCACACCTTCAAACCAATTTTCCATTTAACAGTAATCCGAGCTGCCGCCCCTTCCATGCATAAACCCTCCCGGCTTTAGGGTTGTCGCTGCGGGGCGTCAGACTGAGAGTGTCTTTATCGCAGATGCCATTGTCAGGCCTGGGAATGCGTGTAACGTCCCGTTCCGGTCAGCAAAAGACTTTCACATTGGAGGAATGAAGGAACAGCAAAAGCCGCCCACGAGGTGAAAATGGCAGCAGCTTCATGACGCAATAGCTCGTCCATTGTGGCGGCGGCACATCGCTGCTCCAATAACGTAATCAGTAAGGCACACCTTACGAGCGCAAGCGTTCACAAAGTGTTTTCGCGGATCAGAGGATTTTTTCCAACCTACAGCAAACTACGCTGCACCGCTTCGTTCAGGGTGCTGCGGGTAAGTGATTCGACTATATTGCCGGTGTCTTGCTGGAAGGGGATCGCGACGATCAACAGTAGGTGCATCCAGGTACGTACCGACTCACTCTTGCGGACACGCCCCAGTTCTTTGCCGTTCTTGTCCTTGAACACGGTTTCCAGGGTGAAGGTGTTCTTCGCTGTAGAGGGGATGATGAAGAACGTGGCACCTGTAATGATGGCGGAGGCCATACTGAACTGTTCGTTGTTGTACAAAGTCGCTTCGGCATAGATATCTGATTCGACCTTGTCGGTACTGACCCGAGCAAAGCGTCCGGACTGGCGGAACGACTCAGTAACCGCCGCTTCCCACTTGGCGGTGGGAGCCCCGGCAGCGGCGTTGGCCGGTCCACCATTGACCTGATACATCGCAGTGGTGCGCACGAATGCCGTCGGCTTCTGCTGCGGTGCATTAGCTGTTGGCGGCCAAGCTTGCACAGGGGCCAGTTCGTGCTGTGAGTAGGACATGCAACCTGTCAGTAAAACGACTGTAAACATGAGGCTGTATTTAATGAAATCCAACATATAACTCTCCTTTGATTTATTGTTCTGCCAAGTGTGCGGTGGCAGTATCTAGCAGTTGTGTAACTAGTTCGTTCAGCTGCTTGGCTCCCATCGTTGGCGCCCAATATTCGCTGCTATACAGGCCGACATTGTGCTCGAACTTGATTTGCTCCTTCGCAGCTGCCAATTCTTTACCGTCACGGTCAACGATCACCAGATCACCTGCGACATCGAAACGATCTACATAGACAGGTCCGTTGACCCAAATCCATAACGTCAGGGTCAGCAACGCTCCAGGGAAGTAACCTGGGTGCGGGCTGCGATGTCCTTTGAGGGACGTCATATTAAACTTAAGCAATACATCGTTCTCACCCAGGCGCGAGGGGTATTCCGTGACTTGTTTGAAATATCTGCCTGCCTGAACGTATTGGTTGAGTTGAGCAGTGAGTGAGCGGCTAATGGCCGTACGTGTTCCGTCATCGATACCTGAAGCGGAAATCATCACATCGAAAATTTGTGCGGTACGGGGACTGCTGATAGGAGCTGGGTGGAGCGGAGCACCCAGCGGACCGGTTACGTTATAGGAAACACAGCCCATCATCGATAAAGGAGCGATAAAAATCACAGCCTTGAAAATTGCTCTAAACACAAAATATCCTTATGTATAAAAATCCCGCACACATCTAAAAATCACCGTCAGAGCACAACAATCGTTATGATTAAGTCGGTATATTTAAGATGCCGAACAAATTCGAAATTTTAAGTTTCTTAAACTATCAAAAGTGACTTTCTGCGCCACTAGCTAGATCAGTTGGTACGCCGACGTTTCTCGCGCCTATTTCCCCTTATATAGAATCTCCCGCATGCCCACGCATTTCGTTAAAGACCGAAAAACTTGAAACAGTCACATGGATTGACCTTCCCGCTGCTTCGACATAGCCGCGAAACTGGCTGGCAGAGCCACCGTCGACCTCGTTGAGGATGGTAATGGCAGCGGTGCCGCGCAGGCTGGGGTTACCGAGAATGCTCCCGTCGCGTTGCGTACTTTGCGTGGGCTTCTTTGCCAGCAAGCCTTCAGTACCAACGCTGTACTCATGAAGGCGGTTCTGCGACAGACAACTAGTATTGGGCGCGGCGATGTTGACGATGGGCACGCCATTGCCTGCGTGTTCCGGCGTGAAACCTGATGTAATAAGCAAGAGGCCGTCGGTCTGGTTCCAGAATGCTTGCCCGGACATGACGTTGGCCAGCAACTGGGCCGGTCCGCGCTTGGGCAGACCACAGAAGTGCTCACCCGACAAGGCAACGGCCGCCGATGGGGAATCCGGTAGGGCCAACAGGCGGACGTCCATATCAAGCCCTCAAACAAGGCACAACGCGTGGCCGCGAAAAGGAAAGCCTGAATAGATACGCCCAGGCTGGGACAGAGCCAGGCTCTAACTTTGATAATAAAAAACATCGTCCCTTTAAAGATCGCCAATCTGCGCCAAACGGACCACCGATTATGCCAACTTGCCAAAATTGGCAGTAGCGACAGACAGCAGTGGATAGCAAAGTTTGGCCTTGGGAAACAATGCCGCACTATGCGGTCAGTACCACTTTAACTGCGTGATCCCGAAGGTAATCACGAAAGTGTTGGACACCGTCAACCATCGTTTAGGGAAGAACGTGTTGTGCTCACAGAGGCTCGCCACGAAATAGCTTCGCGCGTGGAGATGGGACGTCTGGGCGGGTGGCGCGGTTTAGCTCGCTCAGAGGCTAAGCCTAAATGGGGGAACCACAGAAAACGGAATTCAAAGTACGCGAAACCAATTGCAGCCATTATAACGGTCTGATTTTCCCTGCATTGGACTGAGCTGCAGCCATTACCGTCTCCAGCCGCACCAATCGGGACAATCGATAGTCACCCACAGAAGTGTGCAAGGTACGTTTTTTTGAGTGGCCAGAAACTCCCAGGACATGGGCTGGAGCCACAAGTGCCGAACGGCTTACCCGCATAAATTGCAGTGCTGCCAGCTCCACACCCTCGACGCTGGTTTTATGCGGTAGAAACCACTCGACGCCATCTGGCAGAACACCAATAACATATTTCTGCTCAGCTTTGATGAGTGCACACTCGGAAATATCTAACTCCCGATAATCGCGTCTACACCAGCATTTTAGCGAATGGCTTGGCGTGCGTCTCCGCTCCGTTGGATTCATCCCCCTACTGAGTAACCTGGAGAACGCGAAAGCCCGACGGAGAGATCCCTGCCATCGTTTAAAGGCTCGCGCGAAGGCACTGTGCTCGGAAAATCCGAGAAGAAACGCAATATCCGTCAACGAGGTTGACGGCGTGATGAGGTACCTTTTTGCCAGGTCGTGACGAAGCCGGTCTAAAAGGATCCGGTAGCTCACGCCACGCTCCGCGAGCTTGCGTTGCAGGGATCGACGACTCATGGCCATCGCCTCCGCCAAACGATCCTCACTGCGTTCACCCGTCGACAGTTTCTCTGGAAGAAATCTCCGATAGCGGATTGCCCAAGTGTCCGAAACCGATAATTTTCGGTCAGCCTTCGTAACCATGGCGAAAACCAGCTGTAAGACTTATGGATACTTTGCGGTTGTGTGGTTACCGTTTTCGGACGCTTTTAAGGGGTTTTTCGTGTCTCGCACCTTTCTTAATGCCCGCGTCAGTACCCCGACATTACCAAGTCCGAACCTGACAACCTGACAACCTGACAACCTGGCTAACTCACTGACGAGAATGTCATCAAAGAACTGGGTAAATACGGCATTCCCGGTGGGTAATGTTCGATTCACTACTGTCCAAGGCAGGACAAAGCTATCGTTCTCGGCCTCAAAAACCACTTCACACTCGAAAAAGCGTTCGTAAGATGAGCGGTCGCTAGGGCATGGCCGCTTCAGGTGAACAGAGCGCAGAGGCAATGGGGCGTGGAGGTTCGTCCGACACGTGCCAACGATCAGCGAAAAACCGAAATCGGCCATGGCATACCCCACCGCGGTCTTACCACGACCGCCGTCAAAGGGAAGCCTCTAACAAGCCAAAAGGCTGGCGACCGGAAGCAAACGCTCGGTGACGACCAGGCTTTCTGACTAAGGTTCGTAGTCTTCCGGTGGTTCGAAAGCCGCGCCATAGCGGCCCTTGATCCAAGGTTGGACAATTTTGTCTTGAAGCTCGCGGACATAGGCTTGGAACTTCGGGTGCTCGTGTGCATTCGGGCCGAAGACATTAAGCATGAGGTAGCAGTTGGTGAGTGCGTCGTAGGCGTACAGCAACCAGAGATCGTGCTCACCTTCCGAAATCTTCACCTTCCGATAGAAAGGATCAGAAATTTTCTCCCAACGTTGGAGAACCGCAGGGGAATCGGTAAGTTGAACCTTGCCAAGAGGCTTCTGGTAGAGCGTAGCATCGCGGCCCCAGTAGGCGGGGTGGTCGCCGCAAACCTTGAAGTTGTAAAAGTCTACAAAGAGCTCATACCAGGTAGGGAGCTCCATGAATTCGGGCGTTACGAGAATCTTGGCGTACTGCAAACAGCCTCACTTAGAGAGATGGCTCCTGCCATTCCCGGCTAACTGTTGGACGTGCCTTCTGCGACCGAGGGGAGCGCTGAAGCTTGCCGGTTTCGACGAAACGCTGGAAATGCGAATCACCAACGCGGGCGGCCTCAGAAACCACGGCAACAGGATCGATCTTGTCCTTGTGCACACGGCGCCTTGGTTTCGGCTGGCCCGAGGCAGTCGAGTTGCTATATATAAGCATCTGAATCCCTCCTGAGGGGTTGTGACCATATCGTAAGCCTAACCCCTGATTTGAGCAATGGCGACTGATGGCAGGTAGCTTAGAGCGGGCCGGGGCAGCCCCCCCCCCCCCCACCAATACTCATCAGTCGCCCGTGCAAGCCGCGCGAAGGGAAAGCGAACACTACCGCAAGTAGGCTGCGCTGACCGAGGGCTGGGTACAAGCATGACCCGATAAAGATAAGCAACCCCATGCTGGCTATCGGCTGCGCATCGATAGGTGCCAGTCCGCAGACTGACCCCAGGCGAAGCCCCTGATCAGCTGTTGCATCGCCTCAAGGAGGGATAATGATGGTGGATTACATCTCTCCTGCGCGGTTGCGTAGTTGATAGCCGAGATGCCGCGACAGATTTAATTATCCAAAAACAGCACCTGGGAATTCATGAATCCCTCCACACGGCCGTGGAACGGGGACGCCAATAGCTGTCGACGACATACCGCAATAGTTGACAGAAAATGCATTGGCTGTGCCACCGCGGCCACAGCTGGCACAGTGTCTACAATAATGTTGGCTCCGGGTTTTGGTGGCCTACCTACGGACATCAGGACATCATTTCAGGCCGTAAATCCAAGGCCCATTTAAGCTACCAGCGACTCGCTCGTTGATGCCGTTGATGCCGTTGATACCGTTGATGCCGTTGATGCCGTTGATGAGCGAGCGATGGCCTGCGGCATCACATGCCCCCCCCGTAATTTCGATAGGCATTTAAAGTCGAGCCGCTTGCATAGGCGCAGGCGTGATTGCAGTGCGAAGACGTTATCCAATGAATTAAATGATGTTCGCGAAATCAGTCATCAGTTCACCCCGCTACGCCAAACGTCCCGAACCTTCTGCGTCAAGCTCTGACCTCCGACTTCGAAGATCGCCGTTTTTGCCTCTGCGACTCCAGCCCGACCACCAAGGCTAGTAAACTACCGCCAGCAATCAGCACGCTGGCCAGCCAACCTAGAGTTTCGGCGAATTGGGTGAAGAACAAGGTATACAGTTGGATGATCAAAAACGTCACCCCATAGCCGATCAGCATCCCAAATCGCCGGCGCACCCCCACCGCCAGCACGCTGAGG
Source organism: Pseudomonas sp. OV226 (assembly GCF_003148705.1). Lineage (NCBI taxonomy): Bacteria > Pseudomonadati > Pseudomonadota > Gammaproteobacteria > Pseudomonadales > Pseudomonadaceae > Pseudomonas > Pseudomonas sp. OV226. Next base: position 13,860 of record NZ_QGGS01000038.1, on the reverse strand, counting down.
CTGACCAGCGCCCAGAGGAAATTGAACATCAGCAGTTCACCGTTTTCGGCAAAATGCCACGGACCTTCGATCAAGTCGTAACTACCGAATAACGACAGCAGCCACAAGGACATTTCGCCGACAAATAGGCCACAGGAAATCCACACCTTGGCAAACCCTCGGAAGCGGGCAAGCAAGCTGACTTCACAACGCAGATGTACGGCTCCCGCAGCAATCAGTGCCCCCGCAGCGCTGAGAAAGCGTAGCGGATAGTTCATACCAAACCAGTAGGCACTCCAGCCGGACACATAGCCGGTGCGACCACCAAACCAGACAAAAAATAATACGCTGCATAATGTCAGCAGTAATACATTGCCCAGGGCATAGCTGAGCACCAGCAAAATCAGCAAATCGATCAGCAACAAAGCTGGCCAATTACCGGAACCATCCGAATAGATCATGCCCAGCACAAAACTGACGCCAATCAGTGCAAGGCCGCCTAGCAACACGGCGGTACTACCCAACATCCTCAGCCCTTTTCCCGGCAACCAACGCCCGACAACGAAAAGCCCCAGGGTCAGCGATGACAGGCTGACGGCCAATGTGACTAGGGTGAACGTCACATGCTCCTGCAGAAACAGCAGCAAGCCGGCCGCCAGACTGATCGCTCCGAACGTTAGAAACCAGCGACCGAGCGAACGCCAATCCCATTGGGTTAGCGGATACAGCTCACCGATACAGCCGTGCGTAGTGGTATCAATTTGGCCATTGCGCAGCCATTGATCGAGAGCGTTGTGAATTTGGCGATTGCGGCGATCCGGATTCATGAGCGATCTTCCCGGGCGCGTTGCGCAGCACGCTCGAACAACCATCCCAGCAAAACCCCGATCACTCCAGCCACGGCAAAAAAAGTTGCGCCGCTAAAGCGATCCGAGGAGTACTCGTAGAATCGTGTGTAGAGGTCGATGCCCAGAAAGACCACGCCGAAGCCAGTGAAGCTGGGGTGTTTAAAGCGCGCACCGATCACTAATTGACTGATTATCGCCAAGGTGAAAAGCAGTACCCAGAGTCCAGCCTGGGGTGAATCGTAATTATCTAGGCTCAGAAACCACAACGAACAGTTAAAATAGAGCAGTCCGAAAATGACATACAAGCGCCCGAAGCCACTGTGGTGGCGCAGCGCTCGAACTTCAGCACGCTGATGCCAAAGCCCAGTGAGCGCGACCAGCCCGGCAACCACCGCCATGAGGCGCTGATCGAGGATCTCGAACACATAACCGCCACCGCCCGCATATTGTTCCCAGGAGCCCAACCCGTGAAAAGCGCACAGCAGTCCTAACAGCAATGGCCAACGCAGGCGATAACGATAAGCGGTAGCCACACTCAAGACGGCAGTAACCAGCAGCCCCCTTGGGAGGTGAACAAACGCTCCTTCATCGAAATAGGTTTCGCCGAGTATCAGGCTGCCACAAATCAGCATCAGCCCCACCGTCAAAATCACAATCCCGGTCAGCGGCATGCGGCCGGCCGGGTCGCGAGCCAGGCGTACTCCCATCCACCACAACACCCCGCCGCTGATAAAACAAAGTACAGCCGCCAGCAAAAAGGATTCACTCAGTAAGCCCACCCCCCCCAGGATGGCCATGCCGATTAGCAAAAGTGCACCAATCGCCAGCCATTGCAATGCCGTCGACAACAGTTGGTTCGGCCGTTGGTACGGCGCGCTCAACAGGTCCTGGGTCTGCCGGTCGATCAGGCCTTGGTGATGCCAATCGGCAATTTCGTAAATCATCATCTGCGGTGTGGTGTTTTTCATGGTGTCAGGATCCGCGTTATTGTTCGCATGATGGGACGGTGTAGGTTCATGGGTGCTAACACTTCTTCTGTAGTACGTGTTTCATCGGCAGCAGCAATCGCTTCTTCACGGAGTCACGTGCCCCATCACCAACATCGCGGGGTAAGTACAAGGGGGCACGCCACTGAAAAGCTCATCTGAAGAAGCCGGCGTGTGTTGTTAATGCTGCTTGCGCAGCGTGACTCATCATTCTAAAAGCCCGTCGAGCCGGCGCCCGTCATATGCATCGTCAAGGCTTAGGCTGGCTTTCCAACCATTAGCCAGAACACTACGATCAACCCCGAAAAGGCCGGCAATCCAAGCCAGAACCAAATTCGTGCGTAGCGCCAGTACTGCGGTGACAATGGAGCACTCAACGCGTCGGCTGCGCGCGCGAGGTCGCGCATACGTACCTGCAACCAGATCACCGGAAGCCAGCATGCGCCAGCCAAAAGGTAGAGACACATCGCGTAGATGGGCCAGCCACTGTGCGGATAGCCTGCCAGGTGGATCAACGCCAAGCCGGTAATGGGCTGCAGCAGCACTGCAGGCGTCGTGAACATTAAATCAGCGATGACAGTGTGCTCGTTCGTGATGCGGATGGCGCGTACATCGCCACTGCGGTCGGCCATCCACTTGAACCAGGCAATGCCGACACCCGTTCCCATCAACACTGTGGCACTGAGAATGTGGAGGCACTTAATGACGAGATAGCCATTCATGCAGGCACCTCGCGTACATCGAAGCCGTCGAGCGCGTTGAGATATTCGTCGACCGAAAGCAACCCCATGCAAGGCATGGCTCCCGAGGGCAGCTGCTCACCGTTCGCCAGCTTACGAGCGAGCGCGATCGACGCGCCACAGGGAATATGGGGGCCGTGATTGCGTGTCGCGATTAGATACCAATGGAGGTCGAGCGGTTGCCCCTTGGTGTCGGTGCCCGCCATCGAAACAAACATGGCGCCTTTGTCGCTGACGAACGATTCGAGCCAGCGGCTAATACGATGTAGTGGCGCGACTAAGGGTAAAAGGCTATGCATCAAGTGAAATCGCACCAGATGAGAGGCAGCCCAGACGAACAGGTGTCCGGCCGGACTGGCGAAGCCAGCTTGAAATGTAACCGTCTGCACGTCCGGATAGCGCGCAGGGAACAAGATGAGGTCCGGCACATCACAACTGCCGAGCAATCGCCTGCCAACCGGCGATGGGAAGCGGTGACAAATCATGTCTTGCCAACCGTGCGTCGGCCCCCAATGCCCATTTTCTAGGCGATTGAAAGGCTTGCCGCAATAGCTGAATACGCCGCGCATGGTGGCAATGCCGGGAGCGCGCGCGCCGGATGCAATCCCATGACGAACCGACTGGAGTTTACCGAACCGGCTTGCGTAGCGATCAACTACCGCCGAAGACAAGGCTGGCAGGGAACTTGCGCCACTGGTGACAAATACGCCCGCGACACGCGCCTCAGCATCGAGCAGGGCGATACCTGCTACGAAATCGCGCCCATCGGCCAGGTCGATATAGTTGGCACCGGCGGTAATGGCAGCCCGCGCGACGGCGTAGTCTTGTCCCTGGAACGGTCCTGCGGTATGGATCACCGTCCGCACACCCAGTCCGGCAAGTCGCTCCGCTAGCGCAGGATCGCTCGCATCGATCGCCACCCCCTGGGTTGAGGGCAGGCCCAGTGCACGCACCGCTTTGCGGGCACGGACACCGTCGCGACCACCAATGATAAGGTGGACTCGCTCATTGCGTGCCAGGACTCCGCAGATGCGTTCACCGAAGAATCCGTAACCACCCAAGACAAGAATGACGTGTGAGGCGCGATGAGTTAACTCCTCAGTCCTCGACTGAGGCTCAGTGCCAGCGGGAGGGGATTTCATGGCGTCGATGCAAATACGGAGAGATAGTTCTCAGGCACGCCCCCATCAACCATGCGCTTGCTGAGTAAATAGGAGGGCACTACGAAGCCTGCATCCATCTCACCAACAACAAGCAGTTCGTCTCCCTCAGTGACGTGAAAAGAAAATTGATTGATACAACTCCAGCCATCATCATTTATTTCCCAGCTTCGTGCTTTAACCAGTTGATTACCCGCGCCGCCGCGCCGCCAGCGAATTGGTTCAAACTGGATTCCTTGGCCGTTGTCAACCTGGCCATCCTTCCGTTTACCCTCTATTGCGACGACGGAGCGCACTTTTCCTTGGAACACAACTTGACGCTCGTTCCGGTGAGCCCAAAATTCAGCGACCCCATGGTTCAAAACTTTACAGGCGTGCGCATTAACCGGTGCAATCCAAAGAGCAACCACCGCGGCGAATGAGGCAACAGTCAAGAAAATACGAGCGCCTGCACAATGGGAGTCCTGATTGATCGCTTGAGTTGAATTCATACGGAAAACTGTCCATTCCAGCTTGTTATATATGCTAACGACGTGGAGCACCCGCAGGTCAGCAACGAAAGGAATGACAAAGTCCCTGACCGACAAGGAGCGCCCTATCGGTGAAGAACAGTGAGTAGTCAAACTTGGGTGAGGATAAACAAAGGCTGCCCTGAGACGCGCGACCCTTTGTGCCAGTCAGGATACACATCACGCCAGTCGCCCCTAGTTCGTTACGGCAAATTTCGACGGTCGCAATACAGGGTACTGCGCCTAAGTGTTTCGTGACGGTGTTGTTCCGCAGGGAAAACGCTTCAAACCGATGACGTATGGTTGTTTGAATAGTGAGTTTTTGCTGACGATCCGTCGTGTCTTTACCGGCAACCTGTGAAAAGCTTTTTCACCCCATTTTAGCAACGGGGGTGAGAGGCAGGTACAGAGCGTCTTTGCGACCAGTGAATTGACCCGTGTCGGCGCAGCCCCATTATTTACTCTCCGAGCGAGCGCCCCGCGACGCTGATTCCAGCCGCGTCAATTCACGTTCTATATAGGCGTTAAGGATGCGTAGCGGCGGCATATCTTGTATTTCATTCGCCGTTCGCTTGCGCACCAGCAATTGCTCAATGCTCGCGCGCACGTCTGCGTCTGCGTCTGGCGCGGAGGCCTTGAGCGGCTCACTGAAGCGCATCGGCACCAGTCCGTGCTGCTGCTCCAGCCAGCGGCACGCCATAAGTGGGCGCTGAGCATAAAAGTATCATTTCAGGCGTACGCACTCGCTACCTAAATGCTCGCGGTAGCTCTGGCGCGCCATGTGCAGGTAATGATGAAACGAGCGCCTGGCTTGGGGCAGTCGGGCCGCTTCGCGCGTGGTGGACAGGAAACCCCTGTGGGTTTTGTAAGCCACTGGCGAATCCAGCCTTTCAATCAGCGCGGTATTGCCTTTTTAAGCAACCCCAGGGCTTTGCGTAACTCTCAGCCACAGATGCCCAGCTCATCGCAAATCGGGCACCACTTATGAGAAACCGCCTTCTTATACTGGCGAAACCCTCACAACGGGGAGTTTCCACGGGCGCATTGCTGCTGCGCCTTTCAATGAGTATCCATGGCAATACCGGAATCACAGAAACGGTCGACTCAGCTGACATTGCTTCGTGTTGCTGTGATGGCGGTAGTCGCGTTGCTGAATATCTTGCGATTGCGATCGATGGCAGGTGAGTTGGTATTGCAGTGGGCATAGGTGGACGAACGCTCAGGTGTTGAGCTCCTGTTTCTCAACACCTGGCCTAATGCATCAGAAGTCGAAAAACACGGTTTCTGCTACGCCCTGAACATGAATATCGAAGCGGTACGCCAACTTGCCATCCACCGTACAGCGCCTCGCGATCAGGGATTCGCGACGATGGGGCTGCTCGATCAGATTCAATACCGAGTCCAGTGCATTGACTTCGGGTTCATCGTCGAAATACAGACGGGTTTGCAAGTGAATATTGATGCCGCGCGCAAATAGCGCCACGTTGATATGCGGCGCCGTCGGAACGCCCGAGGCATTTTTCACCCTGCCGGGCTTCAATGTTTTGATCGTCCATTCACCGACATCGGTAGTGGCGGTACGACCAAACCCGTTGAACGGTTTTTCCAGATCGTAGGCGCTGTCGTAGACACCCTCGTGATTGGCCTGCCAGAACTCCAGAAAAGCGTCCCGGATCAGCTGACCATTCCCGTCATGGACATGACCCACCAATAGAATGTGTTCACCTGGCGCGCCAGGCTTGGCCATCTCGCTCCAGATTTCCTGCTGACGCGGCGTGTTGCCGGCAGCTTCCAGCGCCAGACCGATGTGGACATAAGGGCCGGCTGTTTGCGATGGGGTTTCCGGCAGAAGTTGAACGGGCATACGCAGGCCTCCTCAGCAGTTTTCGAAGTGGGTCTTGCGCTGACCGCGCAGAACGATATCAAAGCGGTAAGCCAGGCAATCCATGGGATTAGCCATGCTCATATCCAGTCTGGCGATCAAGCTCTGCACTGCTTCCTGATTCGCGATCGACTTGACGATCGGGCACATTGGTATAAGCGGGTCACCCTCGAAATACAGCTGCGTAATCAAACGCGTGGAGATGGACGAGCCACTGATGGAGACATGGATGTGGGCCGGGCGCCATTCATTGGGACCATTACGCCAGGGGTAGGGGCCGGGCTTGACTGTGCGGAAACTGTAATTACCATCGCAGTCGGTCAATGCACGACCGACACCACCGAAATTCGGGTCAAGCGGGGCCAAGTAGCTGTCTTTTTTATGTCGGTAACGGCCACCGGCATTGGCCTGCCACATCTCCACTAAAGTATGCGGGATCGGCTTTCCGTACTGATCACACACTCGACCTGCGACGATGATCCGCTCTCCGATCGGCAGACCACCATGATTGAAGTTCAACAGCAGATCGTTATCGTACTGACCCAACTTCAGGTGGGAAAAATCCGGGCCGCTGGTTTCGGATAATGACTGGGGGATACTCACCAGTGCTTGGCGGGGAGATCGCAGGATGGATGTCTTGTAGTCCGGTGTCAGGGCTTTGGGATGCCAATTACGGTCACGTATGACAAAGCGGCTGTCGTGCGCATCAGACATGTCGTTTTTCCTGTTGTTATGGTTGGACTAAGTCGGGCACTGACTTGGCAGCGCCCCGTTACCTACTGTCCTCTCAAACGGTCCAACCAGAAATTGAAAAAAACACCCTTATAGATATCTAAATGGTTATGAATGCTTCCCTTCCCGATATTCCTGCCCAACCTCGCGCAGCGCCTCTACGCACCATTGCGCCGCCTGTGATACCGGCACCGCCGGATTTGAGCAGAAGCCCACGGAGCCCCCCTGCTCACGCATTCCCAGGTCCAGTTCAACCAACTCACCTTGACTCAAGTCCTGCCTGACGGCATCAAGGGGGGCGACCCAGATGGCCTGACTGCTTTGCACATAACGCCGACTCAGGGCTATAGACAACGTCTCAAGGCGCTGTCGAGATGGCGTTATTCCGTGCTGCACAAACAGGCTGTCGGCGAATTTGCGGATCGTTGTCCCCGCGGACGGCAAAACCAACGGATAGTCCTCCAGATGTTTATGCCCCGGTGAGTCAGCGAGCGCGGGATGGCCGTTGCGTACGACCAAGGTCATGGATTCGCTGTAGAGGTGTTCGAACGCCACCCCCTGAATCAGCGGGCTATCGGTCATTCTGCCTACCACCAGGTCCAACTCACCGACCCGCAGGCGCGTCAGCAGGTAGGCGCTCGGCCCGGTCACGACACTGAGCACCAACGCGGAGTGTCGGGCATGCAAACGGCACACAATTTCCGGCACCAACAGACTTTCGACGGTGGACAGTACGCCCAACTGCACAGTAATGGGCTGATGCACGCCGGAGCGCAAACTGTTGACTCCTTCGCGAAGCGATTGCACGCTCGGTGCGGCATAGCGCAAAAAGGCCACGCCCGCATCAGTCAGCGTCGAGCCCTTTTTGCCCCGTTCAAACAGGGTGGCTTCGAGCAGGGATTCCAACTCCTTGAGCGACTTGGAAAGCGCTGGTTGACTGATTGCCAATTGGTCGCAAGCACGTGCCAGACTGCCCTGGCGCGCCACCTCGAGAAAACACACCAGATGACGGAATTTGATTCGTGTATCGATGTTCAATCGAACGCTTTTCCTTCGTGGCATGACATCCATGAGTGCTGGATATGAAGAGTTTGAGCGGTTGAACTTCCAAGAGCTAGCCGCCGAGCCTGCCTGCGGTGCAGAGCACTGTTCACGGAGTAAACCGGGAATGATTCTTTCGTGCTTACGCCCTCCCCTTTCTGCGCCGCGACACGATCTCAATAACCATTTTGTAGCGATCACATCTAACGATGCAGGGTAAAGCCTCCTGTGTGTGAACGCGTGCGAGCGTCAAACGGAGGCTACCTCATTTCCTCTTTGGGGCTTACTTGGTCAACCAAGACTCGACGGTGTTAGCGCCGTACTGACTCTTCCACTGCTTCAAGGTTTTATGGTTGCCACCCTTCGTTTCCACCAACTCACCCGAGTGCGGATTTTTGTAGACCTTCACTGCACGAGCCTTGCGACTTTTAATCCCCGATTCAACGCGCGGCTGATGGGAAGCGTAGGGATCAAACAACGCAATGATGTTTTTCAAGCTGTATCCGTACTCACTCAGCAAATCACGTAATTTTTTTTCAAATTCAATTTCGCGCTTCAAGCCAGTGTCGCTTTTCATTGTCTCAAGCGCAGCCAATTGCTCAGCCAAATGTTTTTCCAGCTCACGAAACTCAATTAGCTTGGACATATCTGTACTCCCGTTTTTAGTTGTCTGAAGTATATGCGAAACAAGCCCGAGCCAGCAGCATCTCCTAACACATCCATAGAGCATCCTGGGGAGTGAAGATTCCAGTACTCTCGTGGTCAACATCAGCGTCGCTGAGCTCAAACGCGAAGCAGCAGGCCTGCAGCGATCTTGGCGTTGTCGATTCTGCTTTGCGTCGCGGCGGCGGTTGAACGAGTTTTGTCCAAGAACGCCCACCTAGGAGCCGCGCAGGTGAAGCCCGAGTCTCTTTAGCCCGACTCAACCTCGCAGGACATATTGACGCGTTACGAAAGCTGCCGTGTATTCCGGTAAAGCAAGATCTGGCACGCAGCTCCTAGGCCAACGATGCGTTTCGTTTCGCCCAAAACCAACACTCAGTTCGGGACACGAATGTCGAACAAGTGCCCTGTGTTGAGAAGGAAGGCAAAGTGCAGGACGGTTGGGAGGCCAACAAGGGTTGAATCGCCCCGGTTTTTCTAGATATCTTGCAAGCTCATTGCGTAACGCTTTTCAAATTCTACCGGTGACAGCTGATTGTTGAAACCATGCCGGCGTTTTGCGTTGTAGAACATTTCGATGTAATCGAACACATCACTACGAGCATTCCCGTGTGGTGTAGATTTTCCGCTTGATCCGTTCCCGCTTTAGAAGCTGGAAAAAAGCTCTCGGCCACAGCATTGTCGTGACAGTTACCTCGGCGACTCATACTGGCAAACAAATTGTTCACCTTCAAAAAACTGCGCCCAGCGGAGCTGCTGTACTGGCGGTCTTGGTCGGAGTGAACTATCACCTCCTGCTTCGGTTTTCGCCTCCAAACCATCTGCGACTTCATTGACCAGCCAACGATCTGACGAGAAAACAGATCCAGCACCACAACCAAATACAACCAGCCTTCAAACGTACGAATGTAGGTGATATCGGTGGCCCAAATCTTGTTGGGCTCCACGGCATCGAACTATTGCTTCAGCAAATTGGGTGAGGCGACCGTTGGCTTACCCCGTACTTGCCGGGACGGCGTCGATATCCTGTGTGAGAGCACAGACCTTCAAGAAACATCAGCCTCCCCACCCGATGCCGACCACAATCTTCACCGACCTCGCGCAGATCGTCATGGATCTTGCGACAGCCATAAACTCCACCGCTCTCCAGCCACGATTGCTTGATCAAAACCAGCAATCGCTGGTCGTCTTTAGCGCTTGCTGATTGCGGCTCAGACAGCCAGGTGTAATCGCCACTGGGATGGACTTTCAGCGTCAGGCAAAGCCACCGAATGGAATAGTCACCCGCTCGTTGCTAGATAAAGGCGTACTTCAGCCGCACTCCTTGGCAAAGTACGCGGCGGCCTTTTTTTGAAAAAACCTCGCTCTTCAGTGAGCCGCTTGAGTTCCGCTCGCAGACGACGCAGCTCAGCGTGCTGATCATCATCCTGCTGCCGTTCTTGTTGAGGTTTGCTGTACGCTTTATCCAGGCATAGAGGCTATGCGTTGACACGCCAACACGTGCAGCTACATCAGCAACAGTCAGTTTCTTTTCGGTCACTTGATTGACCGCTTGGATTTTAAATTCTTCGGGGTAACGCGGGTTGCTCATGGCACCTCCTAATTGGCCTCATTTTGAGACATGGAGTTATCTACGAAACCCGGGGCGATTCAGTTGTAGTTGATCTGCTTACCAGTCACATGCTCGTTGAACCGAAAGGAATCACTGGGCAAATCATGGTTGTGATCAGCAACATGCTGATTGATTTGATGACCACCTGTCCCCTTCCATTGGCGTTCAACCGTGGCTCCTCCAGTTTCAACATGAGGCTATGGAATTCCTATCTGCATGCTTTGCTGTACAAACAATCAGTATTATGGAAATTGTGTGATGCCGGGAAAAATTATCAACCTTGAACAAATCAGAGCGTTAAAGGAGGGGGGAGTCGAATGGGGACCGGCCCCATTCATGGATCTACCGCTTTCCTTCTCGACAGCCCACTGCGCCGCCCGCGCCATGCTGAACTGGTCAGTAGAGGCACACTCATTTCGGTCCGGGGTTTCAGTTAAGGCAATCAGGAAACTTGAAGAAAGTCGAGGGGCATTGCGACCGGTCACGATGCAAGACTTGTCGTTCGCATTCGAAGCGGAGTCTCTGGTCTTTTTTCCTGGACAGAAGCCCATGCTCGGTCATGACTGCCGCGGTGGAACCACGGATCCCAGGACACGTGACGACTTCCATCAGCTCGAGTAGCTATGGGCCGTTTTCAGCTAGACGCAACAGGCAGAAAACAGCCAGAAGCGGCACAGTAAACAAATCCGTTCAATGAGCACGGTCGAGTCCTGATGATTAGCGACTCGCTACGACGCGACCAGAATGGGCCCGTCAGGCTGTCGGCGGTGTCCACCTGCGTAGGGAGCACCCAGGTGGGATTTCGAACTTGGTCGGGTATGCACAATCAGCACTCGAATACGAGCAGCCCCGAACAAGCACTGATTATTGTCTAGTCCTGATCTGCCCTGATCCCTCTGTGGATTGCTGCAGTTGAGAGTTTTCCATTCTCTCGATGTGGATCGTATTGTGTGTGATCGACTGCGCAAGCTGTTCCTCGGCTTTGCTGAAGCGAATTCCTTCGCCAAGAATCCCGCGCGCTTCCAGATCCAGGGCAAAGTCCATGATCTTGGTTTTCGTTACGTCCAGGATGCGAACCAGCTTGTGTACAGGCACGTGCAAGGCTGGCTCAAAATCTGTCCTCATTAGATTCCTGAACGCCGTGTCGAGACCAGCAGGAAATTTCACCATCACCGTTCCGATCTCAGTACGCTCCACCAGATCGATGATCTGGCTCACTGAGTCGCGTGCAAGGTGTTCACACATAGATGCGTGGAGTTCGCCACCCATGTCGACAGGGATCCACCCGCTGTACGGATTGAAAGCCTTCAGTTCACCCGTGATGATCCGGTAGCTGGGTACCGAGCGTGTTTCGTATCCGTTCAGTTCGTCATTGAGCCATTCATCGATGTCCTTGATCTTGAGCTTTCTGGACACGAGCAATGCTTTACGCAACAGATCTGGAAGGTGGATTGTCCGATCTAGCACGTCGCTTTGTAGCTCCAATACCAGGCTATCCATAGAATTAGAGCGCTCCCATGAAGGTAATCACTGCAGGTAGGTATGAGGCAAGCACATTGCCGGCAGCGCCTTCCAAGACGGTTTTGATCGAGCCTAAGCACTCCTTGATGATGCCCTTCTTCGGAGCCGGCGAACTGTTCTGCACCCTAATGGTCTCGACGTCAGATCGCAGGCCCTGTGCAACGACCTGATCGTTGATCTTTGAAATATCTTGGGAAAAGGCCTTCAAGAAGGCGTCCAGATCTAGGTGCTGAACGCTCTGGTCGAAATGCTGACTGGAGTGCTGAGCATCTTGCTGCACTTGCGAGTTGTGCATCGATCCGATGGAGATGTTGTTCGTTTTGCTCATAGGGGCGGCCTCACTCCGAGATGGCGACTTGACACTGCATCATCCAGTTTCGCTCGAAGCGTGGCAACTTCGAAACGCTATCTGCCCCTTCATAACCTCGCCCAATGCAGCTTTCTCCATCAAGGTGACCTGCGCCCCAAAACAGCCATCCAAATTAGGGGGCGGTAGGAACCCTTGCGCCCCTTTGCAGTCGAACTTGAAGACAAAAGGCCATCAATGTAGTATCACGGACCTTTTACGTCAGTACGGCAGCTCGAAACGGAATGAGATTCTTACAAAAATATGCGACCGTAAGAGGCGTAGTGATGGCTTTCGGCTTTTATGCTGGGCTAATCTCTAGCTTGGGCTACATTATGGAGAAGCTGTCAGGAGCTGCCGCAGTCGTGGAACCTTTCGTCTGGGCCTGTACAGCAGCGTTTTTCACGCTTATCTTCAGCTTAGGAGCGCTAGGATGTGGCTATACTCAGCAACTGAAACAGGATGAAATTGATAGGCTGTGCAAAGTGAAGGCTGACCTGGAAGGTCAGGTATTGAGACGTAGAATTTCGTCGAAAGGGAGAAAATCAACATGACAGAGATTTTCTTGGTGTTTTTAGCCCTCGGCTTCATGGCAACTGCTGCGTTCGTCGTTGTGATGAATCGGCTACGACGCACGAAGGCAACATATGCCCTGTATGCGGTCAGGGATAAGCTTATATCCTTGGTAGCTAATGACTCATTAAGTGAGGACTCGGCCGTATTTAAGCACTACTACAAAAGAATAAACATGCTATTGCAATACGCGCCAAATATTGGAATAGACCAAGCATATAAATCTTTCTTACTGCTTAAAAATGGGAACAACACAAATTTTCTTGAGGCCTTTGAGAAAGCTAGAGAAGAGACAGAGAATGTCTTAAGTTCAAAGGAACTTGAAAGCGAGGAGATCTCCAGAGTAGTTCAAGACTACTACTCGACCCACATGGAGATGGTTCTCTCCCATAGCAGCGCTACAAGATTTTTTTACTATGCTCTACGACACAAAATATTGAATATGGACGCGCTCAAAAAATTACCAATAAGCCTTCAGAAAGCCATGGCAATGGTTAATTTTTCCGACGATGAAATTGAAAATATTTACGAGCGTCGAAACTGTATGAACTAAAAACAAATCCCCGCAATCGCGGGGATTTTTTTGTCCCTCCCCGGTGTCCTGCCAAACGAACCCAGACCTTAATTTTGCAGTTCCCACACGTAATCTTGGCAAGCTGCCAGCGCAATCAATCCTTAGTCGCCTGTGATGGTGACAATTCGTTGAGCATGCTCAGGGCAAGGCTAGCGCACGAGCAACCATGAGCCATGGCATCAGTGTCCAACAGCTTGTAGTTATGGCACATCGTTGAAGAAGACGTGATGACCGAGTTGTAGCGTCTGAGTGGCCTATGCCATCCGGGCTAGCGCCTTCAGCATCGTCGTGGCGCCGCCGGTAGGATCTGATACAGGGTCGCGACCTTCTTTTGTAACGCGTGATCTGCCACCAAGTGTTCAAGGCGATTTGCCACTATTCACCTATTCTGGCGAAGAGATTATCCTGACCAATCGGACAGGATTGTAGGGTTATCCTACAGGCTATACCGAGCCATCCCGCCAGAGTCATGCTGTCCCAGACTCAAGGTAGATTTCCTCGCAACGACTCAAGGACGACTCATGATTTCCTCTGCCCGACTGGGTGACAAACATGTCTGCCCAATACCAGGTCATGGCACTACTCCGATTGATTCAGCTAGTACCAACGTAAATATCAACTTCATGGGCTCTGCTCGTGTTGGCGATAAGTGTGGCTGTGGCGCGGTCATCACCACCGGGTTTCCCTCGATTCA
>NZ_QGGS01000037.1:0-40187 GCF_003148705.1 Pseudomonas sp. OV226 | reverse complement strand
CCGATGGTAGTGTGGGGTTTCCCCATGTGAGAGTAGGTCATCGTCAAGATTAAATTCCGAAACCCCAATTGCGAAAGCAGTTGGGGTTTTGTTTTGCCCGCAGGAAAGTCGGTATTGTCCTTTTGACGCTCAAGAGCAACCGTTCGAGGAAATCGCACTCAAGTGACCAGGCAGTTTTTGGTATGGTGCAGCTCGTTTTTTAACGGACTGATTTCACGCCTACGGATCGGCACCCTTTTTTAGTCAAAGAGTTGCCGCAGAAATGCCCGAACCGATTCCGATCAAAGACCACGAAAAAGAAACGCGCCTGGTTAACAAAAGGTTGATGGCTTGCGGGTTGTTCGTCGCCGCCATTACCTGCGCGCTGGTGGTGCGCATGTATGTCCTGCAGGTGGTCGAATTCGACTATCACTCAACCATCTCCGAAAACAACCGCGTCCACGTCCTGCCAATTACTCCCACCCGTGGACTGATCTACGACCGCAACGGCGTGGTGCTGGCCGACAACCGGCCAAGCTTCAACCTGACGATCACCCGTGAACGCGCTTCCGACGTGAAAGAAGAACTGGATGAGGTGGTAGACCTCCTGCATCTGCCGACAGAAGATCGAACACTCTTCGACAAGGCGATGAAGCAGGCCCGTCACCCTTTCGTGCCGGTCACCCTGTTCTATGAACTGAGCGAAGAGCAGATCGCGATACTGGCGGTCAATGAGTTCCGCCTGCCGGGAATCGATGTCGAGCCTCAATTCGTTCGCCATTACCCGATGGGCGCGCACTTCGCGCATTCGATCGGCTACGTCGGTCGCATCAACGAGAAAGAATCCAACGCCCTGGATAACGTGGAGTACCGTGGCACTCAATCGATCGGTAAAACCGGCATCGAAAAATTCTACGAGTCCGAGTTGCATGGCCACGTCGGTTACGAAGAAGTCGAAACCAACGCCCAGGGCCGCGTGCTGCGCGTACTCAAGCACACCGACCCAATCCCCGGTAAAAACATTGTCCTGAGCCTGGACGTCAAACTCCAGGAAGCCGCCGAAGAAGCCCTGGGTGATCGTCGAGGTTCAGTCGTTGCGCTCGACCCCTCCACCGGTGAAGTGCTGGCAATGGTCAGCAAGCCAAGCTTCGACCCGAACCTGTTCGTTACCGGGATCAGTTTCAAAGAATACGCGGCGCTGCACGACTCCATCGACCGCCCACTGTTTAACCGCGTGCTGCGCGGTCTCTACGCGCCGGGTTCGACCATCAAGCCGGAAGTGGCCATTGCCGGCCTCGATGCGGGAGTCGTCACGCCCCAGACCCGTGTCTTCGATCCGGGTTACTACCAGCTCCCGGATTTCGATCACAAATACCGTAACTGGAACCACAGCGGCGACGGTTGGGTCGACATGGACGCCGCGATCATGCGCTCCAACGACACCTACTTCTACGACCTGGCGCACAAGCTGGGCATCGATCGGCTCCACGACTACATGGCGATGTTCGGCCTCGGAGAGAAGGTCTCGATGGACATGTTCGAAGAGTCTGCCGGCTTGATGCCGTCCCAGGCCTGGAAACGAGCTACGCGCCGACAGGCCTGGTTTCCTGGCGAGACGGTGATCCTCGGTATTGGTCAGGGCTACATGCAGGTCACACCGCTGCAATTGGCCCAGGCCACCGCGCTGATTGCCAATAAGGGTGTCTGGAATCGTCCGCATCTGGCCAAGTCAGTGGACGGTGTTGCGCCAGTAGATGAGCATCCGATGCCCAACATCCTGCTTAAGGATCCAGGTGACTGGGAACAGGTCAACCACGGCATGCAGATGGTGATGCATGACGCTCGCGGGATTGCCCGGGCGGCAGCGCTCGGGGCGCAATACCGCATTGCTGGCAAGAGCGGTACTGCGCAAGTCGTTGCGATCAAACAGGGCGAGCGCTACAACCGGGCGAAAACCCTGGAACGTAACCGCGACAACGCCTTGTTCGTCGGATTTGCCCCGGCTGAGCACCCGAAGATTGTCATCTCGGTGATGATTGAAAACGGCGAGGCGGGTGGTCGCGTCGCAGGTCCCGTGGTGCGACAGATCATGGACGCCTGGCTGCTCGATCAGGAAGGTCACCTCAAGCCGCAATACGCCGCGCCGAGCAAAGCCCCGGGTGATCCACACGTTTAAGTGGCCGTTCTGAAACCACAAGTGCTGTAAGGCACTTGCCATCGCCCTGACGTTAACGTAAAGATTGCGGCAGGGCGCTGATTTTAAAAATAGCGCAGGGCGGACCGACTCGGAGCGCTTGATGACGCTAATAAAAACAACACCACCCAAACTGCACCGTGAAGCTCGCCTGGCCCGGGAAAAACTCCATCTCGAGGGCGAAGTTCCCGACGGTGTGTTGCGCGCGGAAATCGACGCCTCGTGGCGACGCAGTCTCAGCCACGGTGTGCATTTCAATGGCAAACACGAACTGGCGCTGGAATCGAGCGCGAGCCTCGACGTGTTGCTGGCGAGCAACCGACTGCTAATCGACGCAGCATTGCCAGCCATCGATTACCTGGCCGAACGTCAGGGCAAGGAAGGGCTGGTTATCCTCGCCAACTCCGATGCCACCATCCTCGCCGTCGAAGGGCGCGCCGATCGCCTTAAAGGCAGCGGCCTGCAAGACATCACCTTGGGTGCCTGCTGGAGCGAAGCCGCTCGCGGCACCAACGCGCTAGGCACCGCCCTGGTCGAAGCCCGGCCAACGATGATCGATTGCGGCGAGCATTATCTCGATCGCCTGACTGATTTCTCCTGTACCTCGGTGCCGATTTATTGCCCTCAGGGCGACATCCTCGGCGTGCTCGACCTGACCCGTGAAGGCCCGCTAGGCCGCGTCCATGACAGCACCGCGTTGTTAGCCATGGCGGTCAGCCAGATTGAAAGCCGCGTCTTCAACGCCAGCTACCCGGACGAAATCGTCCTGGCGTTCCACAGCCGTCGCCAATACCTCGAATCTCCATGGCAAGGCCTGCTGGCAGTGAGCCTTGGGGGCCAGATCCTTGCGGTCAGCGCCCAGGCCTGTCAGTTGCTTCACGCCGAACGCTCGGCGTTGGTGGGCCGACGTTGCGAAGAGTTTTTGGGCGTCGATGGCCTGCAATTGCTGGCTCGCCTGCACCAGGGCGGTGTCGGCAGCCTGCAAACCGCCAAAGGCGAATTCTTCTACAAAACCCTGCGTGCACCGCAACGCTCGATCAGCGTCAGCAGCCCTCCACGCAGCACCGTCAAAACCGCCAAACCGCAACCGGACCTGGAGTCCCTGGCCGGCAGTAACGTGCGATATGCCCGAGCGTTGCGCATGGCTCGTCAAGGCCTGGCCAATGAATTGCCGGTGTTGCTGCTCGGTGAAACTGGCACCGGCAAAGAAGTCATCGCCCGCGCTTTGCACCTGGCCGGTGCTCGCTGCGACAAACCCTTTGTGGCGGTGAATTGCGCCGCCATTCCCGAGGGTCTGATCGAGTCGGAACTGTTCGGTTACCGCGAGGGCGCGTTCACCGGTTCCCGTCGTGGTGGCATGGTCGGTCGCTTGCAACAGGCTCATGGCGGCACCTTGTTTCTCGATGAAATCGGCGACATGCCGCTGGCCCTGCAAGCGCGTTTGCTGCGGGTGCTGCAAGACCGCAAAGTCGCGCCATTGGGTGCTGGCGAAGAGCAGGACATCGACGTCGCGCTGATTTGCGCCACCCATCGTGACCTCAAGCGCCTGGTGGATGAAAAGCACTTCCGAGAGGACCTGTTCTACCGGGTCAACGGCATCAGCGTGATGCTTCCGGCCCTGCGCGAACGTGAGGACTTCAGTGGTCTGGTCGGGCGATTGCTGGCCAAGCTCGATGCGCCGGCCGTCGTGCTGCATGACGATTTGAGCCGCTTGCTCGGCGGTTATCACTGGCCCGGCAACATCCGCCAACTGGAGATGGTATTACGCACCGCGCTGGCCATGCGCGAACCGGGAGAGACCGTCCTCACGCTCGATCACTTGCCCGACAGCATGCTCGACGAGTTGAGCGCGAGCGAACGACCACAGGCTGGCAGCATCCGCGAGAACGAACTGGAGCTGATTCGGCAGTCCCTGGACACTCACCAGGGCAATGTCTCGGCGGCCGCCGACGCGTTGGGCATCAGCCGCGCGACGTTGTATCGCAAGCTCAAACAGTTGCGTTCGTGATGCAGCGCCTGATCGTCCGGCTGATCGACAGCCAGCACCCCGAAGCCTTGCAAGCGGCATTGCGCTGGCTCTACAGCTTCGTGCGTCCGCATCGTTTGGCCATTGTCGGGCTGCTCGGTTTATCGGTGTGCGCCTCGCTGCTGGTGTTGGTGCAACCGTGGCTGACCAAGCTGCTGATCGACGATGGCCTGCTAGCCCGCAATTTCCCGATGCTGGTGTTGATTGCCGGGTTGATGATCGTTGCCGGGCTGCTCGGCACGGCACTGTCGGGCATCAATCGTTACCTGCACACGCGGTTGTCCGGGCGGATTCTGTTTGCTTTGCGCGATGATCTCTACCGGCATTTGCAGACACTCTCACCGAGCTTCTACGGTCAACGGCGTATCGGAGACTTGATGTCGCGCCTGGATGGCGACGTCGCGGAGATCCAGCGTTTTGCCGTGGATTCATTATTCTCTGCGGTGTCGAGCGTGATCGGCCTGGTCTGCGCGGTGGCGATGTTGTTGACCCTGTCATGGAAGCTGTCGTTGCTGGCCCTGGTGCTGATTCCCCTCGACGTGCTCTGGCTGCGCTGGATGCGGCGCAAAGTCGAGCGCGACGTACGGCAATTACGCGAGCGCTCGGCGGACATGTCCTCGTTCATGGTCGAGACCTTGCCGGTGATGAAATTCATCCAGTCCGCCGGCCAGCAACAACGTGAATCGCGGCGTCTGCAGACGCTGGGCCAAGGCTACATGAGCCAATTGCTGCGCCTGCAAGTCACCGAGTTTTTCACCCAGGCCGTACCGGGCACATTGACCTCATTGTCCCGCGCCTGTGCGTTTTTGATCGGCGGTTACTGGGTGGTGCAGGGCACTTGGCAATTGGGTGCCTTGATTGCATTTTCGACCTACCTGGGCATGGCCGTCGGACCGGTCCAGAGCCTGCTCGGCCTCTACGTCGCCATTCAACGGATGACCGTCAGTCTCGGACGCGTGATGGAGCTGCGCGGTGAAGAGCCCACAGTTTTGACGCCGGTCCAACCGCAACCGATGCCGACCTGTGGTGACCTGCGATTCGACGACGTGCACTTCAGTCATCCCGGCCGCCCGACGACTTTGCGGGGTATCGAAGCGCGAATTCCCTACGGCTTGAAAGTCGCCCTCAGCGGCGGCTCCGGGGTCGGCAAATCTACCCTTATCGATCTGCTGCAGCGTCATCACGATCCGCAGTCCGGTCGGGTGTTGCTGGGGGAGGTTGATCTTCGCGAGCTGGACCTGTTCCAGTTGCGGCAGCGGATTGCCGTTGTCAGCCAGGACATCGTGCTGTTTCGCGGCAGCCTCGCCGATAACCTCGCTTACGCGGTGTCGGACGCCAGTCGCGAGGCCATTGCCGACGTCGCGCGCCTGGCACAACTCGACAGCCTGATCGAGTCGTTGCCCGAGGGGCTCGACAGTCCGTTGGGCGAGCGTGGCCAGCAGTTGTCCGGCGGCCAGAAACAGCGCATCGCCATTGCCCGTGCACTGCTGCAGGATCCGTTGATTCTGGTGCTGGACGAGGCCACTTCGGCGGTGGATGAAGCCACCGAGCGCGAGGTCATCGAGGCCATCGACCGACTGTTTGCCGGGCGCACACGCATCTTGATCAGCCATCGTCCCTCAACCCTGGCCGATGCCGACCTGCGCTTTGAATTGCTCGACGGCGTACTCACTTCGAAAACGGTGCTGCATGAAGCCTGAACTACGCATCGGGGTGGTCGACAGCGGGCATTCGGCGGCGCAACGGGTGCAGGTCGTGGCCGGGCGACGATTTTCGTTGTTGGAGGATGGGCTGGCCGAAAGCGACTTGCGTGATGATCCATTGGGTCACGGTAGCGCAGTCATCGAAGCCATCGGACGTCGGGCACCCTCAGCGGTATTTTGCGTGGGGCAGGTGTTTGACCAGCGCGGCGTCACCAGCGCCTTGCAGATCGCCAGCGCCATCGACTGGCTGGTGGCACAGGACGTCCGGTTGATCAATTTGAGCCTCGGTTTGCGTCAGGACCGCAGCCTGTTGCGCGAAGCCTGCGCGGCGGCGGTGAGCCAGGGCGTTTTGCTCTGCGCCTCCAGCCCGGCGCAAGGTGAAGGTGTGTTCCCGGCGAATTATCCACAGGTGTTGCGCGTCACCGGCGACGCGCGATGCGCTGAGCAGGAGTGGTCATGGCTCAACAGCGCTCAAGCGGATTTCGCCGCGTGTGTGCATGGGACTTATCCGGGGCAGTCCGGCGCCAGTCTTGGCTGCGCGGCGTTGAGTGGACACATTGCCGGTTTCCTGGTGGCACGCCCTGAGGCGAGCAACGAGCAGGTCATCGAGTGGCTGCGCGAAAACGCTCGTTATCGCGGTCCTGAACGGCGCGTTGGCCCATGATTGTGATTCTCGGCGCAGGACCGGCGGGGGCCGCCGTCGCCCTGGGTTTGCGCCGACTCGGCTATCCCGTCACGCTGGTCAGCGAGTGGCGCCGATTTGCGGCGCTGGAAGGCGTTTCGGTCCGTGTGCTGGAGGCCTTGCGCGGTGCGGGTGTGCATCAGGCGCTGGCGGACGCGGCGTTGCCTTCCCAACGGCAGGTGTCGTGGAACGGCCAGCAGCACGCGCAGAACATTGAGTTTTTACTCGATCGCCCATGCTTCGACCGAGGCCTGCGCGAGGATCTACGCCTGGCTGGCGTCGAGCTGATCGAAGGCCGAGTGTTGACCGTTGAGACCGACGCGACGGGCCATCGGATCGACATTGATGGGCGCGAAACGCTGCTCGCAGACTTTTTAGTGGAAGCCCGCGGTCGCCAGGCCCCGGCGCTCGGCAAAGGCCTGCGCGGGCCCGAGACGGTCAGCTTGCTCAATCGCTGGCAAGGCCCTCGGGGCACCACCGCCAGCGCCGTGGAAAGCCTTGAAGACGGCTGGGCCTGGATGGCGCGGCGGGCTGACGGCCAGTGTTACTGGCAATGGACGGTGGACGTGGCGAGCGCCGACCTGCCGGGCAAGGCGCAGTTGCTCGACTATTGTCGTCAGCGGCGCCAGGGTTCGGCGTTGGCTCAGGCGTTTTTCGCTGACCAGGCCGAAGTTGATCTGCAATTGCATGCCCGCAGCAGCACCGCGATTCTATGCCCGCAGGTGTGCGGCGATCACTGGATTCGGGTTGGCGATGCCGCCATGGCGGTGGACCCGCTGTCGGGCAACGGGATTTTTCAATCACTGTCTTCGGCGCTCCAGGCGCCGGTGGTGATCAACACGTTGTTGCGCAAACCCGAACGAGCGGCGTTGGCCCAGCGCTTTCATCAGCAGCGGGTCGAGCAGTTGTTTTTGCGCTTTGCACGAATCGGTCGGGATTTTTACGCCGATGAACTGCGTTGGCTGGATCAGCCATTCTGGCAGGCGCGGCGGCGTTGGCCGGATGCTGAAGTCGCCCATGCCGAGGCTGATTTTTCAGCATTGAGGATCGAGCGAGCACCGGTGCTCAAGGACGGGTTTGTCGATGAGGCCGAGGTGGTGATCACTGCGGATCAGCCATTGGGCATCTGGCATGTGCAGGGGGTTGAATTGGCGCCGCTGGTGCGGCGGTTGCGCACTGAGCCGGCGGAGCAGGCGCTGGCCGGGCTGACGGTGGAGCAGGGCAGGGTGGTTCGCAGTTGGTTGCTGGCTCAGGGCTACAAGCCCTGACTGATGACTGATCGTTCCCACGCGGAGCGTGGGAACGATCTAACAGCGCGATTAGAGCTTGATCAACACCGACTTCAACTCGGTGTAATGCTCAATCGCCGCATACCCCATTTCACGCCCGACCCCCGACATTTTGTACCCGCCAAACGGCAGGGCCGGGTCCAGTGCGCTGTGGCAGTTGACCCACACTGACCCCGACTTGATCCGCGGAATCATCCGGTGCACCGCCGCCAGGTCATTCGACCAGATGCTCGCTCCAAGCCCATAAGGGCTGTCATTGGCCATGCGCAACGCATCGGCCTCGTCATCGAACGGAATCGCTACCAGTACCGGGCCAAAAATCTCTTCCTGCACCAGCGAGTGTTTTTGATCGACGTCGACAATCACGGTCGGCTTGACGAAAAATCCCGGTCCGAACTGCTCACCACCGCAGGCGATGGTCGCACCACTTTCCCGGCCCTTTTCGATATACCCGTAAACCCGTTCCTGTTGGCGCCGGGAGATCAATGGCCCCATTTCAACACTGGGGTCCAGCCCGTTGCCGAGCTTCATGGCATTGGCGATATCGCTGATGTCCGCCACCACATTGTCGAAATGTTTGCGCTGCACATACAGCCGCGAACCGGCGCAGCACACCTGTCCCTGATTGAAGAAAATCGCGCTGGCGGCACCGGCCGCGGCGGATTTCAGGTCGGCGTCGGCCATGACGATGGTCGGTGATTTTCCGCCCAGCTCCAGGGTTACACGGGTCATCGAATCCATGGCGATCTTGCCGATCTGTTTGCCCACGGCAGTGGAGCCCGTGAAGGTCAGCTTGTCCACCAACGGGTTGTGCGTCAGGGCCGAACCGGCGGTAATACCGGTGCCAGTGACCACGTTGAACACGCCTTCGGGGTAACCGGCCTCCAGCACCAGTTCGGCAAGTTTCAGCGCCGTGAGCGGGGTTTCATCTGCGGGTTTGAGCACCACGGTGCAGCCGGTGGCCAGGGCCGGGCCGAGCTTCCAGCAAGCCAGCAGCAGCGGGAAGTTCCAGGCGACGATGGCGCCGACCACGCCCACCGCTTCGCGACGGATGAAACTGTGGAACTGATCGTTGGGCATCAACGGCAGCGACACTTCGACACTGGAGCCTTCAATCTTGGTCGCCCAGCCGGCCATGTAGCGCAGGAAATCGATGGCCAGTTGCACGTCCATCACTTGCGCCACCACCGCGCTTTTACCGTTGTTGAGGCATTCCAGCTGCGCCAGCAGTTCGGCGTCGCGCTCCATCAGGTCGGCGAGTTTCCACAACAGGTTCTGCCGCTCGCGTGGGCGGGTGCGGGTCCAGGTCGAATCATCAAAAGCCTGGCGGGCGGCCAGCACGGCGCGGTCGACATCCTCGGGCATGGCCCGTGGCACCACACACAACACTTCGCCGGTGGCGGGGTTGTGCAGGGGCATGGTCTGGCCATCGGCGGCCTCGACCCAGTCACCGCCGATCAGCATGCGCGGGGCGCGCTGGATAAACGCGGAAGTGGCGGGAAGCAAATTAGGGAGCGACATGGCGAGGCCTCTTATTATTCGTGAGAACAGGGCTTTCGCAATGGCTGTGCCAAGTCGCCGCAAGGTCAGGCGAACCGTTGATTGGCCGGGGTTCGCCAGGTGAAAAGGGTTGGTAACGGCGGTGATTTTTTTCGCAAATTGCGACAACGGCTGAGACGACGAGCAACCCGGTTGCGCCCTTGAGACCCCTCGTGTTGAGGAATAGAATTTTCTCGCTCGGTGGGTGAAGTGATGGAGCACTCTCCCGGCCACACATCTCACGCAAGGGAGGTAGTGATGAACCTTTCAACCCTGGAGATTCAAAGCATCATTGAGCAGAGTTTTCTGCCTTCGGTATGCACCTGCAGTATGGCGCCGGATCAGTCGATGACGATTCGGGTCTGCGATTGCACCACCGGCAAAGTGGACCTGGTGAGCCACGTTGCAGTCTGGGAACTGGACACTGCCCACGCGATCACGGCGCTGGTGACGCAGATGCAGCAAGAGATCAGCGCACACAAAGGCCTCCTCCCCCCTACGTTTCCAGGCTGAACTGGCCAAGCCGCACCACCGCGCGTGGTGCGGCTCGCGTTGACGTATTCAAGACGGTATTTTTCGGGAAATTTCCTCGAACGTGTCGCTATCAACGGCAGCCAATAGCTTTTTGTCGTCCTTGAGTGTGGCCAGGAAGGTCACTTCGGTTTCCTTGCCAGCCAGCATGAACCCCGCAATCGCGCCGATAGGGCCCAGCAGCATGGCGCCGGCCACGCCGAACCCGATGGCGTCCTTGAAGTTGTTGATCGACTCCTCGTTGGCCACTTCCACACGCTTGAACGATGAAAGCGGGAGGCAGAGACCGGGCCACGGGTGAAGCGGCGTCCTGAGGGTAAAAACGCCGTCCCTGTACTCTCCATCACCCTGCAGAAAGTCCCCCGCCAAGACAGTAATGTTTGCCATTTTTGATCCCCTGTCGGCATTCCGTGAACAACCATTTCGCCCCTTGATCCCGATGCCGTCAATCGTCGAGCGATGAGCTGTTCCGTGCGGGCATCTATGCTTGTCGCAGACTGCAACAACTGTCGCGATATTAGACGCAGGTGATCTGGTCGACAGCGCTTCGAGCAACCGGTTTTTAACGCAACTGATTGATAAAAAAGGATATCGGCAAGCTGGCACGCTCCGTGTATTGCTCATCGCAGACGTTTCTCTTGCCTGCGTCGGTGGTTCGCCGCTGACGCTAGAAACCATAAAAACGATAAGCCACAAAAATAAGAAAGCACCGTGCGAGGTTCGACGTTGATGAAGAGAAAACTCCGATCAGGCCTGAGCGCCAGCCTGCTGGCCGTAGCCGCTTGTGTGGCGCTGCATGCGCCGGACAGCCAGGCAGCCCGAGACGCCCAGACCATCCTCAAGGAAACCTGTCAGGGCTGTCACACGCCCGAAGCCGGTAACGCCCTCAGTCGTATCAGCCACCAGCGCAAGACCCCGGAAGGCTGGCTGATGAGCATCGCCCGAATGCAGACCATGCACGGTTTGCAGATCAGCGATGAGGACCGCCGCACGCTGGTCAAGTACCTGGCCGACACCCAGGGCCTGGCGCCAAGCGAAACCGACGGTGTGCGTTATGCCCTTGAGCGCCGGCTCAATACCGTCGAAAAATTCGACGACCAGACCAGCCAGATGTGTGGCCGCTGCCACTCCGGTGCACGGGTTGCACTGCAACGCCGTCCGGCCCAGGAATGGGAGCGTCTGGTGAACTTCCACCTCGGCCAGTGGCCGTCGCTGGAATACCAGGCCCTGGCCCGCGACCGTGACTGGTTCGACATCGCCCGCAAAGACATGGTGCCGTTGCTGGCCAAGCGTTATCCGCTGGATAACCCGGCCTGGAAAAAATGGCAAAGCGTCGCGCCCAAATCCGATGCACTGGTGGGGGACTGGAGCTTCAGCGGTCACTTGCCAGGCAAGGGCGAACTGGCCGGCGTGATGACCGTCAGCGCCGATGGCAGCGACACCTTCAAGGTCAGCATCAAAGGCCAATACGCCGACGGCAGCCCGTTCAACGGCGACGGCAGCGCGATTCTCTACACCGGCTATGAATGGCGCGGCAACGTGACCATCGATGGCGTGACCCTGCGCCAGGTATTCGCCGCCCAAGGCAATGCCATGCAAGGCCGCATGTTCGAGGCCGAGCATGACGAGCGTGGCCTGGACTTCGTCGCCGCCAAGCAAGGCTCCAGTCGTTTGTTGGCGGTGCAACCGGGTTACGTGAAAGCCGGCAGCGAAACCGAAGTGACCCTGATCGGCAGTGGTCTCACCGGCAAACCGAACTTCGGCAAAGGTGTGGAAGTGCTCGAAGTCGTCGAACAGAGCCCGGACCGGATCAAGGTCAAACTCAAGGCCGCCGCCAATGCCCAACCGGGCCTGCGCACGGTGACGGTGGGCACGTTGAAAGGCCCGAGCCTGTCGGTCTACAACTCCATCGCCGAAGTCAAAGTCGTGCCGGAGTTTTCGGTCTCGCGGATCGGTGAGGGCGGTGGTTCGACGCCGAAAGTGCAGGGGCGTTTCGACGCCGAGGCATGGGGCAAAGGCGCCGACGGCAAGCCTTATCGCATCGGTGTATTCCCGGCGCAATGGAAAGTCGAAGCCTTCGATGACCGCGCCAAGGAAGACGAAGACGTCAAGTTCGCCGGCACCATGCAGGCTGACAGCGGCGTGTTCACGCCGGGCGATGCCGGGCCGAACCCGCAACGCAAAATGTCCACCAACAATGCCGGCAACCTCAAGGTGATCGCCGCCGTCGACGACGCAGGGAAATCCCTGACCGGCGAAGGCCACATGATCGTCACCGTGCAACGCTGGAACAATCCACCCATTCCGTGATGTGCCCTGAAACCCAAGGCTTCAGACACTTTTCGGAATGACCGCAGGCCCCGTCGAACGGGGTTTGCACAGGAGGTTGCAATGGGCGCTATTTTGAATCTGGTCGAACGGAACCTGCACGAAGTGCACGTCGATGCCGACCGCATGCTGTTCCACATTCCCAGCAGTTCGCTGTTTGCCAGTGATGAGCTGACGGGCACCATCATCGATACCTTGCGCGGTCCGGGCTGTTCGTCCGATGACCTGATCCAGCGTCTGGCCGCGCGCTTCAACGGCGAAGAAGTCACCGAAACGCTGCGTGAATTGATCTCGCTGGAACTGGTCAGCGACGGTTCGCCGCTGACCCCGGACATCGGCACCAAACGGGTCGAACGCACGGCGATCAATACCGTGGTGCTCAACGTCAACACCGGCTGCAATTTGAGCTGCACCTACTGCTACAAGGAAGACCTCGACAAGCCCTCGGCCGGCAAGAAAATGGACGTGGAAACGGCGATCGCCTCGGTGGAAATGCTGCTGCGCGAATCCCCCGACGAAGAGCGTTTCACCGTGGTGTTCTTCGGTGGCGAACCGCTGAGCAATCGCAAGCTGATCGAGTACATGGTCGACTACTGTGAGAAACGTTTTCGCGAGGCGGGCAAGTTCGTCGAATTCGTCATGACCACCAACGCCACGCTGCTCACCGAAGAAACCGTCGACTACCTCAATGCCCACCGCTTCGGGCTCTCGGTGAGTATCGACGGGCCGAAGACCGTGCACGACCGCAACCGCATTACCGTGGGCGGGCAGGGCACGTACGACGTGGTGCGGCGCAAGGCCGAGATGCTGCTGTCGCGCTACAACAGCCGCCCGGTCGGTGCCCGTGTGACGTTGACCACCGGCGTCACCGATGTCGAAACCATCTGGGACCACCTGTTCAACGAGCTAGGGTTTGCCGAAGTCGGTTTCGCTCCCGTGACCTCCGGCGATATCAGCACGTTCAACCTGACCAGCGACGAGCTGATCGAAGTGTTCGCCAACATGAAAAAACTCGGTCGTCGTTACCTGGAAGCCGCGCTGGAGCACCGCAACATCGGTTTCTCCAACCTGCACCAGCTGATCACCGACATCCACGAAGGCCACAAAAAAGCCCTGCCATGCGGCGCGGGGCTGAAGATGCTGGCGGTGGATCACAAGGGCGAGCTGAACCTGTGCCATCGCTTTACCGGTTCCAGCCTGCCGACGTTCGGCAACGTCCACAACGGTGTGAAGCAAGTCGAGTTGAACGACTTCCTGTCCCAGCGCCTGGACCGCACCAACACCGGTTGCGAAGACTGCCAGATCCGCAACCTGTGTTCCGGCGGCTGCTATCACGAGAGCTACGCCCGGTATGGCGACCCGACCCATCCGACCTATCACTACTGCGAACTGATGCGTGACTGGGTCGACTTCGGTATCGAGGTCTACACCCGGATCATGGCCAATAACCCTGCGTTCATCAGCAGCTACATCACTCCGCGCAAGGCTCACTGATATGAAACATCTCAAGGCAATCAATAACAAAGCGCTGAAAATGGATCAGGCCGCGGCCGAAAACCGCATCGAAGAAGTGGTCGCGATGAGTTCCGTGGCGGGCTGCGCCTCGACCACCGACCCGGGCTGGGAAATCGACGCGTTTGGTGGTGTGTCGTCGCTCTGCCAACCGATGGAAGCCGACCTGTATGGCTGCTCCGACCCGTGCTGGTGGCCGGCCCAGGTGCCCGACATGATGAGTACCTACCCGGACTGGAACAAGGATGCCCAGGCGTCCAACGAAAACTGGCGCAACCTCGGCACTGTCTTCCCGAAAGACAAGTGATCAGATAAGAAGAAGGATTCCAGCATGCACAGCATCAAAGCCTGCGGCCTGGCCGCATTCGCCGCCCTGAGCACGTGTTCGTTCACTGTTCTGGCCGATGAAAACACTGCATTGCAAGACGGTCACGAGTACATGTTGACCACCAATTACCCGAACAACCTGAACGTGATCGACCTGGCCACCGACACCTTGCTCAAGACCTGCAAGATGCCTGACGCCTTTGGCCCCGGCACCGTGCAATTGTCACCGGACCGCAAGACCGCCTACGTGTTGAACAATCACTATGCGGATGTCTACGGCGTCGAACTGGACAACTGCAAGCAGGTGTTCCACGCCAGCATCACGCAAAAAACGGGGGAGAAAGCGCGCTCGATGTTCGCCTTCACCCTTAGCCACGACGGCAAGGAACTGTACACCGTCGCCAACCCGACACTGATGCTCAACGACCGCTACGAAGTGCAGCAACCGCGGCTCGATGTGTATGCCACCGATGCCGGGATGGACGCCAAACCGGTGCGCAGTTTCCCGGCACCACGGCAACTGACCATCATGCAGAGTGGCGATGACGGCACGCTGTATGTGGCGGGGGCGGACGTTTACAAGGTCAATGTGAAAACCGGCAAGTTCGACGTGCTGATCCCCAGCCGCCACTGGAAACGCGAGAACTACAGCGCGCCGGACGTGCTCTACGTGTGGAACCAGCAGACCTATCGTCATGACTTCTCGCTGCTCTACACCGCCGCGAAATTCAAGGACAAGAAGCAGGACCCGGCCACTGCCGAGTACCTTTACGGACTGTTCAGCATCGACCTGAAAACCGGCAAGACCGAAACCACTGACTTCGGTCCTTTGACGGAAATCTACTTCAGCGGCATGCGCTCGCCGAAGGATCCGAACCTGATGTTCGGCGTGCTGAACCGCTTGGCCAAGTACGACATCAAGGAAAAGAAAATGCTGCAGGCGGCGACGCTGGATCATTCCTACTACTGCATTTCCTTCAACAAGGACGGCAGCAAGATCTACCTGGCCGGGACGTTTAACGACGTGGCGATTTTTGATGCCGACAGCCTGAAGCAGATCGGCAGCATCAAGATGCCGGGCGGGGACATGGCGATTACCACGGCACAGGTGTTTGTCCGGTAATCATTTTTGCCTGATCAGACGCCATCGCGAGCAGGCTCGCTCCTACGCACATCCAATGTAGGAGCGAGCCTGCTCGCGATGAGGCCCTTGAGAACGCTGGAAACCTTACTGTCCCGGCACCGGGCAGCCCAAATCCCCCTCCTGACACTTCAAGTAAGTCTTGAAGGTCTCGGCTCGCGCCTTGGTCAATTCAGTCACGCAATTGCTGTAGATCAGTGGATAAACACTCCCGCCTTCCACCCCGGACGCCGAAAAATTGCATTCGGCATCCCGAAACGCAATCCACGCACGCTGCGCACCCACTAGCGACTTCTTGCGCTCGGGCTCACTTTTGAGTCGCGTGGTGATTTGCTGATACAGCGCATTCAACTCCTTGTCAGCCGCCGCATGCTGCTGCGCCGCGCACTGGTTCATCGTGGCCTGGTCGGCGGCATTGTCGCAGTCCAGAGCGAAGGCCATCGAGGTAAACAGCACGGGTGTCAGTGCCAGGAGAACGCGTGAGTGCATGGAGGAAAACTCGCTGTGACAGAGGAGATTGAGGTGCAGTGTAGCGAATCGTTTTTGCCTTGCGCCGACAGAAGACCTGCCACCTGTGAGGCCCCGCCGGCCAACAGTCTCGTCCGTCTGTCAGAACTTATGCATGCAAATGCGGCCGAATATTGCGGGCAAGGTTGATCGCGGCAAGCGATTGATACATTTTAGGGTTGGTCTTGTGGTCTTACTGACCTACTGTTCAATACAGGAGGTGACTTATGAACGCAGCATCTGATCGCATCGAAAGGAAAGTCCTGCTCAAGGCCAAGCGCTCGCACGTCTGGCGCTTGCTGGCCAACGCAGAGGCATTCGGGCAGTGGTTTGGCGTGGCACTGGAAGGCAAGCGTTTCATCGCCGGTGAGTGGACTCAGGGGCAGATAACCTATCCCGGTTATGAACACTTGCGGTGGAATGTCCTGGTGGAGAGCGTTGAGCCGGAGCGACTGTTTTCGTTTCGCTGGCACCCTTATGCCGTCAACCCGGACGTCGACTACTCCCAGGAGCCGACCACACTGGTGAAATTCGAGCTTGAAGACGGGGACGACGGCACGTGGCTCAAAGTGTCCGAGTCCGGTTTCGATCACGTCCCCCAAGCTCGTCGTGAAAAGGCTTTCCGTATGGACAGCCGCGGCTGGGAAGAGCAGATGAACAACATCGAACAGTTTTTGATCGGAAACGCCAAGGCCCATGAGCGTGAGGGTGGCTGATTGGCTGGAAGTCTCTGTACCGAAGCTCTCCGGCGAGATGCCTGAGGCGTCTAGGGGTTTTCGGAAGGGTGGCTATAGCGAATGTCTTACACGCGGTGGTAGCTATGTCGTCTATTGCAGATTGGATCCGACGCGTAATCTAGCTCCATCAACTGAAGCACAGGAAGCGCTTCAGGATCACGGATGATCGACCATCAGCAAGGATTGGCTACCGACAGGGAGTCGATAATGGTCTTGGGAAAAACCCGCTTCGGCGGGTTTTTTTTTGCCTGTCGAAAAGTCTGGCAGTGCTTAGAGCCTGGCCGCTGCCCGTTGGGTGATCAGTGCCCGTTGCTCAATCGAGGCGGCGGCACGGCGATGCGCTTCAGCCAGAACACTCTGCGGCGCGGTGTCAGGGCTGCCCGACTGGAACGGCGGTGCCGGGGCATATTCAAGCTGCAACTGCAGCAGTTGCGCCGTGTCCTTGTCGAACAACTCTGCCGCCAGGGTCAGGGCAAAATCGATCCCCGCGGTGATCCCGCCACCGGTCAGCAGATTGCCGTCGCGCACCACCCGGTCCTTGACCGGGATCGCGCCCAGCGGCTTGAGCAATTCGTGATAGGCCCAGTGCGTGGTCGCCCGTTTGCCCTGGAGTAAACCCGCTGCGCCGAGCACCAGCGCCCCGGTGCAGACCGACGTGACATACCGCGCGTTGACGGCTTGAGCCTTGAGGAAAGACAGGGTTTGCTCATCCTCCATCAACGGCCCGACGCCGCTGCCGCCGGGAACGCAAATCACGTCCAGCGCCGGGCAATCGTCGAACGTCGTGGTCGGTTTGAGCATCAGGCCGGTGCTCGCGGTCACCGGCACAAGGTCCTTCCAGATCAAATGCACCTTCACGTCCGGCAATGAGGCCAACACATCGTAAGGGCCGGTCAGGTCGAGTTGCTGAACCTGGGGAAACAACAGAAAACCGATCTGCAACGTCATGGCTTATTTCTCCTGAAGTGGGTGGACGTCTTCACTGTAGGCTCGTAGGATTTGGCGTATCCGCCAATCACCCCACGAATTACGCCAACCATGCCGAAATCCATTCACGTGCTCGCGTTTGCCAATGTGCAACTGCTCGACGTCACCGGGCCGTTGCAAGTGTTTGCCTCGGCCAACGACATCTGCCGTCAGAAAGGGCTGCCACCGCCGTATGCACCCTCGGTGATTGTCAGCGGCGGCGGGGCGGTGATGTCGTCGTCGGGGTTGGCGTTGTTGGCTGAACCGTTACCCGAAAACGGCAGTGACACGTTGATCATTGCCGGTGGCTGGGGTGTTTATGCGGCGGCGGAAGACGCGTCGCTGGTGGCCTGGGTGCGTGAGCATGCGTCGGGTTGTCGGCGCGTCTCGTCGGTGTGTACCGGGGCCTTTTTGTTGGCGGCCAGCGGCTGGCTCGATGGTCGTCGAGTGGTCACGCACTGGACGCGTTGCGAGCAGTTGGCGCAAAAACATCCGCGCCTTCAAGTCGAACCCAATCCGATTTTCATCAATGACGGCCCGGTCTGGACCTCGGCGGGCGTCACGGCTGGCATCGACCTGGCGCTGGCCATGGTCGAAGAGGACCTGGGCCGCAACACCGCGTTGGAAGTCGCCCAGCAACTGGTGGTGTTCCTCAAGCGTCCGGGCGGCCAGTCACAGTTCAGCGTGACCTTGTCTTTGCAGAAGCACGGTGACCGTTTCGACGAGCTTCACGCCTGGATCAGTGAAAACCTCACCCAAGACCTCGGCATCCCGACCCTGGCGTTGCAGGCGGGCATGAGCGAACGCAGCTTCGTGCGCCACTACCGCGCCGACACCGGCCAAACCCCGGCACGCGCCATTGAGTTGATTCGGGTCGAAACGGCGCGACGGTTGCTCAGCGACACCGGCGTGCCGATCAAGCGGGTGGCGGTGCAGTGCGGGTTTGGCAGCGAAGAGACGCTGCGCCGTAGTTTTCTGCGAGCGATGGGGGTGACACCGCAGGCTTATCGCGAGCGTTTCAGCGTCAGTCCCCAAGCCGAGCCGGTCATGCTCTGATGTCAGGTTGGGGCGATTGGCCGCCAAGTAGTGGACGAAGCTCGTGATGCAAGTCGACCGTATGCCTCTCCCTAAGCGTCCACTTCCGCCATCTGATTAAAGTACTTCGACCGATCCGGTGTAAACGTCACCACCATTCCGGTCCTGGAGCAGGCCAACGCCCGCTCTTCGCCCAAATCAACATCCAGATCCTCCCCGCGCAACCCTTGCCATTGGGCGAGGTATTTGAGAGATCCGTATTTTTCGAGTTTTTTCAGGCTACGACTGACGCCACCCTTCCAGCCGAGCACCGGCAGTTCACCGGCTAGGCTGCGTCGGGCGAGTTCAGGGAAGCGGGTGGCGCGTTGACGGCCGATTTCCCAGCATTTGATCAGGCCCTTGTCCGGACCTTCCCACAATTCATCGCGGTTCAGGCCGGACCGGAGGGGGGCGTCGATGCTGCGGTGGATGCGCTGGTTCATTCTGGTTCCTTGAATTCGGGTTTTGTTGGACAGCTCCGCTGTACCCGTTGACGCTGGATGTTAGGGGGCGATGTAACGACTGGCAACAAGGTATTTCCGAGTGTAGGAATGTGCTGTGCCGGAGGAGGACGGGGCTCATTGTTTGGGTTTTGTCGGCTACAAGACCACAGCGCCCGCCAGCATTAGGGTGTTATGCCTTTGGGGGATGTTTAAGTTCCTTGTAGGTAGGTCTCATTCCTACAATTGGCGGCGTAAAACGGGAAATTTCCTACGGGTTTTGTCGGTTGCAGGGGCCCCTGCAGCAAAGGATCTCCCACAGGGTTATCGGTACGCCTAATTCCAGGTGTGCTTCATCCGTTCTTCTATACAGACTAATTTTTTGAGGAAAGCCCGGTGACCCAGCTGACATTGCTGTGCTTGCCCTATTCGGGCGCCAGCGCCATGGTTTTCAGCCGCTGGCGGCGCAAACTGCCGCAGTGGCTGGCGCTGCAACCGGTGGAGCTGCCCGGCCGCGGCGCGCGGTTTGGCGAGCCGTTGCACACCGACATGCGGCGGCTGGCGCTGCAACTCGCACACGAACAAAAAGCCACGCTCAAAGCCCCTTATGCACTGTTCGGCCATAGCCTTGGGGCATTGCTGGCTTGTGAAATGGCCCATGCGTTGCGCTCGCTGGGCTGTCCGGAGCCCGTGGCGCTGTTCGCTTCAGGCACGGCCGCGCCGACAATGCGTGCTGACTATGATCGCGGTTTTGCCGAAGCGAAAACCGATACCGAGTTGATCGAGCAACTACGCACGTTCAATGGCTCCCGCGAAGAGGTGTCGGCCAACGAAGAGCTGATGAGCCTGACGCTGCCGGTCTTGCGCGCCGACTTTTTGTTGTGTGGACGCTTCGAGCCGCAGCAGCGCCCCTTGCTTAAATGCCCGGTGCACGTGCTGGGTGGCAAGGCCGACCGCGCCACCACTGAACAGTTGATCGGCTGGAGCAAGGAAACCCACGGCAGTTTCTCCGTGGACATGCTGGCGGGTGGTCACTTCTTTATTCATGAGCAAGAGGCCAAGGTGTTGCGCGTGATCAAGGACCATCTCGATGTTCACCATCGCCGACATGCCCTGGCCGCCAGCGCCTGAGCCTGCAAAAAAATCGGGCGCTTGCTCCGGCGGCGCTCCGACGAATAAGCCCTGAAGAACACGCCCCAACCTCAATGCTGAACCCTTCCTGAAGAACCCTGCGATTCCCCCGTCTCACGCCGTTCCTTCGTTTACTCTGAAAAAATCGGGGCGTAAGCTTCGCGCGTTTTCATCAATAGCGGAGACCCACAGTGGGTACGTGTTCGAGTGACAGTAGTCGGCCGGTTTCAGTAACCGGCACCTTCTCGGCAAGCTAACGCGCAGCTTTTTTTGTGCCGTTGTCTCGCCGTACAGCGAGTAGCGGCCTCCCGGTCGAGCCAGTCCTGGCCCGGCTCCCGATGTCCTCTCATCGACACACTATCGTGTGATGGCGACTGCCCTGTCGTCATCGCCGCGACTCGACACGCCTGCTCGAAGGTTTCCCGGCTGACCCTGGGGCAACGCCATGAACCTGACCCTGCTAAAGGAATTCTTCGCCGGATTCCTGCGCACCCGCCACATCGCCCGGCACTTCCGTCGCCTGGCATTGCTTGAATCCTTGACCGACACCACGGTCAGCCGTGAAGTGCCGCCGGCGCTGGCGCAAACCCTGGTAAGCGCGGCCAACAGCGACACCGGTCAACTGCTGGAAAAATTGGGTACGCACACCGATGGCTTGAGCGAACTCGAAGCCGACACCCAGCGCGAGCGTTTCGGCCTCAACGAGGTTGAGCATGAGCAGCCGCTGCCCTGGTGGACCCACCTGTGGCACTGCTATAAAAACCCGTTCAACCTGTTGCTGACGCTGCTCGCGGTCATCTCCTGGCTGACCGAAGACATGAAAGCCGCCATTGTGATTTTCTCCATGGTGGTGCTCTCGACCTTGCTGCGGTTCTGGCAGGAAGCCAAGTCCAACCAGGCCGCCGATGCGCTGAAAGCGATGGTCAGTAACACCGCGACGGTACTGCGTCGCGATGCACTGCGCACCGAGTTGCCGATCAAACAATTGGTACCGGGCGACCTGATCGTGTTGTCGGCCGGCGACATGATCCCGGCCGATTGCCGGGTTCTGAGTGCCAAAGACCTGTTCGTCAGTCAGGCCGCGATGACCGGTGAATCGATGCCGGTGGAGAAGTTTCCCCGCCAGCAAGACAGCGACACTTACAATCCGCTGGACCTCGACAACATCCTGTTCATGGGCACCAACGTAGTGTCCGGCACGGCGATGGCGGTGATTCTCGCCACCGGCAACAACACTTATTTCGGTGCATTGGCCCAACGGGTCGGTGCCACCGATCGCGCACCGACGTCGTTCCAGACCGGGGTCAACAAAGTCAGTTGGTTGCTGATCCGCTTCATGTTCGTGATGGCGCCGCTGGTGCTGTTCATCAACGGTTTCACCAAAGGCGACTGGTCCGAAGCATTGCTGTTCGCGCTGTCGATTGCCGTGGGCCTGACCCCGGAAATGCTGCCAATGATCGTCACCTCGACCCTGGCCAAGGGCGCGGTATTCCTGTCACGTAAAAAAGTCATCGTCAAACGCCTGGATGCGATCCAGAACTTCGGTGCCATGGACGTGCTGTGCACCGACAAGACTGGCACCCTGACCCAGGACAAAATCTTCCTCGCGCGCAATGTCGATGTCTGGGGCAACGACTCCGACGACGTGCTGGAAATGGCCTACCTCAACAGCTATTACCAGACCGGTCTGAAAAACCTGCTGGACGTGGCCGTGCTGGAACACGTGGAAATCCACCGTGAGCTCAAGGTCGGCACGGCGTTTCGCAAGATCGACGAGATCCCGTTCGACTTCACCCGCCGGCGTATGTCGGTGGTGGTCGCCGAGCGCGAGCATGCGCATCTGCTGATCTGCAAGGGCGCGGTAGAAGAAGTGCTGGCGGTGTGTACGCGCGTGCGTCACGGCGTTGTCGATGAAGCACTGAGTGATGAACTGCTGGCGCGGATCCGTCAGGTGACTGCTGCCTTCAACGCCGAAGGGCTGCGGGTCGTGGCCGTGGCCGCGCGTCCCATGATCGAAGGGCGTGACACTTACAGCCTGGCCGATGAACAGGCGCTGACGCTGATCGGTTACGTGGCATTCCTCGACCCTCCCAAGGAAAGCACCGCACCGGCTCTAAGAGCGCTGGCGGCTCACGGCGTGGCCGTGAAAGTGCTGACCGGCGACAACGAGCTGGTGACCGCGAAAATCTGTCGCGAAGTCGGTCTTGAGCAGCAAGGCCTGCTGATGGGCAACGACATTGAGCGCATGAGCGACGCTCAATTGGCTGTGGCGGTCGAGACCACCAACGTCTTCGCCAAACTCACGCCGTCGCACAAGGAGCGCATTGTCCGGTTGCTCAAAGGGAACGGCCATGTGGTCGGCTTCATGGGCGATGGCATCAACGACGCCCCGGCGCTGCGTACCGCCGACATTGGTATTTCGGTGGACAGCGCCGTCGACATCGCCAAGGAGGCCGCCGACATTATCTTGCTGGAGAAAAGCCTGATGGTGCTGGAGGAGGGCGTGCTGGAAGGGCGCCGCACCTTCGCCAACATGCTCAAGTACATCAAGATGACTGCCAGTTCGAACTTCGGCAACGTGTTCTCGGTGCTGGTGGCCAGCGCGTTCATCCCGTTCCTGCCGATGCTGCCGATGCACCTGTTGGTGCAAAATCTGCTCTACGACATTTCGCAGATTGTCATCCCGTTCGATAACGTCGATGAAGAAATGCTCAAGCAGCCCCAGCGCTGGCAACCGGCGGACGTCGGGCGCTTCATGTTGTTCTTCGGGCCGATCAGCTCGATCTTCGACATCAGCACGTTTGCGCTGATGTGGTACGTGTTCGACGCCAATACCCCGGATCACCAGACCTTGTTCCAGTCCGGCTGGTTCGTGGTCGGGCTGCTGACCCAGACGCTGATCGTGCACATGATCCGTACCCCGAAAATCCCGTTCCTGCAAAGCCGTGCAGCGATGCCATTGATGGTGATGACCGGGATCATCATGGGCGTGGGCATTTTTCTGCCGATGGGGCCGTTGGCGCATTACTTCAAATTGCAGGCCCTGCCTTCGATGTACTTTGTGTTTCTGCCGGTCATCCTGTTGGCGTACATGGCGCTGACACAGGCTGTGAAGGGGTTCTACATTCGGCGGTTTGGCTGGCAGTAGTACCTGTCGTTGTGTTGCCCAACGCCAGCAATTGCTGGCGCTGGGGTGCACGCCAGGGCAGCAGACCGGTATGCGCGGCCGATGAGCGGTGAGGATTTCATGTGCTGGCTGCAACGACGCGATGCTCCCGTGACTCAGCATTGAGCTCACGTTTACATCAGATTGAATGACGTGACATTTAGGAAAAGTCCTACATCAACCGTTATGGGTCTTCCGTAGTCTTTGCGCCTCACGAATACATCAGCCTACGCAGGCTTTATCATGAAGAACAAAGCTTTACGTATCCTGATCGCCGACGAACAACACTTTAACCGAATGAAAATCGAACGCCTGTTCAATCAGCTCGGTTACTACGGGGTGGCACCGGTTCAACACCTTGAAGAATTGCTGAGCCTGGTCGAGTACGGCTGTTTGCCATTCGATCTGGTGGTCATCAATGCTTCACTTACGCAGGGAGCCTTGGACCTGCCAGGTCTGTTTCTCGACAACCCGCAGGTTCGTCATACCCTGATCTTCAATGTGCCACGCGAGCCATCAGCGCCGATGCCTGCCCGCGGGCGTCAGACGATTCATGTGAGCCACGCAGGGTATCCCGACCTGATGTGCATCCAGCAATTGATGTCCTCCCTCGACTCGTTGGTGCCTGCCGGTCAGCAAAAGGCCGGTTGATCCGGGGTGACCATTCGTCGGAACTGTCATTTCTGACAGGTAGTTTTCATCTGCCCGCCATGCAAGAGTTTTCTCGCACCTGCTGCGTGTATTCGGCCTTTTGTAGCGGGCATTCGTGGCGTCATCGTCGATTTTTGCACAGGGAGTTTCCATGAAGTCAGTGCTGATTGTGGACGATCATCCGGTGGTTCGCGCCGCAGTCAAACTGGTACTTGAGCAGGAAGGTTTCAAACAGATTCATGAAGCCTCCAGCGTCAGTGAGGCGTGGTCGATACTGCGTGAGCACAGCATTGATCTGGTGATTCTGGATCTGGTGATGCCCGGCGGTAACGGGCTGGATGTGCTGGAGCGAATCAAGGCCGGCAACCTGTCGTGTGTGGTGCTGGTTTTCACGTCGCTTGAACCGCTGTTTTTTCAAGAGCGCTGCATGCGTACCGGCGCCTTGGCCTATGTCGCCAAGACCAACGAGCTAAGTCAACTGCACAAGGCCGTACACGCCTTGAAGGCCGGATATACCTATTTCACGCAGCTGCCCAGCGGATCAATGAACACGCTGCAGCGCAGCGAAAAACAATTGATCGATCATCTCTCCAACCGCGAGTTGACCATCCTCCAGTACCTCGCCCGGGGGACTCCAAACAAGGAGATCGCCACGGCGATGCACTTGAGCCATAAGACGGTCAGCACCTACAAGATCCGGTTGATCGAAAAACTCGGCGTGAACGCGGCCGTGCATCTACGTGATTTCGCCAAGCGCAACCAATTGATCTGAGGGTGCCAGAACGTGCGTGTCCTGTTATGCGCCTTGATGTTGTGCCTGATGCCACCGGCGCAGGCGGCCTGGGGGGACGGGCCGAAGTCCTTGCAATTGCTGGGGCGTTCCACCGTGGAGGGTTACGAGGCCGCTCTGGATGACAAGGACCGGCAATGGCTGCGCAGCAAGCGTGTCTTGCGCCTCGGGGTCAGTGGCGCGGACTACCCGCCCTTCGAAGTGACGCGCAGCATGGATGAGCTGGAAGGCATCACCGCCGATTACGCTCAACTGATCGCGCAACTGCTGAGCGTTCCGATTGAAGTGCAGCGTTATGCGACGCGGGAAGCAGCCATGGAGGCGCTGAAATTCGGCGAGCTTGATCTTTTGGGGACCTCGAACAGTTTCGAAGCGGCCGACCCTGAACTGACCCTGTCCAGCCCCTACGCTGAAGATCAACCCATGCTGGTGACCCGACTGGACGAGCGTATGCCCGAAGATCTGGCGGGTAAACGCATCGCCATGGTCGATGACTATCTGCCGGCGAAAACCGTTGAAACGTTTTATCCCAAGGCCAGCCTGCAGCGTTATCCATCGGCGCTCGATGCGCTGGGAGCGGTGGCCTATGGGCAAGATGACGTGTACCTCGGGGACCTCATCAGCGCCAATTACCTGATCAACAATAACTACCTCAATAACGTTCAACTGATGGGACCGTCCGGTCTCGACGCCAACCCGTTCGGCTTTGCTTTGGCGCGGGACAACCTGGTGCTCAAGGACATCATCGACAAGGCGCTGGCAGCGATCCCCATGGATCAGCGCGCAACCATCGACCTGCGCTGGAGCGCCGGCAGGGTTAACAGGCTGGGGCAGTCACGGGTCAATCTGAGCGCCGGCGAACAGGAGTGGCTGGACCGTCATCCACAGGTGAAAGTCGGGGTGGTCGAGAACTTTGCACCGCTGACATTCTTCAATGCCGAAGGGCAATTCAATGGCTTGACCGCGCAATTGCTGACACTGATCAGCCAGCGCAGCGGATTGAATTTCAACGTGCTGCGGGGCCGCTCACTTGACCAGCAGATCGAGCGACTCAGGTCCGGCGAGATCGACCTCATACCTGCCATCATCCCGGCGACCGAAGGTGTAGCAGACCTGCATTTTACCAGCCCCTATGTGACCAATCCGTACACACTGGTCAGCGCCGACACCCCCGATAGCCCGAAAACACTGGGCGAGCTGACCGGTAAACGTCTGGCGATTTATCACAGCCACCCGGCGCGCGCGTTCATTCTTGCGCAGGTGCCGGGCGTGCGGACGGTGGATGTTGACAACCCGGCGCAAGGCCTGGAGTTGGTCATGAACGGACAGGCGGACGCGGCCGTCAGCTCATTATTCATGACCCGTTACCTGATTGCCCGGTACTACCCGGGACGTTTGCGCATCCGCAGTACTGTGGGCGATGAACCGGCGCGCATCGCCATGGCCTCCGATCGCGGTGCCGTGGAATTGCATTCGATTTTGAACAAAGCGTTGCTGAGCATTTCGCCTGAAGAAATGGACGGTCTGGTCCTCCGTTGGGGCAATGATGTGGTGGAGGATGACAACTATTGGCTGCGTTATCGCCCCACCATTTTGCGGGCGTTTGCCGCTGCTGCTGTATTGCTCACGCTTGCCCTGAGCTGGATCGCCTGGCAGCGCCGGCAGATCCGCCAGCGCCAACAATGGTTACAGCAATTGCAGGACGCCAAGGACGCCGCCGACGACGCCAATCGCGCGAAAACCACCTTCCTGGCCACCATGAGCCACGAAATCCGTACGCCGATGAATGCCCTGATCGGCATGCTTGAATTGGCCGAAATGCGGGCGAAAGAAGGGGTGGCGGACCGTTCCGCCCTGGAGGTGGCGTCCACGGCCGCGCAGCAGCTACTGGCATTGATCGGCGATATCCTGGACATCGCCCGCATCGAATCCGGACATCTATCCCTGACCCCCGAACGTGTCAATTTGCAGGCTCTGGTGACATCGGTGTGCCGGGTGTTCGAAGGCCTGGCCCGGGAGAAAGACCTGGTATGGCGTGTTGATCTGGACGCACGCAGTGACCGTGACGTGTTGATCGACCCCACGCGTTTCAAGCAAGTGTTGTCCAACCTCTTGAGCAACGCGGTCAAATTTACCGATGAAGGTGAAGTGAGCCTGACACTGCGGGTGGTGCCAGGGATTTCAGGTCATCTGGCGGTGAACATACACATCGAAGACAGCGGCATCGGCATCAGCGCGGTTGATCTGCAGCGCTTGTTCAACCCGTTCGTCCAGGCTGGCAACAACCAGCAGTCGGGCCGCAAGGGCTCCGGGCTGGGGTTGGTGATCAGTCGTACCCTGTGCGAAATGATGGGTGGGCGGCTGGTGCTTGGCAGCGTCCTTGGACGGGGCACAGAGACTGAAATCAGCCTGTCGCTGGTGGTGTTGAAAGCCTTGCCGGCCAGTGACGTGGCGGACACTGGGCTGGCGGTTTCCACCCGTCCCCTGACGATTTTGGTGGTCGATGACTATCCGGCCAATCGCTTGTTGCTGACGCGTCAGCTGAGCTATCTGGGGCACTATGTCCTGGAAGCCGAGGATGGCGAGCAAGGGCTCGAACAGTGGCGCGCGCAGACGTTTGATGTCGTCATCAGCGACTGCAACATGCCCCGGTTCAGCGGTTATGAACTGGCAGGTGCGATTCGTGATGAAGAGCGCGCCTACGGCATGCCGCCGACTCTGATACTGGGCTTTACCGCCAATGCGCAGCCTGAGGAAAAGGTTCGATGCCTGGAAGCGGGCATGGACGATTGCCTGTTCAAACCCATCCTGCTGGCGGATTTGAGTGCCTGGCTGGCATCGCGATTTACCGGTGAATTGCCGGCACCGCTTGAGCCGGTTGAAGCGCCACCAACAAGCGAAATCGACTTGAGCGGCCTGGAGCTATACGTCGGTGAAGACCGGACCCTAATCAATCAATTGTTGCGCGAACTGGCCGAGTCCAACCGTGAGGACCGAATTGAGTTGCTGCAAGCGCACGTTGGCGACAACCGCTTTCGTCTTGAAGAGTTGGCGCACCGCATCAAGGGCAGTGCGCGGATGGTCCGCGCAGCGCTATTGATCGAGTGTTGCGAGGATCTGGAGCGAGCCTGCGCCGAAGGCTGTGCGGCACTGATCGATGAAGCGGTCGACCGGTTGCAGCGCGCCATGAAAAGTCTTGGGCAGCACCTTAAGCGGGACTGACGCTTAGTCCCAATGCGGTGCAATGCCTTTTGGGCTGGTCAGCCGTTGGTTGCGATCAAGACCGGCGATCAACGCCATGTCGGCCTCGCTCAAGATCAAGGTGCAGGCCTTCAAATTGCTTTGCAGGTTCGCGTGTTTGGTCGAGGAGGGGATCACCGCGTAACCCGACTGCATGGCCCACGCCAACGCGACTTGCGCTGCGCTAGCCTGAAGGCGTTCGGCGATCTGCTGGATGATGGGGTCCTTGAGCACTTCGCCATAAGCCAGGGTCATGTACGACGTGATGTGGATGCCCTGGCTTTGCGCGAACTCGACCACCTTGCGGTTTTGCAGGTACGGGTGCAGTTCGATCTGGTGGGTGGCGATGTGTTCGGCACCGACGGCGGCGATGGCTTGTTGCATCAGGTCGACGGTGAAGTTGGAGACACCGATCAGCCGGGTCAGGCCCAGTTGTTTGGCTTCGAGCAGGGCCCCCATGAATTCTTCAACCGGCACCTGGTTTTCCGGGGACGGCCAGTGGATCAGCGTCAGGTCCAGGTAGTCGGTTTGCAGTTTGCGCAGGCTCTCTTTGAGGCTGTCGATCAACCGCTCTTTGGCAAAGTTGGCGACCCAGATTTTGCTGGTGATGAACAGTTCGTCGCGGGCAATACCACTCGCGGCAATGGCCTCGCCGACCTCGGCTTCGTTTTCGTAGATTTGCGCGGTGTCGATCACCCGGTAGCCCAACGCCAGGCCTGTGCTCACCGAATCGATGAGCACCTGGCCTTGCAGGCGAAACGTACCGAGACCGAAGGCGGGAATAGACATCTATGACTCCAGGGGTTGCTGTAGGAATGGGCACGAGTATCCGCGCCTGCATCCGTGAGAAAAACCGCTGGAGCGGCAAAGCAATGTTTACCGAAAGTCATGAATCCGCGGAACCTACCCCCGCGCCTCAAGAATCATGCAAGTCGTCGACCCCGTGGCATACAACCGTCCATCCACATCATAAATGCGCCCTTCGGCCAACGCCGTGGAGCGTCCCAGATGCACAATTTTCCCCTCGGCCCGCACCGGTCCACTGGCGCCCGTCAGCGCACGAACATAGCTGATGCGCAGATCCAGCGTCGTATAGCCCTGGCCCTTCTTCAGCTGGGTATGAATCGCACACCCCATGCACGAATCCAGCAACGTCGCCGCATACCCGCCATGCACACTGCCCAACGGGTTGTAATGCCGTGCGTCCGGTGTGCCCTGAAAGATAAACAGCCCGGCCGACCATTCGATGGGGATGAAATCCATCAGCGCACCAATCGGCGGTGAGGGCAGTTCACCGCTGCCAATGCCTTCGAAGAATTCGGTGGGCGACAATGCGCTGACATCAGCCATGGACAGGCTGCCAGGGCCAGCGAGGCGGGCACGCATGGCCTGTTCCTGAGCGATCCATTGCGCGAGCGTGGCTTCGCGGGTGGGACTTTGCATGATCGTGTCCTCGGACGGGGCGGATATTATGGTTGTAATTCCGATCGATATTATGTCCGAAATAAAAACTCCGCCAGCCCCGCGTGTCGCGTCATTCAGGCAATGTCTGCGTGATTGAATTCCTCGCCCAGAAAATCGATCAATGCCCGTACCGAGGGCAGCAGCCCACGGCGAGACGGGAAGATTGCATGGATGATTCCGCACTTTGGCGCCCAGCCCGGCACCAGATCCACCAGCTTGCCGGCCGCAACGTCATCACGTACCACCACGCTGGGCAGGTGCACGACGCCAATCCCCGCGACGGCTGCGTGACGCAACGCGAGCAGATCGTCCGTCACCATGCGGGGCGCATGCCGAATCAGCGCGCTGGCGTCATCGGGACCGAACAATTCCCACTGATATTCACGCTGCGCCGCGCCCCAATGCAGGCTGGGCAAACCGCTGAGATCAGCCGGGGAGGCGGGTGACGACAGGCGTTCGGCAAAGCTCGGGCTGCCCACCAGGCATTGAGTGCTGTTGCCCAGCACTTTCATCACCATGTCGGTGTTTTCCAGCGGTGGAAAGCGCACGCGCAAGGCGATATCAAACCCTTCGTGGATCAAGTCGACCCTTCGGTTGGTGCTTTCGATGAAGAGCTCCACCCGCGGGTACTTGAGCATGTACCGCGTCAACATCGGCCCTACCCAGGAGTTGAGCAGTGCCGTCGGACAACTGATGCGCACCAGGCCTTGGGGTTCGGAGCGATTGCGCTCGATCAGTTCGGCGGCGCTTTCCGCTTCCACGCGCATGGCCAGGCAGCGCTGGTAGTAGGCCTGGCCGATTTCGGTCAG
The DNA here is from genome assembly GCF_003148705.1 of Pseudomonas sp. OV226. Lineage (NCBI taxonomy): Bacteria > Pseudomonadati > Pseudomonadota > Gammaproteobacteria > Pseudomonadales > Pseudomonadaceae > Pseudomonas > Pseudomonas sp. OV226. The sequence continues at coordinate 9,961 of NZ_QGGS01000037.1, read as the reverse complement.
TGAACAATGTCGGCTGGTGCGATGCAGCAGCCGGACCCCGAGGCGTTCTTCAAGCTCGGCAATTCGCCGGCTGAGCTTCGATTTAGGCATGTCCAGCGCGCGTCCGGCCGGGGCGAAACCGCCGTGTTCCACCACTTGGGTGAAGTAGTAGAGGGTGTTGAGGTCTTCCATCATCGTTCTCCAGATAGAACGCTAAGACTGATTTTTGCAGTCTAGTGCACTAATGGTTGCGGTTTTAAGCTTTGTCCATGGCTTCACTCACCTCATCAGGAGACACCATGAAAAACATCATCGGTATCTACACCAGCCCACGTGCCCATTGGGTCGGCGACGGTTTTCCGGTTCGCACGCTGTTTTCCTACGACAACCTGGGCAAGCACATCAGCCCGTTCCTGCTGCTGGATCATGCCGGCCCTGCAGAGTTCACCCCGACCACCGAGCGGCGTGGCGTTGGTCAGCATCCGCACCGAGGGTTCGAAACCGTGACTATCGTTTATAAGGGCGAACTGGAGCACCGCGACTCCACTGGCAGCGGTGGCAAGATCGGCCCTGGCGACGTGCAATGGATGACCGCCGCCTCAGGGATCCTGCATGAGGAGTTCCACTCCGAAGGTTTCGCCAAGCGCGGCGGCACCCTGGAAATGGTGCAGCTGTGGGTCAACCTGCCGGCCAAGGACAAAATGGCCGACGCCGGTTACCAGACGATTCTCGATGGCGACATCCCGAGCATCCCGCTCAAGGACAAGGCTGGCAGCCTGCGCCTGATTGCCGGTGAGTTCGATGGCTACACCGGCCCGGCGCGCACGTTCACCCCGATTGATGTCTGGGACCTGCGTCTTAATGGCGGCAAATTGCTGACTCTGGACCTGCACGAAGGTCGCAACACCGCATTGGTGGTGTTGCGCGGTACGGTTCAGGTCAATGGTCTGGAGTCGGTGCGTGAAGGGCAGTTGGCCCTGTTCGATCGCAAGGGTGACAGGCTGACGCTGCAAGCCAGCCAGGACGCCGTGGTGCTGTTGCTCAGCGGTGAGCCGATCGACGAGCCAATTGTCGGTCACGGCCCGTTCGTGATGAACACCGAGCAAGAAATTCACCAGGCGTTCGCCGACTTCCAGTCCGGTCGCTTCGGCCAGATGCACGGTTAACCCGTAGCGCCTCAACAACCCGCTCTACACAGGATGCGTAGGCCGGTTCTCAGGCCAGGGATGGCTGTTGCCCAAACGAAAGAGGAAACGCACATGAATACCGTCAACGCGGCTAACTTCAACGGCCTGAAACCGACCATCGACCCCAATGACAGCGCCATGCTGTTGATCGACCACCAGAGCGGACTGTTCCAGATCGTCAAGGACATGGATGTACCGCAATTGCGCGCCAACGCGATTGCCCTGGCCAAGGCCGCGACCCTGTTGAACATGCCGGTGATCACCACCGCCTCCGTCCCGCAAGGACCGAACGGACCGTTGATCCCCGAGATTCATGAAGCCGCACCGCATGCCCAATACGTGGCACGCAAAGGTGAAATCAATGCCTGGGACAACGCCGAGTTTCATGCAGCAGTCAAAGCCACCGGCAAGAAAACCCTGGTGATCGCCGGCACGCTGACCAGTGTTTGCCTGGCGTTTCCTTCCATTGCGGCGGTGCATGAAGGCTACAAAGTGTTTGCCGTGGTCGATGCCTCGGGCAATCACTCGAAACTGGCCACTGATCTGACTGTGGCCCGTTTGACGCAAGCCGGGGTGGTGCCGATCGACATCATGGCTACGCTCTCTGAGCTGCAAGGCTCGTGGAACCGTCCGGATGCCGAGCAGTGGGCCGCTGTCTACGCCCAGGCCATGCCGCATTATCAATTGCTGATCGAAAGCTACCTCAAGGCTCAGCAAGTGGCGAATGAACACGAAGTGCTGGACTCCCAGCGCTGAACGGCAACCCCACGCCGATTTCCACTCGGCATCGATAACACGCGAGGACTATTGCAATGACCACTTCCTACAAGCGTCTCGACAAGAACAACGCCGCCGTTTTGTTGGTTGATCACCAGGCGGGGCTGCTGTCACTGGTGCGCGACATCGAACCGGATCGTTTCAAGAACAACGTGCTGGCCCTGGCTGACCTGGCCAAGTACTTCAAGCTGCCGACCATCCTCACCACCAGTTTCGAGACCGGCCCCAACGGCCCGCTGGTGCCAGAGCTCAAGGCGCTGTTTCCGGATGCGCCGTACATCGCCCGTCCTGGCCAGATCAACGCCTGGGACAACGAAGACTTCGTCAAGGCGATCAAGGCCACCGGCAAGAAACAACTGATCATCGCCGGCGTGGTGACCGAAGTCTGCGTGGCATTCCCGGCACTCTCGGCGCTGGCCGAAGGCTTTGAGGTGTTCGTGGTGACGGACGCTTCCGGCACCTTCAACGAGCTGACCCGGCAATCGGCCTGGGACCGCATGTCGGCCTCGGGTGCGCAGTTGATGACCTGGTTCGGCCTGGCCTGTGAGCTGCATCGCGACTGGCGCAATGACGTGGAAGGGTTGGGCACTTTGTTCTCCAACCACATCCCGGACTACCGCAACCTGTTTACCAGCTACAACGCGCTGACCAACAGCAAGTAAATCCGGCAACACCTATTCAATGTGGGAGGGGGGCAAGCCCGCTCCCACATTGATTTTTGGTGTTTAGAAAATTGCATTCATCTTGCAGAATCAAACACTCCTACACTGTGGCCAATGTGTGCGATCTTTGCGCCATCGGTCCTTGATGGAGTTGCTCGATGCTGGCTTTTTTCACCAATCACCCGTTGATCTGCGCACTGGTCCTGATCCTGATCGATCTTGGGCTGTGGCGTTTGATTACCGCCAGCGGCAGCAACTGGAAGCTGCTGGTCCGGCTGGTGATTTTCTCGTTGTTCAGCGTTCTGCTGTTCAACGAAGGCTTGAACCCACTCGAGATAGCCCCTTGGCCCGACAATGTGCCGTTGCACCTGGCGGCCACCGGTTTGCAGATCGGTTGGTGGCTGTTCGGCGCGCGAACCCTGACGGTGCTGATCGGTGCGGTGATGATGCAACGGGTCGGGCACACCGGGCGCTTGCTTCAGGACTTGCTCGGGGCGGTGATCTTCCTGATCGCGATCATCGCGGCGTTGGCGTACGTGCTCGATCTGCCGGTCAAAGGCGTGCTGGCAACCTCCGGCGCCGTTGCGATCATCGTCGGCCTGGCCTTGCAAAGTACCCTTAGCGACGTGTTCTCCGGGATTGTCCTCAACACCACCAAACCCTATCTACTGGATGACTGGATCTCCATCGACGGCACCGAAGGCCGGGTCACCGACATCGACTGGCGCGCCACGCGCATGCAAACCGCCCAAGGCAGCATGGCGGTGATCCCCAACTCGCTGGCGGCCAAGGCCAAGATCATCAACTTCAGCCGGCCGAGCGACATTTTCGGCGTGTCGATCAGCCTGCAACTGAGCCCGCACGCGCGCCCGCAAACGGTGATCGACGCGCTGGAACGAGCGATGCAGGGCTGTCGTTATTTTTTGAGTCATCCGGCACCGTGCGTAGCCCTCAAGGGCTCCAGCGCCGCGGGCGTGGAATATGAAATCAGTGGTTTCGTGGTCTCGATGGATCAAAAGCGCATGGTGCGCAATCTGCTGTATGACCTGGCCTACCGGCATTTGCAGGCGTCTGGTATCAACCTGTTGTCGAGCGTTGAGCCCAATGCGCCGGCGAACCTGTCGCGGGCACGCGCTTTGCTGGACAGCTCGAACATTTTTTCGACCCTGCGCCAGGATGAGAAAGAGACTTTCAGCCAGCACATGACCCTGCAAAACTTTCGTGCCGGGGACATGATTCTGCCGGCGGGGGAGGTCAGCGATCATTTGTTCATCATCGAATCCGGGGTGGTTTCGGTGGAGATGAGCCGTGGCGGGGTCAAGTTCGAGCCGGGACGCATGGGGCCGGGCGAGGTGATCGGCGAGGGCGGGATTTTACTGGATGCCGCGATGCCGGCAGACTTCGTCGCCAAAACGGCCTGCAGCTTGTACCGGATCGAGAAGGAGTACCTCAAACCCTGCCTGGAGGCGCGGCATGACATCGGCGAGTCGATGAAGGCGCTGCTGGATTTCCGCTTGAACAAGGCGCAGACGTTGACTCAGGAAGTGCCGAAGGTGGTGGCGAGGAAGGGGTTTTTGCAGTGGCTGCGTAACAGGGCTTAGATGACTGCGGAGGAGGGCAATTTCAGACCCGGTTAATTTCTCATTGGTCTCCAATGGCCTCCTCGACTTCTGGAAAATTGGCTATTTGTCAGAAGGGCGGGCGGGATTAACTTAGCTCCACGCCCACTTGCTATTGGAGTCCACCATGAAACCTCGTATCGATTTCTACACCGCTTCCCCAGATGCGCTCAAAGCCATGATCGCCCTGGAGACCGCTGTTTCGAAGCTGCCGCTGGAAAAAAACCTGATCGAACTGGTCAAGCTGCGGACCTCGCAGATCAACGGCTGCGCCTTCTGCCTCGACATGCACAGCGCCGATGCCCGCAAGGGCGGGGAAGACGAGCGCCGTCTGTTCACGTTGTCGGCCTGGCGCGAAACGCCGTTCTTCACCCCGCGTGAACGGGCGGCACTGGCCTGGACTGAGTCCATGACGCTGGTGAGCCAGACTCACGCTCCAGATGAAGACTATGAACTGGCCGTGTCCGAGTTCAGCCCGAAAGAAATGGTCGACCTGACCGTGGCCATCACCACCATCAACGCCTGGAACCGCCTGGCGATCGGCTTTCGCAAAATGCCTCAAGCCTGATCAGTGAGCATCTGCTGACGGCGCGGCCGGTGGTTGCACCTTGCGCATCAAGGGCGCCATCGCCGTGGCGATGATGAAGCAGATGTTCCAGGTTTGAATCCTTATGGCTCGTTGTGCTCCTCAATTGATAGTTGATAAGTGTCAATCACTCACATAACGGTCACGCCCTTGCTGTTTGGCCTGGTAAAGCAAAAGATCGCCACGGATAAGCATGGCTTGAATGTTGTCTTCGGGCCCACGCCAAGCGGTGACACCTATGCTGCAGGTGACGCCAATGCGTGTTCCGGCATAGTCCAGCGTCGAATCGCGCAAGACTTGCAACAATCGCTCGGCCATCGATTGTGCACCTGTCAGATCAGTATCCGGGAGCAGGATGAGGAACTCTTCCCCGCCAGTTCGGGCGACCAGGTCATGTTGGCGTACGGCCTGGTTAAGTAGCTGGGCAAAAAACTTCAGCACCTCATCTCCCCCGTCATGACCGTAGGTATCATTGACCCGTTTGAAGTGGTCGATATCCAGCATCAATATGCACAACGAACTGGGCGTACGGATGGCCCTGGCTAACTCTGCCTCTGCCAGTGCCATCGCCTCCCGTCGGTTGTACAACCCGGTAAGAAAGTCGCGGGTAGCCGCTCGATGTTGTATCCCGTAGGCATCAATCAATCGCCCCGACAGCCAAATGATCAAGAACACACTGGCAAGCATGCCAACCATCATTAATAAGCCGAGACCATTCCAGCTCAGGAACAGCGACAGGAAACTCGGTGTCAGTGGTTCACTATAGAATTCCAGGTGCAGGGCCTGTTGTGGATCCACGATGTCCCGGACAAAACGCTCCTCGCCTTGCTCCTCGGAAAGGTGTGTGGTGGGCCAGCCGGCGTCTTTGACAGGTATCAGATCTGCCTTTTCGTCGGTGAAATGAATGTCGACATACAAAGGTGGTTCATTGCCGTGGCTCACGGAGACATGCACGATAAGTGCATCGACAAACGCCGGCCCGATGGCCGAGCGCGGCGGCAGCGGTAACGGCTGCAACCGGGTCCGGGTTTCCCGGATCACCGCGTAGCGCCCAATGCAGCTGTAGCCCAAAAGTTGACGGCTGGTCATCTGAATGCCGCCCTTTGTCAGGCGCATTTGTGGCGCCAGCGGACTGGGCAATGCTGCTACTTGATGGCTAGGCACCCGTAATGTGTACTGAGACAGCTCTTCGATACCTTCACTCAGGACCTCTGTGGCACGCTGCTGCTCGGCAATGTACTTGTCTGGCAGACACCCGGTCGGTAGGGGATTTGCCAGAAGTAGCGAATATTGCAGTTTATGGGTCGCCAGTTGGCGTACCAGGGTGGCATAGCCCCAACTGCTTCGATGAGCCAGCAATATTTGCTGCCCTTCCAGCAGCAGAACGCGCTGACGGTGATAGCGGTCGGCCACCCCGATAACGGCAATCAAGATCAAGACTGCCCCTATAATCCAGCTGCCAACCTTTACGGCGCGCGCATACTCGATTACCCACCTCATGATTGTCACTCCGACAGGGCATTGGCAGTGCTTGTTTTGCGATCCCGTTGCCAGGCAGTCGAGCACCTGCTCAGAGTAGATCATTTAAAGGGGTAGTCATCCCGCCGCGTCATGCCGGTATCACAGCGATTTCGCTCCCACTGCACATTCCTGAGATGACAACGAACTACGCGTAAACATCGACTACACCCCTTGGCACTTTAGTAGGCGGTCGGCAGTAGCTTTTTTGTTGGTTTGCTAGACTGACCGTGCGCAGGACTCAGGCCTGCCGCAGATAACCCAGCAGTTCTCTGGAGATTTCGTGCTGCACCCGTCGAGGGAAGGTAGATGCAAACGCACAGAAATTACCCGCTTCACATTCATCTCTGGGCGCTGTTCGGGGCCGTTGTGCTGGTGGTCGGAGCGCTGACGTGCGGCATCAACTTCATGATGACCAAGACAGCCCTGGAAGTCGCAGCATCCGAAGCAATGAATCAGATCAGCGATGATACGCGCGACAAAATAGAAGAGACTGTGACGCCGGCGCGGATCGCGGTTGAGCTGATCAGCCACAGCTCCCTGGCCGATGCAACCTCTCTCGATCAACGCCTGCAGCATCTGGCGCTGGTTCGTGATGCGTTGGGATTATCGCCACTATTGCTATCGCTCTACGTCGGTTATGCAGACGGTAGCGTCTTCGTTGTTACGCCGCTGCGCGACGATTCAACCCGCTTGACCTTTCACGCTCCGCCGCAAGCCAGCTACGTCATTAACAGTGTCGAACGGGGCAGTGGTGCGCAGCAAGGCAAGCTTTACTTTCTCGATTCCAATCTCACGACACTCTCAGTCCAAGACGACATGGATTTTGCGTCCCACTTCGATCCCAGACAACGGTCGTGGTACACCAGGGCAATGGCCGCGGGCTCCCTCATTCGCACCGAAGCCTATACGTTCTTTATCGACCGAGTGGTCGGCGCAACGTTCGCTATCCCCACTGATAACCGCCGCGCAGTGGTGGGTGGCGATTTCCGACTGGACTCACTCGGGCAAATGCTCGCGCGCAAGGGGACCACCGCGCGTTCGGTGGCCGCTGTACTGGATGCCAGTGGCCAAGTCATCGCGATCGACAGGAAACTCCCTGAATCGGTATCGAGCACAGATTCCATCCGGACGGACCGACTCACGGTCGCCAGTGAGTATGGGGTTCCCATCCTGACGCTTCTTGCTAACGATATCGGGGCGTTAGGTAATACACCCCGCCGGCAAGAAGTGACAGCCGCGGGCGGCGAGATGTGGTACACGACCATCGAACGGTTGACGTCAGACGACGGCAAATCCCTCTTCCTGGTCTCCGCTATTCCAAAAGACGAGTTGCTCAAGGGCGCCAGGCAGCAGGCGTGGATAGGGATGGCGGCTACCGTCATTGTCATATTGCTTGCGATACCCTTGATCTGGTTTGCGGCGCGATACATCTCCCGGTCCTTGCAAGCTCTTGCGGATGGGGTCGAAGCCATACGCAGGTTCGATTTCCACCAGCCGGTTTCCGTCCCGTCGCGCATCAGTGAGGTGCATGATCTTGGCAACGCAACCGAGGAAATGCGGCAAACGATCCAGCGCTTCTTGTTGATAGCGCAAGCCGTGTCCGCGGAAACCCGGCTCGATCACCTTCTGCCTTTGCTTTTGCGCAAAACCCTCAATGCAGCGGGTGGAAATGCAGGCGTTCTGTACCTGGTGGAAGGCAGCGCTTTGTCGGTCGCCGCAGCGTTTGATCGCGATGGCAAAGATGTAACGCAAGCTGTGGCGAACACTTCAATTGAGTTAGCACTGCCTGTGATCGGCTCCGCTGCCCGCGGAAACGCTCCACAAACGCGCCACTTCACGGTAGATGAGATCCGTGATGCGAACCTCGAAATGTTGACGTCGGCTCAGTCGTCTCACTTTGCAGCCATCCCGCTTGCCACCCGCCAGGACGAACTGTTGGGCGTTATTCTGATACTGCGCGACACCCCGCTTGAAACTGCGCAGCTAGCCTTTGTCAGTACACTGGCCGGCCTGTTCACAGGCTCACTTGAGATGCAGGGGCTGACGAAAGCTCAGCGTGATCTGTTCGACGCGTTCATTCGCCTTCTGGCTGGTGCCATCGATGCGAAAAACCCGCACACCGGCGGCCACTGCGAGCGCGTGCCAGAAATGGTCAAGATGCTGGCCAAGGCAGCCTGCGATGCCACCGACGGTCCTTATGAATCGTTCGGGATGACGGACAAACAATGGGAAGCCCTGCACGTCGCCGCCTGGTTACACGACTGCGGCAAGGTGACGACCCCCGAGTACATTATCGACAAGGCGACAAAGCTGGAGACCCTCTACGACCGGATTCACGAAATCCGTATGCGTTTCGAAGTGCTAAAGCGCGATGCCGAGATAGCGTATCTGCGTTCGGTCGCCGCCGGCGAAGCTGACGAGGCCTCGCGCGCGCGACGTGACGCCGAGTTCAAGGCGCTTGACGACGACTTCGCGTTCGTCGCCACTTGCAATCAGGGCGGCGAGTTCATGGACGCCGCGCATAAAGCGAGATTGCTGCAAGTCGCTGGCCGTACGTGGCTGCGGACCCTGGACGACCGCATCGGCCTCTCGCAAGAAGAACAGGCACGCAAGGCACAACATCCGGCAGCGCCGCTACCTGCATTGGAGCCACTGCTGGCCGATAAGCCCGAACACGTGATAGCGCGAACAGCGCATGACACGATCCCGGCGGACAATCCGTGGGGCTTCAAGCGCGATACGCCCAAGGATTTGTACGATCGGGGCGAGCTGCACAACCTGCAGGTGGGAAGGGGAACTCTCTCGAACGAAGAACGCTTCAAGATCGAAGACCACATCGTGCAGACACAGATTATGCTGGCGCGCTTGCCGTTCCCCAAGGAACTACGTCAGGTACCGGAGATCGCCGGCAATCATCACGAGAAGATGGATGGCACCGGATATCCCCGGCAACTGCATCGGGACGAAATGAGCCCGCTTGCGAGAATGTTGGCTATTGCGGATGTCTTCGAGGCGCTTACGGCAGCAGACCGTCCATACAGACGGGCGAAGAGCCTTTCGGAGGCGGTCCACATCATGTCGATAGCCAGGGCGCAGCAGCATATCGATCCGGAACTGTTCGATCTTTTTCTGACATCCGGGGTGTACCGCCACTATGCCGAGCTCTATATGCAACCCGAGCAGATCGATGAAGTTGATATTGCACAGTACCTGGGGGCGAACGTATGAACATGCAGCAGGCCAACCGGCGCGGCGCTACAAATCCGGAATTAGCCACGCCTCTGAAATGATCCTATGAGCCTCATTTTGAAATAGCCGATTGGCTGGCAGCAATGCTGCTATCTTTCAGTGGTGCAGGCTACGAGCTATTTGGCTGCCCTTCAGGGACTGCATCATGCCCACTTCATCTCCCCACATCGCTGTTCTTGGCAGTTTCACTTCGGGATTGGGTTCCATTGAACTGGAACGCTTTGCCGACCTGGACAGCCTCTTAGCCGTTCCCGCGTTTGATGTGTTGTTGCTTGACATGCCAGGTGCCTCGGCAGGGAAATTGCTTCGCAAGCTGCGCATAGATACTTCCTATCGATTCAGTTTGATTTACTGCTGCCGTGATTTGGATGGTTGGTGCGA
>NZ_QGGS01000036.1:0-41070 GCF_003148705.1 Pseudomonas sp. OV226 | reverse complement strand
ATAGCTACGTTGTTCATGGCAATGATCTCCGATGAGCCCCCTGTGAAAGCTTAGTGGGCGATCACAGGGGGCAGCGGGGGTAGCCATTTCATTAGTGGTTTTGTGAACACTGTAGGAGCCGGGCTTGCCCCGCGTTGTGGCGCTATAATTCACCACCCAGTTTCCTACGACCGTCGAAATTGTTCCCACCCCCGGCATGCATCTGTTAAAAACCGTCCTTTCCTGCCCACTTTCCGGACGCCGCATGTTGTCGAGTTTGATGAATCGCTTTCGCCGACGCTGGCTGCCGCTGCTGTGCATGGCCCTAGTGATCGTTGGCCTGCCAGTGAGTTGCGGCGTGCTCAAGTACAAAGAGCGCGAGCTGTTGTTTCGCATCGAACCGGGCACGGCAGGCTGGTATCGCGGCTTGCCGAGCGATGTCCAGGAGTTCGACATCAAACCCGCCAGTTTCAAGGCCGGGCAAAACCTGCATGCGTGGTGGTGGCCGGCCGCACGCCGTGATGCACCGTCGATCCTCTACCTGCACGGAGTGCGCTGGAACCTTACGGGCCAGGCGTTCCGCATCGAGCAATTGCGCGCCATGGGCTATTCAGTGCTGGCCATCGATTACCGTGGATTTGGCCAGAGCAAAGGTGATTTACCGTCGGAAGCCAGTGTCTACGAAGACGCCCGCGTTGCCTGGGAGCGTTTCACCCAGATGCAACCAGACGCCAATAAGCGCCTGATCTACGGCCACTCCCTGGGCGGCGCAGTGGCCATAGACCTCGCGGCAGACCTGGCCGCACAAGCAAAAAAACAACACGCCGAGGTGCCGGTGCGCGGCCTGGTGATCGAGTCCACGTTCACTTCGCTGGGCGATGCCGTGGCCCAAGTGGCCGACAGCAACCTGCCGGTGAACTGGCTGCCGGTGCGTTGGCTGGTGTCGCAGAAATTCGATTCCATCGACAAGATTGTCGACATCAACATGCCGCTGCTGGTGGTCCATGGCCTGGCCGATGCGTTCATGCCGTCGCGCTTCAGCCAGCAATTGTTCAACGCCGCCAATGAACCCAAGCGCCTGCTGCTGGTACCCGGCGGGACGCACAACAACAGCATGAGTCTGGGCGGTACGCTGTATCGCCAGGCCATCGAGCGCTTGATGAAAACCAAACCAACGCAAGTGGCCGGGCCTAGCGGTAACCCCGGGCTTGCAGGTTGAATAGCTGCGCGTAGCGCCCACCGGCGTTCACCAGCGTGTCGTGATCGCCACGTTCGAGGATGGTCCCCTGGTCCAGCACGATGATGTGATCGGCGTTACGCACGCTGGAAAACCGGTGGGAAATCAGCAACGTCATCCGGTCTTCGGTGTGCTCGCTGAAATGCTCGAACACCGCCGCTTCCGCTGCCGGGTCGAGGGCTGATGTCGGCTCGTCGAGTATCAGGATGTCGGCGTCGCGACGCATGTAGGCGCGCGATAGCGCGATCTTTTGCCACTGCCCGCCGGACAGCTCCTGCCCACCGGCAAACCAGCGTCCCAACTGCGTGGCATACCCTCGATCCAGACGCTCGATGAACGGCGCGGCCATGCCCTGCGCCGCTGCGTCTTGCCAGCGCTGTTCATCGTTGAACGCCAGCGTGTCGCCGACGCCGATGTTTTCGCCGACCGAGAATTGGTAGCGGATGTAATCCTGAAAAATCACCCCGATGCGCTGGCGCAGCGCGTCCTCTTTCCATGCCTGCAAGTCGCTGCCGTCGAGCAGGATTCGGCCCTGATCGGGCCGATACAGGCGGGTCAGCAATTTGATCAGCGTAGTCTTGCCCGACCCGTTCTCCCCCACCAGCGCCAGACTGCGCCCAGGAACCAGGTGCAGGTCGATGCCTTCCAGCGCCGCACGACTCGCCCCCGGATAACGGAAGCCGACGCTCTCGAAACGCAGACCATCGCCGGGCACGGCGCCCTCGGTGAGATACCCGGAATCGGCAACCACCGGTTCGGCCTGGTATTCATAAAGGCTGGACAGGTACAGACCGTCTTCATACAGACCGCTGATGGCGCTCAAACTGCTGCTGACCGCGGTTTGCCCCTGTTTGAACAACACCAGGTACATGGTCATTTGCCCCAGGCTGATGTTGCCGTGAACGGCATCGACCACCACCCACGCATAGGCCAGGTAAAACGCCGCTGTACCGAGCAGGCCGAGGACAAATCCCCAGCTATCACGACGCAACGTCAAGCGACGGTCTTCGGCGTAGAGACGGGCAAACGTGTCGCGGTAACGCTGCAACAACAGCGGCGCGAAGCCGAACAGTTTGACCTCTTTGATATAGCCCTCGTGGGAGAGCAGCGTCTCAATGTAAGTCTGCTGCCGACTCTCGGGCGCCCGACGCGTGAACAGCCGAAAAGCATCCCCGGAAAAATGCGCTTCGGCGAAGAACACCGGTAATGCACCCACCACCAACAGCACCAGCGCCCACGGTGAAAAGTGCACCAGCAACACGCCAAAGCTGATCAGCACAATCAGGTTCTGGATCAGCCCCAACGACTTCATCACCAGCGCCAGCGGCCGCGTCGAAGCCTCGCGCCGCACCCGTACCAGCTTGTCGTAAAACTCGGAGTTCTCGAACTGCACCAACGACAACGTCTGGGCTTTCTCCAGAATCATCGTGTTGACCTTCTGCCCCAACTGCACGCGTAACAGCGACTGCTGAACCGACAATGCCCGTTGAGTCGCCGACAACAACGCCAACACCCCCGCCTCCATCAGTACATAACGCACCACCGGCCATAACGGCGCACTGCCCTGCTGCGCATGCAACTGCATCGCGTGGACCACCGCATCGACAATGCGCTGCCCCAGCCATGCGGCCAGCGCCGGGAGTACGCCGGCGATCAGGGTGGCGAGGACCAGGCCCAGGAATAGACCGCGAGAGGTGCCCCAGACCAGCAGCAGAGCGCGTCGGGCCTGGTCGAGTAAGGTGGTGAGGCGGTTAAGTGCCGCAGGCATTAGGGCGGGCTCGCAGAGGGCAAACAGGCTGCCATGGTACTTCAGCCGAGCAATGAGCCCGGCACGAATCTACTGTAACGTTTGTTTTCTTGACCCGAACACACACCAGGACGAGGATCTAGCGGTTTTCAGATCACTGAGCAAGGAAGCCAGCATTGATACCTGAATGGAACCCGGAGGGACTACTCCCGCCCATCAATGAACTTAACCCCGCCGGCATGGACAGGTCTCCCTACGAGATTGATCTGCTGGCCTTCATAGAGCGCTTCGCAATCAGTAAGGATCGATGTCAAATTCTGGATGGCTATCTCTCGCACCGCGCTGAGCTGCACCGGATGGGCATGGAGCAAGGGTTCCAATGGTTGAATGGTAGTTTTGCAGAGCACATCGAGCTGACTGATCAGCGCGCTCCCAGGGACATCGATGTCGTCACCTTCACGTTTGCAGGTGACGAGTTCTATGATGCTCTACAACCCGGTCAACTAAGATTGTTAGGGGCAACACGCGAGGCTCAGTCGTTCTTGAAACAGCAGTACAAAGTTGATTTTTACATCCAATCACTCCGTGATGCCCCTGAGCGTCTGGTAGAAATGACATCGTACTGGTACAGCATGTGGGCCCATCGAAGGTCTAAACAATGGAAAGGATTTCTTCGGGTTGATCTTGCCCCTCGGGAAGATCGTGCGGCATCGGTAATGCTGACAGCTCGAAAACTGGAGTTTGAGCATGAATAGGAACGAATACCTGCACCTATCGGCAGAGCTTCTTTTCCTGGAGAAGCAGCTAGCCAAACCTGGTCTCAGCAAATTATCGACTATGTCCATTCACTCGCGAATTGCAGAAGCAAAATCATCTCTCGAGGCAAATAGTCAGCACACGCACCAACCGGCGAAGGTCATCATTACGTATCGTGGAGCACCTGTTTTGGGTGCACATGGTGTTCTGGCCGAATTTGGCACGGCAGCTACACAAGCGTTCAGCGAAGCAATCGCCACCATTGCAGCGTCAATTTCCGGCACGCTTGCCGACAAAGGTCCGCTTCCAAACCGGTCGAACAATCAGTTACTCATTACGGGAACGGCGCTAGGCTCCTTTGGTTTCGAATTGGAGGAAGTGCCGGCTTCGACACCACTGGAAATGGAGGCTGCCACTTCGGTTTCACAAGCCATCGACCTGATGACAGAGTTACTCGAAGCGACGACCAAAAGTGATGAAGAGCTTTCCGAACCGGTGTCAAGATTGGCCGATAGAGCCCTGTCGAGCGTCGCGGATTTTTTGGGAAAACTGTCCAGCTACGATGCTTGCTGTTCGCTGACGACGCTCACCAGGCAATTTCAGTTCGTCGACAGTGAACAGGTCCGCCAAAGCAAAGCTCGATTAAGTCTGGATAACATCAAGGAAACAACTGAGACGTTCACCGGAGAATTTATTGGGGCGCTCCCGGGCAAGCGGGCATTCGAATTCAGAACCGCCGATGGTTTGGTTATTTACGGAGGCATTCCAAGACAGATCCCTGATCCCGGCGCGGTGAATCTAAACCTTTATAAGACGTACGACATCAGGTTGAGTGCCAGGCGAATCGGTTCCAGCAAACCACGCTATATTCTTCAGCGCTTTCCTTGGGCTGACTCATAGCCAGGCAACCCTCCTCTCTAAGCAAGATGGCTGATCAGTCCAGTGCCACCTGAAACCGCGCCCGATACCGCCCCGGACTCTCCCCCGTCCATTTCTTGAACGCCCGATGGAACGCGCTCGGTTCCTGAAAGCCCAGCTGTTCGGCGATGTCGCTGATGCTCGCGCGGCTCTCACGCAACTGCTCGAAGGCAACGCCACGGCGCACTTCATCCTTGATCTCTTGATACGAGCACCCTTCGCGCTCCAGTTTGCGGCGAAAGGTGCTGGGGCTCAGGTGTTGTTCGAGGGCGAAGGCCTGCAAGGTCGGCCATTGGCTGTAATGGCTGTTGCGCAGGCGCTGGTGGACTTGCGAGGCAAGGCCATGCTGGTTGCGGAAACGGATCACCAGCCATTGCGGGGCCGTGCGCAGAAAGACTTTGAGTGAAGCCAGGTCCTGCACCACCGGCAGGCGCAGGTAGTGGCTGGCGAATTCGATTTCGGTGCGCTCGGCGCCGAAGGTCAGGTTGGGGCCCCACAATAAACGGTCGTCGCTGAGGGACACGCGCTCGTGACGAAAGTCCGCGCGGTCGATGGGGATGCGCCGCCCGCCCAGCCAGCACAACAGGCTGATCATCAGCACCAGGAACGTCTCTTCGCCAAAACGGCTGACGTCGTCGTTTTGCGCGTGGGTGTCGAGGCTGATGATCGCGCGCTTGCCGCGCACGGTCAGCGTGCCACGAAAGTCGCGCAGGAACAGGGCGAAATTGGCCAGGCACTGGCGCATGGCTTTGTGCAGGTCGGGTTCCTGAATCAAGGCGCGACAGATCAAGGCGAAACTGCCCGGCGGCATGCCATGGGAGTCGAGGCGGAAAAACTCGTCGTCCAACTCACGGATCTGAATCAGCCACAGCGCGGCAAACGCGCTGGCCGGCACCCGCGCCGTAGGCTGATCCATCAACGCCGGGTCGATACCGGCCTGTTCCAACGCTGCGTTCAGGCGCTGTGGATGCTGCGCCAGCGCATGGATCATTGCCTGCACGAAATAAACCGCGACCGAGTCCTTTTCCCGCATGTGAACGTTTCGCTCCCTATCACTTGAAATGGCAAAAAACACCAGCACCGTTGAACAGTTGCGGCATAGGACAACCGACCTGCCGGTTCTAGACTCGCGGCCAATAGTACGCCTTCGACCGTAGCAACGGCCAAGGTATCGCAAGGTTTGACCGTAAGGACGGGAACATGAATCTGCAAAACATTGGGGTGATCGGCGCGGGCACCATGGGCAACGGGATTGCGCAGGTCTGTGCGCTGGCCGGTTTCAACGTGACCCTGATCGATATCTCCGAGAGTGCCCTGCAAAAGGCCCTGGCGACCGTCGGCAAAAACCTTGATCGTCAGGTCGCCAAGGAAACGCTGAGCCAGGAGCAGAAACTCGCCGCCCTCGACAAGATTCGCACCAGCACCGATTACGCCAGCCTGCAGAACGCGCAACTGGTGATCGAAGCGGCCACCGAAAACCTCGACTTGAAATTGCGCGTGCTGCAACAAATTGCCGCGCAGGTCAGTGCCGAGTGCGTGATTGCCTCCAACACGTCGTCGCTGTCGATTACTCAACTGGCCGCCAGCGTCAGCCAACCTGAGCGCTTCATCGGCCTGCATTTCTTCAACCCGGTGCCGGTGATGGGCCTGATTGAAGTGATTCGCGGCCTGCAAACCAGCGATGCCACGCATGCGCTGGCCCTGGACATGGCGACCACCCTGGGCAAAACCGCGATCACCGCCGGCAACCGCCCGGGTTTCGTGGTTAACCGGATTCTGGTGCCGATGATCAACGAAGCCGTTCTGGTGCTTCAGGAAGGCCTGGCCAGTGCCGAGGATATCGACGCCGGCATGCGCCTGGGCTGCAACCAGCCAATCGGCCCGCTGGCCCTGGCGGACCTGATCGGTCTGGATACGCTGCTGGCCATCATGGAAGCCTTCTACGACGGCTTTAACGACAGCAAATACCGCCCTGCTCCGTTGCTCAAGGAAATGGTTGCCGCCGGCTATCTGGGGCGCAAGACAGGACGTGGCTTCCATGCCTATGCCTGAGCGTTGCTCGCGCTTTGCCGAATACCGGGACACCGTGCTGGAGTTGTTCGCCAGCAAGGGTTTCGGTCAGGTCGGCATGCGTGAGCTGGCGACGTGCCTGGGGCTCTCCCCGGGCTCGTTGTACCACCATTACCCGAGCAAGCAGCACTTGCTGCTCGACTTGATCGAAGAGTTCTACGAAGAGCTGCTGTCGACCCTGGACCGCCTCGATCAAAAGGGCTCGGCGAAACGCGACAAGCTGCAGCTGCTGATCCGCGCGCATTTGAATTTGCACCGGGAAATGCCCTGGCATTTTCGCCTGGCGGAACGAGAC
Source organism: Pseudomonas sp. OV226 (assembly GCF_003148705.1). Lineage (NCBI taxonomy): Bacteria > Pseudomonadati > Pseudomonadota > Gammaproteobacteria > Pseudomonadales > Pseudomonadaceae > Pseudomonas > Pseudomonas sp. OV226. The sequence goes on along the minus strand of NZ_QGGS01000036.1, from coordinate 34,068 downwards.
AGCGGTTGCCTCAATGACGAGCAACAGGCGCGAGTCCGGCAATTGCGCGAACAATACGAACATCGGTTGCTGCTGATGCTCGGCAGCAAAACCCGGGTCGGCGAACAGGCGCAACGTGCCACAGCGCACGCCATCGCCAACTTGCTCAACAGTGCCCCCGGTTGGCTGATGCAACATCCGCTGAATGACCATGAGCGCGATGAAATGCTGGAAAACCTGGTGAGCGGCGCCATCGAACGCTTGCTGCGGCCTTCGGCGCCACGCGCAGTGGCCTGAAAACCTGACGCAATGTCTGGTCGCGCATACCCGAAGCCATAAAACGCCGCGTTTCAATAGAAAAAACGTCTAAACGAATTTTGCCAAACCCGCCCTCTAACGCTTTGCTGTTTGTGTTCAATCACTGCGGGGCCGGCACTGAGTCCGCCACCCTCCGCCTCCTTCCGTGACCGGGAGTAAAACATGAAAATCAATCCTTACCTGATCTTCAATGGCAACTGCAAAGCAGCCTTCACTTTCTATGCGCAAAGCCTGCCCGGCGAAATCGAAGCCATGTTGACGTTCGGTGAAACACCGGCCGGCGAACACGTGCCGACAGACCTCCACGACCTGATCCTTCACACCCGCCTGGTGGTTGGCGATCAGGCGATCATGGGCTCGGACACCACCCCGGACCGGCCCACGGAGGACATGAGCGGGTGTTCCATCTCATTGAATGTCGACAGCATCGCTGAAGCGGAACGCGTCTTCGCTGCCTTGTCGGAAGACGGCAACGTGCAGATGCCGCTGGAAAAGACATTCTGGGCGGCGCGTTTCGGCATGCTGGTGGATCGCTTCGGTGTGTCGTGGATGGTCAATTGCGAGAAAGACCAGTGAGACGACAAGGCATCAGAAAGCGCGGCCGGTAGCGGTTGGGCTTTCTGGCATCTCCCGGACCGTCTGCTACCGTCAACTAGCCACGTGGCAACGGATTGTTCGGAGGAAAGCCGCTATGCCTGCCCCAGTCACCCCCTGGTCCACCCGCTGCAAAATGACGTTGCTGGCGGGCGGCCTTGTCGGCGCCCTGCTGGCGCTCAACGGTTGCGCCACGATTGATGCCCAAACCACCGCGTATGTCGGTGTGGAACATCCCGCGCCGACACTGGCCGCCGAAGTGGTGGTGCTGCGTGCTGCGCCCGCTCGCCCGTTTGTTCGATTGGGTGAAGTATTGATCGACGCCAGCATCGACCCTGCCCCGCCGATTACCCAAGTCGAAGAAAAACTGAAAGAAGAAACCGCCAAGCTCGGCGGTGATGCCGTGGTGGTGGTTTATGACCAGATCGGAACCGTCGGCGCTTATGTCAGCGGGCCGCTGTGGAGCCGCGACATTGAAACGATTCAGGGACGCAAACTCAAAGGCATCGTGATCAAGTACAAGTGATCTGGCGATCAGTCGAAGTGCTCAGCCCTTGACGCAGACCACCTGACGCAAGGTGTGCAGCACTTCGACCAGTTCGCGCTGGGCATGCATCACGTCGTCGATGTTCTTGTAGGCCATCGGAATCTCATCGATGACCGCAGCATCCTTGCGGCATTCCACGTGGGCGGTGGCGCGAATCTGATCGTCGACGGTGAACCGGTTTTTCGCCTGGGTGCGGCTCATGGTGCGGCCGGCACCGTGGCTGCAGGAACAGAATGATTGCTCGTTGCCGAGGCCGCGAACGATGAAGCTTTTCGCGCCCATCGACCCGGGAATAATCCCCAGCTCGCCCTTCTTCGCCGACACCGCCCCTTTGCGGGTCACCAGGATGTCCTCGCCGAAGTGCCGCTCTTTTTGCACGTAGTTGTGGTGACAGTTCACCGCTTCCAGCGCAGCCTCGAAAGGTTTTTTGATCACTTGCCGGGTCACCTGGATCACCGCGTGCATCATCAACGCGCGATTTTGCCTGGCGAAATCCTGTGCCCAGCCTACCGCTTCGACGTAGTCGTTGAAGTGCCGGCTGCCTTCCTTGAAGTACGCCAGGTCGCGGTCCGGCAGGTTGGCGAGGTGCTCGCGCATATCCGCCTGGGCCAGTTGAATGAACAGGTTGCCAATGGCGTTGCCGACACCTCGGGAACCACTGTGCAACATGAACCAGACGCGGTCGGTTTCATCCAGGCACACCTCGATGAAGTGATTGCCGCTGCCCAATGTGCCCAAATGCCCACGGTTGTTGGTCTGGGCGAGCTTCGGGTACTTGTCGGTGATCGCCTTGAAGCGCGAGGCCAGTGCTGACCACGCCTGATCGGCCTGTTTCGGCACGTTGTCCCAGGCGCCTTTGTCGCGAGCGCCACGGCCACCGGTGCGGCCATGGGGCACCGCTTTCTCGATGGCGCAACGCAAACCATGCAGGTTGTCGGGTAAATCCCTGGCGGTCAGCGTCGTGCACGCGGCGATCATGCCGCAACCGATGTCCACACCGACCGCGGCCGGAATGATCGCGCCTTGAGTTGGAATGACGCTGCCGATGGTCGAGCCTTTGCCCAAATGCACGTCAGGCATGACCGCCAGATGCTTGAAGATGAACGGCATCCTGGCGGTGTTGATCAGTTGCTGTTTGGCGGCGTCTTCAACCGGGACGCCTTCGGTCCAGAGCTTGATCGGTTTGCCGTGGGCGACGTCCAGCCGTTGGTAGGTCTGTTCTTGCATGATGTCCGGTTTGCTCTCAACTGCCTGCACCGCCATGTGCTTCCTCGAAGAAGTAGTCTTTCCAGCTATCAGCCTTGTTTTTCAGCACACCCAACGCCTGCAGTTTCTCGGCGTAGATATAGGTTCGCTGTGGCACCACGGTAAAGTCGATTTCCGGATCGGCGACGATTTTCTCAACCAATGGCAAGGATAGTTTCGATTGCTCCACGCGGATATAGGTCTGCGCGGCTGCGGGCTTGTCAGCCTTGATAATCTGTTCGGCCTCGGCCAGTGCGGCGTAAAACGCCTTGTAGGTTTTCGGGTTCTCGTCGTGGAATTTTTCAGTGGTGTACAGCACGTTAAACGTGGCCTGGCCACCCAATATGTCGTAGGAACTCAGCACTTTGTGCACGTTGGGGCTCTGCAATTCCTGGTACTGGAACGGCGGGCTGGAAAAATGCGCGTTGATTTCCGAACCGCCGGCGATCAGCGCCGCTGTCGCGTCCGGGTGGGCCAGGCTGATCGAAATGTCGTCAAATTTTTTGAAGTTGTCCGCGCCAAACTGTCTGGCCGTTTCAATCTGCAGGGTGCGCGACTGGAAACCGACACCCGCTGCCGGTACGGCGATGCGATCCTTTTCAGTGAAGTCTTCGAGCGTTTTAACCTGCGGATTATTGGTCAGCAGGTAGTTGGGCATCGACCCCAGCGAAGCGATCGCCTTGACGTTTTGTTTGCCCTTGGTCCGATCCCAGATCGTCAGCATCGGCGGGACACCCGCAGACACCACATCCAGCGCGCCAGCCAGCAGCGCCTCGTTCATCGCGGTGGCCCCGGAAATACTGCTCCAGTCGACCTTGATGTCGAGACCCTGCTCCTTGCCCTGTTTCTCGATGAGTTGCTGGTCACGGACCACATCCAGAATCAGGTAACCGATACCAAATTGCTGGGCAATGCTGATGGTGCCTTCGGCCTGAACAACGGGGCTGAGTAACGCACTCATCGCCGCCACGGAAGTGGCCAATAAGGTCAACGTGGAGCGCTTGAAAAGTGTCGTCATGAAAACCTCGGGGTGACGGAAACGCCAATGCCGATAAGTTAAGGAATGACGCAATCCGTAGCAGCTGGCGAAGCCTGCTGCTACGAAGTGCGTGATGGCTGAACTGGCTGACGAATTCAGAGCTTGGCGATCGAGACCTCGGTGGATTTAACGAAGGCAATCACTTCGCTGCCCACTTGCAATTCAAGATCGCGCACCGAGCGTGTCGTAATCACTGAGGTGACGATTCCGGAGGCGGTTTGCACGTCTATTTCGGACACCACTTCGCCTTGTACGATTTCCTTGATGACGCCTTTGAACTGGTTGCGGACGTTGATCGCTTTGATGGTCATGTTGAGGCTTCCTGTCTGATGTCGGGCACCTGCGTACGAAGGTGCAGGCCCTCAAAGTGCACCACCCGCACAAACAACAAAAGGAATAAATAATTATCTATTTATTCCTTTTTTGCATATCAATACTGAAAACGCTCAGGGATGAATCCAGAATGAAAAGCGCCTGAATTTGCTGGCCGTCCACCAGACCACCCCGCCATAGCTGAAATTGTTGCTGCCTGCCTGACTCTGCAAAGGGGTCACCACCACGCCGTTTTTTCTCTGCGCGCGATGATCATCCGTTTCTGGAACGACCGCACAGATATGGCCCGATTGGTTCAAGTCAACTCGCTGACCTGAAATGAAACAGACACTTCCAGCGTTTGCAGCTTCTTGAACCTCATTGATATCGAATGATCGCGTCCAGCCAAAATCACTGCCGAACTCCTCAAACCAATTGTTCAAGCTGTTTGCACTTAACTCGCTCACAGTCTTTTCGTACTGCACCGCGACAGGATTGCCTTTGGCGAGTTCGGCAATGGCTTTGCGGGTCCACCAGACACGAGGCAGATAAACCCCGGCAAGGCAGCAAAAGTCGTAAGCGTAGATATTGCAGTAAGTTTCACTTTTTGACTTCGTATAGCGCGGGTTACTGGCCACCCCCAACCACTCGATGATGCGATGCAAGTCCCGGACTTTTTCCGTTGCACTGCCCTGCGCACGAGATGGCATACCGTTTTCGTTCAAGGGGAACGCCCGCCCCTCGGCTGCTGAGCGCAGTATTGGGTGTTTGGGTGTCAGGTGAGCAGGACTGATAGATGTAGCGGCAGGGAGATTGTCGGGGGCGCCTTCGGGCGCAAGGTATTGACTGTTTACATACCCCGTAACCGACACACCATTGAGCATCGTGCTGACCTGCCACCAGTCAGTTTGGGTACTGTGCACTCCCAGCTTCTCGACCTTTTGCCCTTGGGGCAAAGTAGCCAGTCGATTTTTCGGTGCAACACTCGGTTCGCTGCGTAAGTTGAGGGTACTGGCCGTCACTGTATACGAAGACATCGCTACCTCCTGTACCTGTTGGTCATTGGTCGGGGTGAGGTGAATTCAGTACGGGATCAATAACTCCACCCACAACTCATCGGGCGCATAACTTAACGTGACCGGGTTAGCCGGATCCGTCGGTGAGTTGGCGAAGGCCTTGATTTCGCTTGCAGGGTTTCCATCCCCGGAAACGATCCGCTGTCTGGTACGTTGCTGCAAGGCACTCAGGAGATCCGGGTAAGGCATATTCCAGTCATTGCCTTTCGCCACATCGGCGACCACCGGGATCATCGCCACCAACCTGGAATCATTCATCTTTTCCAATCCTGCGGCACGAGCAGTGGCGTTATGGCTGCAATGGTGGCCGACTTTGTAAAGCGTGACCCGAGCGAGGATGTCGTCTCGGGTCAGCGGCAGAGGCTTCCCTGACATAGCGTCTTTGGGGTAAGTCTGGTCGCCCCAGGACAGCCAGTTGCCCACCTGGGCATCGCCCGGAAAGAGCAGGATCTGGCCGTCCGGCAACTCGAACGCCAGGACCAGACTGGTGTTGTTGGTGTCCGAATCCATTTTCAGGGCCAGGGTTTCCGCGCCGTCCAGCCATTCGTCCTCAATGCAGCGCCATTGGTCAACGCTGCCAAAATAGCGCTGCTCGACGCTGCTCGACTCTTCATCCCCCCCGCCATGGGTATCCGTTTCATCTGCGACCCTGGAGAAAGGTCGCTGATAAGGCGGCGCGAAGGGTGAGTCGACATTGTCCGGAACCTCGCCTTTGAGTCGCAGCGTGCGTTCCTCCAGCGCCATGGCCTCATCCAGGCTGGTCATGTACACCTCTTTCCCTGCCCCCTTGCTCGGCAAATCCTTGCGCAAGCGCTCTTCGGATCGCGGTGGCCCCATGACATACGCCTTGAGCGCGTCGATGGCGGCGGGTCGCACAACATCACCGGGTTCCAGGTACCGGGTCACTTTCGATCCGGCCTTGTCCTTGAGTTTCTCGATGGTTGTGCGCTTGTCTTTTTCTTTACTGGCCAGCGGGTCGATGAAGGCCGACAGGCCATGCACTGTCTGGATTCGTGCATCCTGGTGCAATGGGGTGCCACGCCCGCTAAGGCCGACGACACCCGCCAACGCCACTTTCGCCTTTTTGAATCGGGCGTGCAGTGCGACGGCCTGGGAATCATTCGAGTTCTCGGTCCAGGCCAGCCAGAGTTCACCGATGCGAAAATCATCACCAAAAAAGCGCGCTTGCTCATACAGGAAGCCGCTCGTGTGATCGTGATGCTCGTGGGTTACCACCACCAGGTCGAGCAAGCCGCCAGTGGTTTTTTGAAGGTCGTCGACAATACGCGTCATTGTCTGTTTGGCCCCCGTCACCCCTTGAAGCACACCGCAGTCGATCAAGATGTGGCGGGTGATCCCGGCGGCCAGATAGCGAAGCAGAAAGCAGTCGCCCAAAATCCCGCGGTACATGCGAATCGCCACCTTGCCCTGCAAATCTGCATTGGTCATGGCGTCAGACTCCACGGTGGGTCATGGCAAAGGGGTTATCGTCCGCGCGCGGTTCTCGATAAGTCATGGTCAGAGAGTCGTTGCCGGTTTGCAGGAAGCGCCTCTGGGCATCCAGACGTTCATCGTCATCGATGCGCTTGCGGATGACATAGCGCAGGGTGCCATCACGCAGGTCAATGATCAGTGTCGCGCCCCCTCGGAACGTGAAGTCATAGGAACGGCGATCATCCTTGCGCGGGGCTTGCTGGTCTTCCTTGAGTTGTTGCGCGCTGTCGAAGTAACCGCGACGGCGCTGGGTAATTTCCACGACCAGTTGCCGAAGGTCCTGCCCGTCCGGCCCGGCCCTGCGACAGGTGCGGACCGAATGCACCTCCACGGCAGGTTGAACACCATCCCATCCTACAAACAACGCCCCTTGCTTCTTGGTTGCGTCGGGATGGGCCATGAAGAAAATCCCCAAGACCTTCTCCCATTCAGCGTCATGGTCTGACTCTTCCATCAGCCAGTTCCACACCACTTGACGATTATGCTCGGACTGGAGAAATGCATTGCCCCGCAGGTACTGCGGCGTTAAATCAAGTGAGCCACCTGGCCAATTGGATTTGGGCGGTGCCTGAAAGGCCAGCAGGTCATCGGCGGTCAGGGAAAGCTCTTCTGTCTGATAACCCTTCAATGATTCCCAGAGCAAACTGTCCGGCGCCAGTGATAAGCATTTGTCCGGAAAAATGCCGCGTCGACGGAACGCCTGGATAACTGCCAGGCGATAGTGCATGCGGTCGTCCGGTACAAGGTCGTTATCAGCTGTGACAATGGCCCGCAGAAACTCGCCGAAGTGCACATCCACGGGTGGCAAATAGTCCAATGCACGAATGCACATCCTCAGGACATGATCGGCAGCCTTCACAGCTTCGCGGGTCAGGCGTGCGATCAATTCGGTCGACAGGTTGGCCGTCGATGCCTTGTCATGCCCTGCCAGCCGAAAAAGATCGGTCGTACGTTGCTCGTAAATGGTGATGAATGCGTCGAACACAGCGGCGACCAGTATCGCGCCGCGTTCATGGGGCTCGCTCAATTGTGCAAGCCGCGTAGGGTCAGGCAAGCCGTCCTTGCCCTTTTCGTCGATTGCATCGCGCAATGCCGAGTAGCGCCCCGACGCCTCGCCGAACTGACGGGCCAGGCCGCTCAACCAGGAACGCTCGGTCAGATCCCCACGGCGCGCGGCCAACTGACTGGACACCACTTCCGGCAACGTAAAATGCATCAACAGTGCAACGATGTCGGCGAAGGCTTCGTGAAACGCCAGGCTATCAACGCTGGTGGATTCGATGTAACGACGGTGCAAGCCATCCAGAATGGCGTGCGTGGTTTCATGCGCGACAATATCGTGGGACAACGCCGTGAATATCCAGCCACCCGGCAAGTTCACCCCGGCGTTGCTCAGTGATGCCTTGAAGTAACCGAACAACAACGCCTTTTTTGCCGGGCTGTAGTAGGCATTCGCTTCGCGTAAGGCGTGAGGATAAATACGTAACCGGCGGACATAGCCGTAGGTCAGCTTCTTTGTCCGCTTATCCTCGATAGCTCTGGGTGACCAGAACACTTTGCGCCCCAATGCCCGCTCGAACAATTTGATGGTTTTCATCGCAACGGCGAAGACCATTTGCTGATGGAAACGCGGGTCGCCCTCCGAAGGCGCGATGCCATCCTGGGCCAACACATGCGGGTCATTCAAGTTAACCGGTTTGTAGAACTGGCCGCTGGTAGGATCGACATCAATGACCTCCAGGTACTCGTTCACCGGCCCCGGCAAGATATCGGGTTCCCAACGCTGCTCCCATGGCAATTCGATGGTGGCGTGGTTGATCCGCACCGTGTCCATTTGAGTCGAGGCTTGTGGGTCGAATGCATACACCCGCAGTTTGCGCATGGCCGGTGGTGCGTAGTCGGACTTGTCCACCCTCGATCTCCTTGTCTGACTAACCGTATAAATTCAACAACGCGAGAAACTGCCAACTGGGAACAGAGCCATAACTCAATATAAGTGGCCGGGCTTCGGATCAGCCATTGGCAATTGACTACCAGTCAAGAGCGCTTAGTGATTGATGTCAAAGAAAGGCATATGAAATTTCGCTATGCGTTCTATTACCAGCAAATTATTGAAAAGCAAGTGATAAGTTACCTTTACACCGACGTTTATATCCCTGCGCATAATTTGCTAATTCACCACTTGCGATTATATTTTCATCAGCGTTCGCATGAACCGGGTTAGCGCTCGATGCTGCATGAGTCCCCCTCAACTAAGAAGGAGCAGTATCGATGTGGACCACCCACTTAACAGCAACGAACTTCAAGTATCACTGGCTGTCGGCAATCGTCTTGTCATTGCTCGCATGGCTGGCGATCGCCATGCCCGCAAAGGCTGAAGTCGCCCGCTTGTTTGTACAACCCGGCGCCACGATCATCGTGGCGCAAGGCAACGAAGAGATCAAAATTGAGGGCACAGCACCTGCAGGTGCACGGGTACTCACCACAGGCACACCCAGCAATTACTGGGTTCTGATCTATACCGCCGCGAACCCGCCTCCTTCAACAGGCGAAGTGCCCATCACTTTTAAGCAAGGCGAAACGTCAAAAACCAACCTGTTCGAAATTACCAATACTCCGACTGCGCAAGACCCCGCATTGATCGGCAAGACAACGCGGCTTCTTTTTGCAATGCTCATATTGGCAGTGATACTCGAATCGGCATTCGCCGTGGTGTTCAACTGGCGAGTCTTCCTGGAGTTCTTTGATGGACGCGGCGTTCGCACGGTCGTGATGTTTCTTGCTGCTTATCTCATCATTAAAAGTTTCAATATCGACTTCGTTGCCGACCTGATGAACATCTATATTTCGCAGGTAACATCCAGTTTTGAAACACGATTCCTGACGGCACTCGTACTTGCCGGTGGTAGTGCAAGCGTCAACTCACTGATGGTCGCCCTGAACTTGCGACAAAATCGCAAGGCTGAAAACATCGCGCCGAAGCCGCCAAAGACCAAGGCTTGGGTCGCCTTGAAAGTACACCGGAATCTTGCGGAAAGAATCGTGGAAATTACACAACAATCAACACCGGTGGTCGATGGCACCACGCCTCAACGATTAATGGGTGTGATTCGTCAACAAAACGTCTTGCAACGTCTCGCGAAGTACTTTTGGCGTGATGTCGAGCGCGTGCCGATGACTGCCGGCATAGAGGTTGATCCGGGTTTTGAATACACATTCATCATTCGCGGCGTAAACGAGCACGATGAAGTCATTTATTGCGATGCTTCCGGGGTGTTGCTGAAGAAAAAGGAAGAGAAAGAGGAGTACATCCCCACTCCCCGCTCCTATGTATTTGCCGCAGGTGCCATCGTTGATTTTGAGGTCACTCTTTGATGGTGCGAGACAGGGTAGTAAGGCCTCGTTTGCAGCCGCGTCGGGGCAAGTTACCGAGTGTTTACAACCATTCGTCGCATAGGGAAACCTGGCGCTCAACGCGCCAGAGTTCTGGCTTGGGGTTTGCAAAGGCCGATCTGGCATCCCAGAAACGACGTAATTCTGACGCAACGGCCATCCAATTAACGCTTAAGGACCCCAGCGAAACGCTTGGTGAGTCACCGGAGATTTAACGTGTCAACCCTCAGTGAAATCGCAGCGAACCACGCGAGAATGGCAAAAGCACAGGCAGTAGAGTCGATCGCGGTGAGTGAGCGGCACGTTCAAATTGTGGGGAGCTTCGAAGTCCCCTCCCTGGAAGAACAACCTCACATTCCAATGCACTTGATGGCTGGCGCTCAGGACAATCATCTCGGACAGGCACCTGGTTACTCGCTCTGACAGTGATTGTTTGGCGAGGAGTGGCACCAACCGGTTGGTGACCACTCCGCGCGCCCTCACCTTTGCCTGCCACTGCCCAGGGAGTCGGGCCACTCAATCCAGTCGCGCGACCTTGTTTTCACCGCTGTCCCAACCACCGCCCAACGATTTGTAGATAGCGACGATCCCTCGATACTGTTCAGTCTCACCCAGCGCCTGAGCATCCTCGGCATTGAGTCGCTCGCGCTGTGCATCCAGCAAAACCAGGTAGTCCACCGTCCCTTCCTGGTACTGGATCGCCGCCAGGTCCGCCGCTGCACGGCTCGACTCGCTTTGCTTGATCAACGAGAGCAAGCGTTGTTGGCGTTTGCCATAGTCGCTGAACGCATTTTCAGATTCTTCCAGCGCCAGCAGCACTTGCTGCTCATAAGTGGCCAAGGCGCCTTCTGCGTTGGCATTGGCACCGCGAATGCGCGCTCGCACACTGCCCAGATCAAAGGCCGCCCAGGTAATGCTCGGGCCCAGTCCCCATGCCCGGGCGGCACTGGAACCTATTTGCGAACCGCGACTCGCGGTGAAACCGAGAAACCCGCTCAAGCTGACCCGAGGGAACAAATCGGCGGTGGCCACGCCGATATCCGCCGTGGCGGACGCCAGTCTGCGCTCGGCGGCAAGGACATCAGGACGCCGGCGCAGTAACTCGGCGGGATTGCCAATCGGCAGTGCTTTGGCGATCGCTGGCAAGTCGGCCGGCTCCAACGACACGCTCAATGTATCCGGGCGCTCGCCCAAGAGCGTGGCGATGCGGTTTTTCTGCCGCACCTGCTCCGCTTGCAGTTGCGGCACCGTCGCCTCGACAGCAGCCAACCGGGCATCGGCACGCACCACGTCGAGTTCATTGCCCACCCCGGCATCACGCAGGCTGACTGTCACAGTGCGCGAGTCATGCTGATTTTTGAGGTTGGCCAAGGCTATTTTTTCCCGCAGTTGCGCGCCCCGTAACTGCCCATAGGCATCGACCAACTCGGCAATCATGGTCACGCGAAGTTGATACAGGTCGGCGGCCACGGCGTCTTCCTGAGCGTCGCTGGACTCCAGTTGACGCTGGATCCGGCCAAACAGATCGACTTCCCACGCCATGTCCAGGCCCAGGTCATAACGCTCGGTATTGACGCGGTTTTCGGTCTGCCCTGGCACTTGTGCCTTGCCCTGATGGCTGCTCACGCGGCTGGTGACGACCGGCAAGTTGTCGTTGCTGATGTCATCACGAATCGCACGGGCTGCTTTCCAGCGAGCGAAAGCGACCCGCAGATTGCGGTTGCCCTCAAGGGACTTGCTCACCAGTTGGTTGAGTGTGGGGTCGTCAAACTGACGCCACCACACCGTCTCAAAATGAGTTTGATCATAGTTGCTGGTCTGTGCCGAGACGACATTCGCAGGTGCCGTGTCAGGTGTTTTGTAATCGGGGCCAACCGTGCAGGCGGCGAGCGCAGCGACCAGAAGACCGGGTAAAAAAAGCGTTGAAGCATTCATCAGTGTGCCTCCGAATTCGAAGCGTTTGCCGGGTGGACATGGGTGACTTGGCGCGCTTTTTTGCGCTCGATGTAGCGACGAATCAGGACAAAGAAAACCGGGGTCAGCAGCAATCCGAAGAACGTCACACCGAGCATCCCGGAGAACACCGCCACCCCCATGGCCCGGCGCATTTCCGAACCGGCACCGGTGGACGTCACCAGCGGGATCACCCCCATGATGAACGCGAACGAGGTCATCAGAATCGGCCGCAGACGCATGCGGCAAGCATCCAGGACAGCCTCCAACGGCGACATGCCTTGCTCTTGTCTGTCCTTGGCGAACTCGACAATCAGAATCGCGTTCTTGCAGGCCAGGCCTACCAGTACGATCAAGCCGATCTGGGTGAAGATGTTGTTGTCGCCCTTGGAAATGATCACCCCGGCAATCGCCGACAGCAGGGTCATCGGGACGATCAGGATCACCGCCAGCGGCAGGCTCCAGCTTTCATACAACGCAGCCAGTACCAGGAACGCCAACAGCACGCAGAGCGGGAACACCAGCAGCGCCGTATTGCCCGACAAAATCTGCTGGAAGGTCAGGTCGGTCCACTCGTAGGTCATGCCATTGGGCAGTTCTTCCTTGAGCAGCTTTTCAATCGCGGCTTGCGCCTGACCGGAGCTGTAGCCAGGGGCTGCGCTGCCGTTGATTTCCGCGGTGACGAAACCGTTGTAGTGCGAGACCCGATCCGGCCCGGACGTCGGGCTGACGTTGACGAAAGTGGCCAACGGGATCATCTCGCCGCGGTCATTGCGCACTTTCAGCTGACCGATTTGCTCGGGTTCCTGACGGAACTGCTGCTCGGCCTGAACGTTGACCTGATAGGTACGACCGAAACGGTTGAAGTCGTTGGCATACAGCGACCCGAGATAGACCTGCAACGTGTCGAAAATTTCACTGATCGCGACACCGTGGGTCTTGGCTTTTTCTCGGTCGATGGCCGCCTCGACTTGCGGCACATTGACCGTGTAGCTGGTGAACAGGTTGGCCAGCTCCGGCACGCTGCGACTCTTGGTGATGATGTTCATGGTTTCTTTGTACAGCTCGTCATAACCCAGGTTGCCCCGGTCTTCGATCTGCAGGCGGAACCCGCCAATAGTGCCCAGGCCTTGAACCGGTGGTGGCGGAAACACCGCAATGTAAGCGTCCTGGATGCTGCCGAACTTGGCGTTCAATGAAGCAGAAATCGCCCCGGCAGACAGGCTCGGATCCTTGCGTTCATCGAAGGGCCGCAAGCCGATGAACGCGATACCGGCGTTGGGGCTGTTGGTGAAACCGTTGATCGACAAACCCGGGAAGGCCACGGCGCTGTCGAAACCCGGCTCGTTCATCGCGATGGTGCTCATGCGACGGATCACCGACTCGGTGCGATCAAGGCTGGCCGCGTCTGGCAATTGCGCAAAGGTCACCAGGTATTTTTTATCCTGGGTCGGCACGAAACCGGTCGGGGTCGTGCTGAAGCCCAAGTACGTCATCGCGATCAGTCCGGCGTAAACCAGCAAGGCCACACTGCTGCCGCGGATGATTTTGGCCACGGCAACCACATAGCCGTGACTGGCCTTGTCGAAGAACCGGTTGAACGGTTTGAACAACCAGCCACCGAGCACACGATCCAGCACCCGGGAGAAACGGTCTTTTGGCGCGCCGTGGGCCTTGAGCAGGACCGCAGCCAATGCGGGCGACAAGGTCAGGGAGTTGAACGCGGAGATCACCGTCGAAATGGCAATGGTCAACGCGAACTGTTTATAGAACTGTCCGGTCAAGCCGGAAATAAACGCTGCCGGTACGAACACCGCGCACAACACCAAGGCCGTGGCGATGATCGGCCCCGTCACCTCGCCCATGGCTTTTTTGGTCGCCTCGATCGGTTCAAGCCCCGACTCGATGTTGCGCTCGACGTTCTCCACCACCACGATCGCATCGTCGACGACGATCCCGATGGCCAGTACCAGACCGAACAGCGACAGGGCGTTGAGCGAGAATCCGAGCAAGTGCATCACGGCGAATGTGCCGATCAACGACACCGGTACCGCGACCAGTGGAATGATCGAGGCGCGCCAGGTTTGCAGGAACAGAATCACCACCAGCACCACGAGGATCAGTGCTTCAAACAGGGTATGAACCACGGCTTCAATCGAGCTGCGCACGAAGATGGTCGGGTCGTAGACGATCTCGTAGTCCATGCCTTCCGGGAAGTTTTTCTTCAACTCGGCCATCTTCGCCCGCACCTGGTCGGAGATGTCGATGGCATTGGAGCCCGGGCGCTGGAAGATCGGCATCGCCACCGCTTCCTGGTTGTTGAGGAAGGCGCGCAACGCGTATTGGTTGGAACCAAGCTCGACCCGGGCGATGTCTTTGAGGCGGGTAATTTCACCGTTACTGCCTGCGCGGACGATGACGTTTTCGAACTCTTCTTCGGTGACCAACCGACCCTGAGAGTTGATCGACATCTGGAAACTTGTGGCATTGGGCGCGGGCGGTGACCCCAGTTGCCCGGCCGCGACCTGACGGTTCTGCTCGCGTACCGCGTTGACCACATCGATAGCGGTGAGATTGCGCGACGAGGTTTTCTGAGGGTCAAGCCAGATTCGCAGCGAGTAGTCGCCGATACCGAACATCTTCACGTCACCAATACCGTCCAGGCGCGCCAGCTCATCCTTGACGTTGAGGATCGCGTAATTGGACAGGTAGAGCATGTCGTAGCGCTTGTCCGGCGAGACCAGATGCACCAGCAAAGTCAGCTCGGGAGAAGCCTTGTCGACCGTGATACCGATGCGCGTGACTTCCTCGGGCAACTTGGGCTCGGTGCGGGTCACACGGTTTTGTACCTGGACCTGAGCGTTGTCCAGGTCAGTGCCCAATGCGAACGTCACGGTGAGCGTCAGTCTGCCGTCAGCGGTGGACTGCGAGGACATGTACAGCATGTTCTCGACGCCGGTGATGGCTTGTTCGAGCGGCGCCGCAACGGTTTCACCGATGACCTTGGGGTTGGCCCCCGGGTAGTTGGCATGCACGACCACCGTCGGCGGCACCACTTCGGGGTATTCGCTGATCGGTAGCTGGAACAGCGAGATCACCCCGGCGATCAGGATCAGCAGCGACAGCACCGCCGCGAAGATCGGCCGCGTGATAAAGAACTGAGAGAATTTCATGGCGGTGTTCTCTTATCCGCGAGGTGAAACGGACGCATCCGTTTTCACCAGCGCCGGTGATTTGTCTGAGATCGAGGACGGAGCGGCAGGTTGATTGCCCGCCTCGATGGCCTGACGTTGACGGTTCAGGGTCGCGACGGTTTCCGCATCGGCCATCGGCGCATCCTGCGGGGCGACCACAGCGCCAGGGCGAACCCGTTGCAGGCCGTTGATGACGATGCGGTCCTCTTTCTGCAAGCCGCTGCGCACGATGCGCAAACCTTCGAGCTTCGGCCCAAGATCGACGCTGCGGTACACGGCCTTGTTGTCCTGATCGATCACCAGCACGAACTTCTTGCCCAGGTCGGTGCCCACCGCTTCGTCCTTGATCAGCAGGCCGGCATAGGCTGCGCTGCCCACCAGCTTCAACCGGGCATACAAGCCCGGGGTGTATTGGCCGTCAGCATTGTCGAACACCGCGCGACCACGAATGGTGCCGGTCTTGGGATTGACCCGGTTGTCGACGAAGCTCATTTGTCCGAGGTGGCTGTTACCCTCCTCGTTCGACAGGCCCATGTACACGGGGGTGGTTTGACTGCGTTGCCCTTGGCGCGAGAGCTGGCTGTATTTGAGGAACAAGCGTTCGTCTGCATCGAAATAGGCATAGACCTTGTCGGTGGAGACCACGCTGGTCAGGGGTGTGGTGTCGGCGGTCACGATGTTGCCAGCGGTGATTTCCGCACGGCTGACACGGCCGGAAATCGGGGCGGTGACGCGGGTGAAACTGAGGTTCAGGCGTGCAAGATCCAACTGCGCCTGAATGGCATCGACACCGGCCTTGGCTTCTTGCGCGGTGGTGGTGCGGGTGTCAGCCAGCTCGGCGGAAATGGCGTTGCTGTTCAACAGACGCTGACCACGCTGCGCTTCATTACCGGTGCGAACCAGCGTGGCGCGAGCCTGTTGCAGCTGCGCTTCGATACGATGGACTTCGTGTTCGAACGGACGCGGGTCAATCTGGAACAGCAAATCGCCTTTCTTCACCAGCACACCGTCGGTAAAGGCAACACGTTCGATCTGACCGGAAACCCGTGGGCGGACCTCAACGGTTTCCGGTGCTTCCAGCCGGGCAGTCACTTCATCCCATTCAGTGATGGGTTGCTCAAGCACTTTGGCGACGGTGACGTGCGGCGCTCCCGGAGCCTGAGCGGCGTTGGGTGTTCGATCACACGCGGTGAGGACCGTCAGAGCCAACACAGCAAGGGGATAACGCAAAGGTTTCAGTGACTGTTCCATGGGGGGTGTCCGCCAGACGGTTTAGGAATTTCCGGATTCTCGACCTCGCGCGAGGTATCGACGAATTGAACGGAGTGAAGTTGGGTATCAACTTAAATGATGGTCGTCATGTTTAAAGGCAAAAAAAGAGACTTACCCCGGTTCAAGCCTTGTTATTCGCCAGCGCATGACACACAGAATCCAGCGCTGGCCCCAGCGTCTGCGCCGCACACAACGCCCGCGCGGTGGGCACCATGGTGCGTCCGTGGCGCTCAAACAACGGGTCGTTGAACAGCCTTCGCAATCTCACCAGGGACCCGCTGACCGCCGGTTGTCCGAGCGACAGTTTCTTCGCGGCACGGCTGACACTGCGCTCCTGCATAAGCGCTTCGAAAACCACCAGCAGATTCAAATCGATACTGCGAAGATCATTACGCTGCATAGATCAGCCCACGTAGAGTGTTGTGGCATGAGCCACCGGCTCGGGAGTCGCCAGACATTCGCTGACACCGACAAAGCCATTGCGGCGATCTTATATGACGAACATAATAAATAACAACATCTCAGCGACACGTGGCCTTGGCAAGGCCCGTTCGGCGACAGGAGCCGTTCATGAAAGTCACGAAAGACCAGGCAGCAGCCAACAAAGAGGCGATCCTCACTGCCGCGTCCCGCTTGTACCGGGAAAAAGGCATCGACGGGATCGGCATCGGCGAACTGTCGCGTTCAGTCGGCCTGACCCACGGCGGCTTCTACGGACAGTTTCCAGGGGGCAAGGAACAGCTGGCTTCAGAAGCCGTCAGCCGCACGTTCGAGTCCAACATCCAGGATTGGCAAAACGCTAAATCCATCCCGGCGCTGATTGAGGGCTACCTGACGCAAAGCCACATGGACAACTGGACCGAAGGCTGCCCCATCCCCGCACTGGCCGCTGACGTCGCCCGAACAGGCAGCACGGTCAGCAGCTCGTTCACCAAAGGCGTCGAGCGTTTGATCGAAACGCTGATGGTGCTTGTCGAAGGCGAAAACCATGAGGAGAAGTACAAGGAGTCGCTGCGAATCCTGGCATCGATAGCCGGCGCAATGCTCATTGCCAGGGCGCTGGATAAACCTGAGTTGTCGCAGCAGTTTTTGCAGTCGGTTGTTAGTGCTTGGTCTGCCCCTGCGCCAGAAAAAGAGGATTCATTGCTTGCAGGGCATCGCTGAATTTTCCGACGCCATCGCGAGCAGGCTCGCTCCCACATTGGAATGCGATCAACTGTGGGAGCGAGCCTGCTCGCGAAGAGGCCAGATCAGGCAGCCCGATTGTTGAGCCTGATCCTCAATTTCTAAACCTCAGAGGTCCGTGCCCGCAATCGCCGCCCCACTACATCCAGCACATCACAGCCATCGCGCAATGGAATGGCGCAGAGCAACGCGAAGTCGCTGAGGATGAAGGATTCGCACTCAACCGAACCTCGCATCGAAATGTTCTCCAGCACCTGCGTGACGGCGCGAATTCGATAGTTGGCGGCTTCGTATAAAACATCGAGCGGCGCGTGGGTATCGACGAACAGCGTGGGCATGTCGGTGCAGTTGCCGGTGAGGGCCATGAAGCGGTTGTCGGGGTGGGGGATTGGTTTTTCGTAGGGTGGGTCGGGTGTCAGAGTTTTCATCGATTTAAGTCCTAACGTATGGATAGAAGCCGCCAAAAATCACTTCCACGCAATAGGTGGCGGCTGTACGCAGGTGTGGAAGACCGGGACGTTAGGCACCCGGCGCACTCGAAAGCGCCCCGCGCACAGCCACCATAAAACACAGACGATAAAACACGCCGAACTGGTGGCGCGTGACGCGCCTAACGATAGAAGGGCTTCCACACCCTGTCACTGAATTTGCAGCGACAGGTGAAAGACTATCGATGAGGGCCGACCTGCACCAGTTCATGGAAATCGATACGAGTTGAAGGAAACTTCCGACGAGCTTGCCCAGAAATTTCGCAATTGCCATCAGAAAGACACGTCTATTCGATCCACCTGAATTTTTACAAATTGTCCGTTCAGATGAGGATGGTCGTAGTGAATGTCCTGATCCGAAAAATCAACGAAAGATCGAAACACGCTCCCATCCAAATACCCATAAAGCGCGCATGAAAATCCGTTACCTATCATTTCTATGAGTGTAGGGAGTGGCTCCTCTGCCGCAGCGACAACATCGTTGTCGGGAAGTACCAACTCGAACTCCACTTGATAGGTCTCAGCTCTGCCGCCTTACCTGCCACTTCACTGGGTGGTAACGCCGACAACCACAGACTGGCAGCGCGAAACAGCAGACAAAGCGCCGCTTCATCACTGGCCAGCAGCATGGCTTTTTCCATCGCTGCAGGAGATTGCTTCGCCAGATCGATGAGGTGCTGCGCACCGCTGCCAAGCTTTTCAAGGTGAGCGCCTGGATTTTTGAGGATGTCAAAGACAAGGCTCAGGCCATCCCAAACCCCCATGACCGCGGCCCATCCTCCCGCCAGCAATCCATTCCCGGCAGCCGCAAAAGTCGACTGCGACCACTGCGGCTTAAACCCTTCCCATTCTTTGCGTAACCAACCCCCCAGTTCTGCGGTCAGACCGTCGTAAGAAGAGAAAAGATCATCGACTTGCTGCGGTGTTACTTCGTCGTTGACGTGGATGCGATAGAACTTGCCCGCTTCCCCCGTGAAAGTCCCTTTGCCATTTTCATCGAGCTTGACCGGTGTGATCTTGCCGCCATCCATGGCAATTACATCGACCTGAATATTCCCCACGGGAACGTCATAAACCGATTCAAACTTGCTCTCGATTTCTAGCTTTCCGCCCTTCTGGCATTGCACGACGGTAGAGAAAAACTCGTCGTCGCCACTGCTCACCGTGGTGATGGTGTTGCCGAATCGGACGATCCGTTCCATACCCATCAGCGAAGGCAAATCAGCAATGTGACTGGCTTGGTCTGCCGCTTGGCCATACCCGCGTTTCAGCTGTTCACGGTAGAGAGACAAGGTGTCCGGAAAACGGTCGAGCTCCTGCTCGATGCGGGCGATGTGCGCCATCAACGCACCGAACGGTATGAAGTGGAGTGGAAAATCGGGTCGAACATCAGCAATCCCTCGCGCAGAAAATGGGCGCGCGAGACTTTGCCGGGGATCAAACCGGAAAGAAGTCAGGGAAGTAGGCAATGGCCGTAGGGCAAATCTCTAATTCGCCCTCACAAAACGCCAGACAGGCACAAACAAAAACGTGGCGTGAGGTTGCCCTCACGCCACGTTCATTTACTACCCCGGGAAGTCCGCGTCCAGCCAACTCCCGGTGGCCTCAACCTTCAGCCAACGCGTGTTCGCGAATGAGCTTCTTGTTGATTTTCCCCACACTGGTCTTGGGGATTTCAGCCACGAACTTGAACTGCTTGGGGATCGCCCATTTGTTGATGCGGCCACTCTCGACAAAGCCTTGAAGATGCGCTTCAAGGATTTTACGATCCAGATACTGCCCCGGTTCGCACACCACCAGCGCCATGGGCCGTTCGCCCCACTGTTCATCGACAATGCCGACGACCGCGACGGACATCACCGCCTCGTGCTCGCTGATCAGGCTCTCCAGCTCCAGGGAGCTGATCCACTCGCCCCCGGTCTTGATCACATCCTTGATTCGGTCTTTGATTTCCACCCCGCCCAACGGGTCGATGGAAGCCATGTCGCCGGTGTGCAGCCAACCGCCCTGCCACAGCTCGGCACCCTTTTCGGGCTCATGCAAATAGCCTTGGGTCAGCCAGGGCGCGCGGACCACGATTTCCCCAAGGGACTCGCCGTCATGGACAACGTCGTTGCCACTGGCATCGATGATTTTCAGGTCGACCATCGGCACCGGTGTCCCGGTCTTGATGCGGATGGCCAGTTGCTCCTCGGTGGATTGCGCAAGGTCGTCTTCACGCAGGTAAGTCAGGCACAGCAGTGGGCAGGTTTCCGACATGCCGTAACCGCAGTGCACCGCAATCCCTTTGGCGCTCGCCTCGCTGGCAATCCCCAGGGTCAACGCGCTGCCGCCCAGGAGCATTTTCCAACCGTCGAAACGGGTCTGTTTGGCCGCCTCGCAGTTCAGGATCATTTGCAAAATGGTCGGTACGCAGTGGGAGAACGTGACCTTTTCTTCGCGGAAGAGTTTGACCAGGCTGTTGGGTTCGTAGCGGCCGGGATAGACCTGCTTGATGCCCATCAGTGTCGCGACATACGGCACACCCCACGCATGCACGTGAAACATCGGTGTGATGGGCATGTACACGTCATCGGAACGCAGCAGCGGCTGGCCTTGATAAACGCCCAGCGTGGCGACGGCATTCAACGTGTGCAAGACCAATTGGCGATGGGTGAAATACACCCCTTTCGGGTCGCCGGTGGTGCCGGTGGTGTAGAACAGCGTCGCCACCGAGTTCTCGTCGAAATCGGGGAAGTCGTACTGGTCTGAGGCCTGGGACAGCAGGTGCTCATACTCGCCCAACACCGGTAATGAGGTATCGGTCGCCGAATCGTCCGTCAATTGCACGTAGCGTTTGACGGTGGTGAGTTTGTCCTGGATCGGCTCCAGCAACGGCAGGAAATCATCATGCACCAGCACCACATCATCTTCGGCGTGGTTCATGGTGAAGAGCACCTGATCCGGCGAAAGACGGATGTTCACCGTGTGCAGCACCGCGCCGATCATCGGCACGGCGAAGAAGCACTCCAGGTAGCGATGGCTGTCCCAGTCGAGCAATGCCACGGTGTCGCCAGCCTTGACGCCGGCCGCCGTCAGGGCATTGGCCAGCCGGCGGATACGCTTGTTGAGCGTCTGGTAGCTGTAGCGCAGTTTGTCGGCATACACGATTTCCCGGCCCGGCTCGTAGCGCACACCGGACAGCAAGAGCTGTTTGATCAGCAAGGGATAGGCATAGGCGCCGTCGGCGGGCGGGATTATTTTTGTCGCCATCATGGTTGGGGGTTCCTGGTCCTTTTTAGCGTTGGCTCAATGCCCCGTGATGCACACGGTTGCATTCGACTTCCGGCGCTAGGCCGGAAGTCGCGGGGGCATGGCGATCAGAACTGCTCTGCATCCAGTTCGTAGAGGCATTCGCTGCCGGCCTGGGCCGACGCGCTCAACGAATGGATGCGCGGCAACAACCGGGCGAAGTAGAAACGCGCGGTGCCGAGCTTGCTCGCGTAGAAGTCGTCCTCGGAAGGCGCGCTCAGGGCGGCCTTGGCCATCCGCGCCCACATGTAGGCGTAGGCGGTGTAGCCGAACACATGCAGGTACTCGACCGAGGCTGCACCGATTTCGTTCGGGTTGTTTTTCGCCCGGTCCAGCAACCACTCGGTCAATTCGTCGAGGGTGTCCAGCGCGGCGTTCAACGGCTTGGTGAACTCGCCAAGGTCAGCACTGGCGTTGGCGGTGAAGTCGCGAATTTCCGAAGCGAACAGACGATAGAGCGCCCCGCCGCTGGCGACGATCTTGCGCCCGGCCAGGTCCAGCGACTGGATGCCGTTGGTGCCTTCGTAGATTTGCGTGATGCGCACGTCGCGCACCAGTTGCTCCTGGCCCCACTCGCGAATGTAGCCATGGCCGCCGAAGACTTGCTGACCGTGAATCGTGGTCTCCAGGCCCATGTCGGTGAGAAACGCCTTGGCCACCGGCGTCAGCAACGCCACCAATTCTTCAGCACGCTTGCGGGTCGTTTCGTCTTCGCTGTACTTGGCGGTGTCCAGTTGCATGGCCACGTACGTCGAGAATGCACGACCGCCTTCGTTCAAGGCTTTCATGGTCAGCAGCATGCGGCGCACGTCCGGGTGGACGATGATCGGGTCGGCGGATTTGTCTTTGCATTGCGCGCCGGTCGGCGCACGACTTTGCAGGCGGTCACGGGCATAGGCGACGGCGTTCTGATACGAGCGCTCACCCTGTGCCAGGCCCTGGATACCCACACCCAGGCGTTCGTAATTCATCATGGTGAACATCGCCGCCAGGCCTTTGTTCGGCGCGTCGACGATCCAGCCTTTCGCGCCGTCAAAGTTCATGACGCAGGTAGCGGAGGCCTTGATGCCCATCTTGTGCTCGATGGAGCCGCAGGACAGGGCGTTTTTTTCGCCCAGTGAACCGTCGGCATTGACCAATACTTTCGGCACCAGGAACAGGGAAATGCCTTTAGGCCCCGCCGGTGCATCCGGCAGGCGGGCCAGGACCAGATGGATGATGTTTTCCGTCAGGTCGTGGTCGCCACCGGTGATGAAAATCTTGCTGCCGCTGATCGCATAGCTGCCGTCGGCCTGAGGTTCGGCCTTGGTGCGGATCAAGCCCAGATCGGTGCCGGCATGGGCCTCGGTCAGGCACATCGAACCGGTCCAGGTGCCGGCGTACATGTTCGGCAGGTACGTCGCTTTCAGTTCTTCACTGGCGTGGGCCTTGATCGACAGGCACGCGCCGGCGGTCAACATCGGGTACAGGCCGAACGACAGGCTGGCCGCGTTGACCATCTCTTCGACCTGCGCGGAAATGGCCTTGGGCATGCCCATGCCACCGTAGTGCGGATCACCGCCGACACCGACCCAACCGCCCTCGGCGAATGCCTGGTACGCCTGCGCAAAACCGTCCGGTGCGCTGACCGAGCCGTTGTTCCAGGTACAACCTTGTTCGTCGCTGGCACGGTTCAAGGGTGCAATGACTTCGCCGCTGATTTTGCCGGCCTCTTCGAGGATCGCGGCAGCGGTTTCTTCATCGATCACTTCAGCCAGGCCAGGCAAACTGGCCCACAGCCGGGACACCTGAAAAACCTCGTTGAGTACGAAGCGCATGTCGCGCAGAGGAGCGTTGTAGTCAGACATCTTTAACTTACTCGGAAGTGGTCACGGCATGGGGCATGCCAGGACGTTGAGCGGTATCGCAGGTATCGGTTTGTGCTGGGGTTTCGTCGGTAACGTCACCCCGTTCCAGCGCCCGATTGCGCAACAGGAAGTACGACAGGGCCGGAATCAGGATCAGCGCGCCGAGCATGTTCCACAGGAACATGAAGGTCAGCAGGATGCCCATGTCAGCCTGGAACTTGATCGGCGACCAGACCCAGCACACCACGCCTGCCGCCAGGGTGATGCCGACCAGGCCGACCACCCGGCCCGTGAACGACACGGCGTTGCGGTAGGACTGGGACAGCGACAGACCCTGGCGCTGGAAATGCAACTGCACACTGAGCAGATACAACGCGTAGTCCACGCCGATCCCCACCCCCAACGCGATCACGGGCAAAGTCGCCACTTTCACGCCGATGCCCATGGCCACCATCAAGGCTTCACAAAGAATCGAAGTCAGGACCAGAGGCAACAGCGCCACCAGCGTCGCGCGCCAGCTGCGGAAGGTGATCAGGCAGAACAACGTCACCGCTGCGTAGACGTAAAGCAGCATGGTGTGGTTGGCCTCGCGCACCACGATGTTGGTCGCCGCTTCGATACCGGCGCTGCCGGCAGCCAGCAGGAACTGACGATCATCGGTGCTGTTTTCCTTGGCAAACTTGTCCGCAATGGCGACCACGGCATCCAGGGTTTCGGCCTTGTGGTCCTTGAGGTAAGCAATCACCGGCATCAGCGAGCAATCGGTGTTGAACAACTCAGGAGAGTTGACCGAGGCTTGTTGCGCGGCGTAGTTCAGAACGTCCTGGTTACGCTGGATGTTGTTGAGCTTGGGGTTGCCCTCGTAGGTCCCGGCCGTGATTTGACGCACGGCGTTGACCAGCGACGTGGTCGCCTGCACGCCCGGATTCTGTTGCAGTTCCCAGGCCAGGCGATCGGCAAGCACCAGCGTCTTGTAGTTCAGGCAGCCTTCCGGTGCAGTCTTGATCATCACCGCAAACAGGTCGCTGGACAGCGCGTAGTGCTGGGTGATGTAAGCGTTGTCACGGTTATAACGCGAGTCGGCACGCAACTCCGGCGCACCACTTTCCAGGTCGCCGATCTTCAGGTGCTGGCTGACCATGAAACCGCCGACGCCCATCAGCAACGCGACCAGCACAGCACCTGTCGCCCACTTGGCGGTGGTGAAGCGGTCGAGCATATCCCACAAGCGACCGAAGCCTTTGTGGCGGTCGGCGCGGGTGTCGATTTTCAGGGCACGTTCGGCCGCCTTGGCGCCGACGCCGACATAGGACAGCGCAACCGGCATCAGCAGCAGCGAGGTAAAGATCAACACCGCAACACCAATACTCGCGGTAATGGCCAGGTCCTGGATCACCGGAATGTCGATCAGCATCAACACGGCAAAGCCCACGGCGTCGGCCAGCAGCGCGGTTACGCCGGCAATAAACAGACGGCGAAAGGTGTAGCGCGCGGCGATCAGCTTGTGGGTGCCGCGAGCGATGTCCTGCATGATGCCGTTCATCTTCTGCGCCGCGTGGGACACACCGATCGCAAAAATCAGGAACGGCACCAGCACCGAGTACGGGTCGATGGCGTAGCCCAGCCAGGCGACGATGCCCAGTTGCCAGACCACCGCGATCAACGAGCAGCCGACCACCAGCAGGGTGCTGCGTACGCAACGGGTGTAGGCGTAGATGATAATCAGCGAGGTCACGACAGCCAGGCCGAAGAACATCATCACCTGAATCAGGCCATCGATCAGGTCGCCCATCAACTTGGCGAAACCGATCACCCGAACCTTGTAGTGACCCTTGCCTTCAACGCCGGACTTGCGCGCTGCGCTGTCACCGGCGTATTCGATTTTGTCGCGCAACTGCTCTTCGAGCATCTGCGAGAACGCGTGATAGTTGATGCGCTGGCCACCAGCCGCTGCCTTGTCCATCAGCGGCACAATCAGCATGCTCGATTTGAAGTCGCTGGCCACCAGGCTGCCGACGATACCGGCACGGGAAATGTTCTGGCGCAGTTGCTCGATTTCTTCAGGTTTGCCCTGGTAGGTATCGGGCATCACCGGGCCACCCTGGAAACCTTCCTCGGTGACTTCGGTCCAGCGTACCGCCGGGCTCCACAACGACTTCATCCAGGCCCGCTCGACGCCCTCGGTGAGGAACAATTGATCGTTGACCTGCTTGAGCACGTCCAGGTAACCGGGATCGAAAATATCGCCCTGGGTGTTTTCCACCACCACGCGCACCGAGTTACCCAGGCCACGCAGCGACTGGCGGTTTTCCAGGAAGTTCTGGATGTACGGCTGGCTTTGCGGAATCATTTTTTCGAAGCTGGGACGCAGCTCCAGGCGTGTCGCGGCCATGTAGCCCAGCACCACGGTGGCCAGCGCCATCATCAGCATGAACAGCGGGCGGTAGTTGAACACCAGCCGTTCGAGCAGATTGCCGGATTTACGGTCGAAATCGCGCACGTCGCGGATCACCGGCATGGCGTCTTGTTTGATATTGCCCATGTCTGGGTTCTCGCTTTAAAGGTTCAAGGTCTTATTCGACGAACAGTGCCCGGGCACCACGGCTACCCGCGACCACCAGTGAGCCGTCGTTGGCCTGGGTGGCGCCGGCTATCGGCGTCGGTACGGGGCGCTGAACCAGATGCAATTGCGCGCCAGTGCCCTGGCTGACCAGCATCTGCCCGCCCAAGGTGAACAGGCGGTAATCGCCATGGAGATCGATGAGGCCGGCGGTGACGCTGATGTGCAGGCCGCTGTCCAGCGCGGTCCAACTCTGGCCGCCATCGGTGCTGCGCAACACGTTGCCGCGCAATCCGTAGACGACCACTTCCCCCGGCTTGCCAATCACGCCGAAGAAACTGCCTTGATAAGGGGTTTGTACGGCGGCGAAACGCTGGCCGACGTCATCCCATTTGAGCAACAGACCTTGCTCGCCGGCGATATACAAAGCGTCGCCAGTCGAAGCGATGGCATTGAGGTGAAAGCCTTGCGGGTTGTCGGTGCGATCCTGGAACGGGGTCCAGGTCTGGCCACCGTCTTCGGTACGCAGAATCAGGTTGAACACGCCGACCACATAGCCGACCTGTTCGTTGGCAAACCAGACGTCGAGCAAAGGTTTGTCGGCGCCCTGCTCTGCCAGTCGCTGGCCTTCGGCAGCCAGCCGCGACCATTCTTCGTTACCCGGTTCGGCGCTGGCCAATGCATCGTAATGCTTGACCAGCAACTCACCGATCTGGCGTCCATCCAGTTGTTTGGTCCAGGTCACGCCAGCATCACTGCTGTGCAACACCACGCCGTCATTTCCGACCGCCCAGCCTTCCCTGGCAGATGGAAAATTGACCGCACTGAGATCGGCACTCACTGGCACGGTTGCTTGCTGCCAGTGTTTACCGCTGTCATCGGAATAGAGAATGTGTCCACGCTGCCCGACGGCAACCAAACGGTCGCCCGCACGGGTCATGCCGGACAACGGACTGCTGACCGCCAAGGCACTGACTCTGGCAGGCAGGTCCAGCACATCGATATAGCCGGCCGCCTGGGTGGCGCCCTGTGACAAGACAAGCAGGGCGCCGAACGCCAGCTGCAGGTACTTTTTCGAACACATACCGCGTCCTCTTGGGAAAACCGCGTCAGGGCCTGCAACCATGCAGCCCGACGTTAAGAACTGGCGCCGCGCTGATCAGCGAGCACCAACCGTCGCGCGGTCACACGGCTTTGTGAGCCGTGGACCGCATGAACGTTTTGTCGCGGTTTGCTTAGCGAATGCCGGCGCCCGCCAGGGATTCCGACGACCACTGAGCCTTGGAGAGCGGTTCGATGTATTTGATGCCGCCGTAAGGGCCGACCACACCGTTGATGTTGTAGGAACCGCCCACCAGGTCATAGATCATGAACGGGGTGGAGTCTGGAACCTGCTTGTCATAGCTTTGGCTGAGGAAGGCAAACGAACCACGGTAGAGCTGACCACGGGCGTCATATTGGTCCGAGGCCAGAGCTGTCCAGCTGTCTTCGTCGAGGTAGAAGCGACGCTTCTGGTAGATGTGACGGGCACCGGCCTTGAGGTTGCCTTCCACGACCCATACGCGGTGTTTTTCCCAGCGCACAAAATCAGGTGCCAGGTGATTCGGGGTGGTCAGCGACTTCGGATCCTGGACGTAGGTCAGCTTGTAGGTGTTGTAAGGCACGATCATTTCCTGCTTGCCCACCAACTTCCAGTCGTAGCGGTCCAGCGCGCCGTTGAACACAAACACGTCGTCGTAGGTGCCTGCGCCTGCGGTGCCTGGGTTAGGCGTGTCGTAAGCCAGGTTCGGCGCGAGCTTGACCCGACGCTGGCCAGGCAAGTACTGCCAGGCGCGACGCGGTTGTTGCAACGGGTTGGCGGCGTCCTTGAGCATCACTGCTTCGCCGGCACGACGCGCCGGGCCGGTGTACTGCAGCTTCATCTGGTAGTACACGTCAGCGCTGCTGATCGGCTGCGAGAGGTTTTCATAGATCGGGTAGGAGATGTTCGCTTGCCCGGTGGTCGCCAGGCTCGCCACGCCAGCCGAGTCGACGTTCCAGGAGTCGTACTTGGAGCTGATGCTGACGCCTTGGTAGCGCAACAGGAAGTTCCACATCGCTTCGTTGCCCGACTGCGGAATCGGGAACGGAATGCCCGGCAACACGTTGTCGATGGCCAGGCCACCTTCAAGGGACTTGGCGCCAGTGGCGTTTTTCACGCCGTTGTCCAGGATGGCCTGAGGCAACGAGACGGTACGGTGAGTCGGGTACACGTCAACATGGAAGGTAGGGAAACGCTTGGCCAGTTCCGCCGTGGTTGCGGTGAGCATGCCCTTGTACTGATCGACGTTCTTGCCGTCGATGACCAGCAGCGGCTTTTCGCTGGCAAAAGGATCCGGACGCATGCTGTCACCGGATTTGAAGCTGGCCGGCGGCGTGGTCAGACCACCGTTGTAGGCGGGGATGGAACCATCGGCATTACCGGCTTTTTCAGCACCGACCAGGGTCAGGTTGCTGCCCAGTTTGGCGGCGTCCTGGGCCGATACGGCGGCGTGTGCCTGAGCAGCGATGACCATCGCCAGCGAGGCAGCCAATACGGTTTGTACAAATTTCATATTGTTATTCTCCTGCTTGCATTGAGCAAATCAGTGGTGAATCAAAAGGTGGTTTTCATCGTCAGGTAAACAGCACCACGGTCTTCAGTCGTGGCACCGCCACCCGAGAAGGACGAGTAGCCACCGGCGTAGCACGCATAGTTTTCGTTACCGCTAAAAGCGTTTGGAGTAGAGCCATCGCCACCCGTCGGGCCGGTGCTCACGCCACTTTTATTGCACTTCTCGGTCTGGCCGAAGGAGTCCACGTATTTCAGGTCGACAAAGTATTTGTTGTACACAACGGCACCCACGCCGACGGCATAGTTGCCGGTGTCCTTGGCACCGCCACCGGACACCGGTGACACGCCGTCAAGACCCACGTTGACGGACATCGGAGCGTTGAGGTCGACGCCTGGGAACACTTGGTACCAGGTCGGGGTGAAGTTGACGGCCAGGCCCCAGTTGTCACGGGTCGGCGCGTCGATGCCGCGATAGGTGCCCTTGCCCTTGTAGAGTGCTTCGTTCTTGTCATCGAGGCTCAACAGGTTGCTGTAATACAGTTCAGCAAGCACTGTTGCCTGATCGAACACCGGTGTTTTCGGCAGGGTCATCAGACCGTTGAGCGTCCAGTGCAAGGTGTCGCCGGTGGCGCTCATGCTGTCGCCGCGGCTCGGGGTGTCATAGACCACACCCGTGGCATCCGTACGCGCCGGCAACAGGCCCAGGCCTTTGCCCAGACCCAGCGGGCTGGCGGTGCTGACAATCGCCGGGATACTGGCCAACGGCATGTTGTGACGGATGTTCAGGTCCGAACCCACGCTCACCCCGCCCACGTCCTTGGACAGGCTCAGGCCGGCGATCTTGATGTTGTCGGCATAGGCCAGTTGATAGGTGGCAGTGTTCAGCGAGTTGAGGGTGTTGACCACCGCAGGCACTTGCCCGGTCGGGCGGGTGCCGTTGGGGTTGGCCGAGGTAATACCTCTGGCATCCAGCCACGCTTGCGGCAGGATTTCCGACGTTTCGCGGTAGTAAACGCCGAGCGTGCCATCCAGCCAGGCTGGCGACCACTTGGCCATTACGCCCCAGTCGCCGCTGTCGTGCGGTGTCAGGTCATGACCGCGACGCACGTTGGTCAAGCCGTTGCACGGCGCCAGGCCGCAACCCAATGGGCTGCCAGGTACCACGGCGTTGGTGTTGCCGAGCAGGAACGACTGCGCACCGAAGCCGACCAGGTCGGAACCACCGTAATAGGTGCCCGCTTCCGGCAGACGCGCAGCATCCCAATTCAGGAAATACTGGGCGCCCACGGTCAACTCGGGATTGACGGTGAACGACATCGACAACTGGTTACGCGGCACGAACAGCTCTTTGGCTTCAGTACCCGGCGATGCGGCCAGCTTGGCCAGATCGAGGCCGGACTGGCCGTAGCTGACCGAATGCACCGGGTTGAGAATGGTCTCGCCCCAGAACACGTTGTGCTGGCCAGCCTTGGCGCTGAACATCGACTCCTCGCCCACTTCGGTGCTGTAGAACACGAAGGCATCGAGGATTTCGCCGGACGGACCGGTGTAGTAGCGCTGGGCGTAGTTGCTCAGGTGCGGGCTGCCATTACCGACGTTGTCGTTGGTGACACCGGCCAGGCGTGGATCGTTGGCGACCAGACCGGAGCGTGCATCATTGCCGTTGACGAACGGGTTGGAGTTGGAACCGGTGTTCTCATACGCCTTGTCGTACCAGCTGGCGGCGCTGACACGAAAGCCCATGGCGTTCTTGTACACCACGTCCATCTCGGTCAACAGATCGACACGGTTGGTGATGTTGGTACCCGCCTTGCGGAAATTGTAGTCACCGTCGTTGTTGTTCGGCGTCCCCAGCATGCGCTTGTCGGCGCTTTCGGTACGCACACCGTAGTTGTACTTCACGGTGTTATCCAAACGAGCGGCCCAGTCCGGATTACCTGTATCAAATTCAAACGCGTGGGCGGTCGGCATTGTCGCGGCCAGAATGGCCGAGGCCAGCAAGGTGTATCGCGAAACTGTGAACCCGTGACTCTTATTGTTGTGCATTGCGTTGTCTCCGCCATTTTTGTATTTGTTTTAAGCACACTCGCCCTCACGCACCCCCTTGTTCCAGGGAGTTGCGCTTTCCAGGAGTGAGGGCATTTGCCGGTTGGCTTAACGCCAGTCGGCTCCTGAACTAGCGATCCAGCTCGAGGACGAGTGCTTCGGCTTGTGGCCAGTGGCCAAATCCTGCGGCCGGATTAAGATGACCCACGGCACCGAGATTTCGCAGTTCGGCGCCCCAGCCCTGAGCCATATCACTAACGGCTTCCAGGCTGGCGAGGTAATCATTGGTGCTGCCGACCACCAGACTTGGGAACGGCAACGGACCTTTGGGCAGCGGATCCCAACCATGGGCCCGCAGTGATTCAGAGGAAGGATAGCCTTGCGGCCAGATTGCGTTGAGATCCGGAGGTGCAGCCAGCAGCGCACCCTTGATCGGGCGACTGTGCTTGGCGGCCCAGTGCGCGACCATCAGGACACCGGCACTGTGGGCGACCAGAATCACCGGCCCTTCGATTTGCTCCAGTTCGTGCTGGATTGCACGGACCCGTGCGGCACAGTCGAGCTTGTCGGTTTCAAGCGGAGGGACACTGCGTACTTTGCAGAGTTTGGCCTCAAGCAATGTTTGCCAATGCTCGGCCACATGCTCACGCAGGCCAGGCACGATCAAAACGGTTGCGACAGTTTGCAGTTTGTCCACATCAGCACCTACGCTTTCTCGATGACTCGACTGACTCAGTGGTCAGAAGCTTTTTGTAGTGCTGACATTAAAGAGCGCCCACCCCCGGCGCTTTTCATTGGACGTCAGTCGCTTTTCTTTTCATGACAGATTTTGGGGGGTCGACGTGAGGTGCCCGCTGGTCGAAAACTGCAACGAGATTGCCCAAGACCACTGTAATCAATACGTGAGAAGGGTTTACCTCGATGTGATGAGGGCGATTAGAGGTGTCACCGGCTGTACATCAGCGCCAACACCACAACTTTTCATTTGATGATGTGCTGGATATAGTCGCCTCGCTCATTCCAACGCTACCGGCCCAGGGAAGACTTTTCGCATGACAAAGCTTGTTCGCGCTGCCGTCTTGACCAACTACCTGGAGGTCACTCAATACCTGGGGTTCAACCCCCGTGACGTACTGGCTGCCAATGGTTTGAGCAGGGCCCAACTGCTGGCGCCGGAGCATCGCATCCCCATCGATTCCGCCGTGGGTCTGCTGGAGGATTCGGCCGTCGCCAGTGGCTGCCAGAGCTTCGGCCTGAGCATGGCCGAGTCGCGTCAGCTCTCGGACTTCGGGGTGGTCAGCTTGCTGCTCACACACCAGCGCACGCTGCGTGAAGCCTTGCAGGTCGTGGTGCATTACCGTCACTTGATGAACGACTCGCTGGCCATCTTCATTGAAGAGGCCGGCAAGTTGGTGATCATTCGCGAAGAGGTGGTCACCGACACACTCCGGCCGTCCCGGCAAGCCAACGAGCTGGCGATCGGCGTGATGTTCCGTTTGTGCTCGGCGCTGTTAGGCGCGCATTGGCACCCCTACAGTGTCAACTTCACGCACCAGCCTCCAGACAACCTGCAACTGCATCGCCGTCTGTTCGGCTGCACGCTGGAGTTCGGCAGTGAGTTCAACGGCATTGTCTGCCCCAATGCCAGCCTGGATGCGACCAACCCCCATGCCGACCCGGCCATGGCCCGTTACGCCCAGGGTTACCTCGACTCTTTGCTGAGCACTGAAGGGCAATCGTTGCTGTTCGAGGTGCGCAAGGCCATTTACCTGCTGCTGCCGATGGGGCGCGCCACCATCGAACAGATCGCCCAGACCCAGGGCATGAACGTACGCACGCTGCAACGTCGCCTCAAGGATGACGGCTGCGCCTTCAACGACCTGATCAACGACGTGCGCCGCGACCTGGTGCTGCGTTACCTGGAGAACCCGAACTATTCGCTGGGGCGCATCGCCGACATGCTCGGCTATTCCATGGCGAGTTCCTTCACACGCTGGTTCATCACCCAGTTCGGCATGCCCCCCGCCGCCTGGCGCGCACAAAAGCCAACCCCTTCAAAGCCTGTCTCGGGTCCCGACGAATCCTGAGCCAGCCGAACCTTCGATTTTTGAGGTATTAAACATCGCCCGAAAGGGCTTGTTTAAAACCCGTCCAGGTTACGTCCTGAAAGCCACAAGACCTTGCGCCGTTACCTACGGCTACGCCAGAATCCGCCGGCTTGTGCGCCTTGAGGCCGCTCGGTAACTTGATTCGTGTCACTGCCCATCAGTGATCGGGTTTAGTCGCCCGTTGATGTCAAGAACGCACAATGCCTCTATCAGCCAGGTCTCCCATGCCTGCACTCGATGGCGGCTGTGCGCAGGGCGCTTCGGCGCGCCGATTTCTTGGCTCATCGGTCGACTAACCTGTGCACAGCTGCCTCCCTTTCGTTTAGTCGCGAGCTGGTTGCAGCCTCTCTCATATGAGGTTCGAGCCAATGTTCAAAGTAACGCCCAATCCGCCAGACACCGATCCGGCATCCCCGTACGAACCCGATTCAAAAAAACTCAACGACGCCGCCGAGCGCGCCCTCAACTTTCACTTCCCGTCGAATGCCGATATCAAAGCCACCGCGCGTAAACCCAGCAAACTGTTTGCCGTGGACCCAGAGGCCACAGCCGAAACCCTGGCAGTGTTTTTGGTCGAGACGCTGGCCTCGGTCGATGTGATGGTCCATCACTTGGTCGATCATCTGGAGGGCGAGTCGCGCCACGCTTTGCTGGGTATTTCCAACAGCATCATGGTGGCGGAGATCACGGCGATCCGGGTGCTGGATCACATTGATCCGTCCCCTTAACGCCAAAGGCGCCGTGCTGAAATCCTGAGATAGCGAACAGTCCTGTCGACATTCAGGACTCGTCCTACAGCCACCATCAACCTCCTTCGTTAACGTCGCACAGCTCCTTTTTCGGGAGCTGTCGACGGACGAACGCAAGGAAGATCAGTGGCTGGCAACAAGGAAGTTCCCAGGGTTAAAAACCCACCCTCCGGTGACGGTCATCACGTCACCCACCGCTTCATGACCACCACCGAACTGGCCGAGCGCGAGGCGCGACAAAGCGCTTACGACGCCATGCTCGCTCGGCAGCAGGCTTTTGAAGATCGTTTTCAAGGCTCGACGAAAAAGGATGAAACCGTTCGTGCCGGATGCGTGTTCGCCAAGTCCTGCAACTTGCCGGACGCCATCATCGACTACTCGAATCCCTCAGGCGTCGTCCCCACCGACAGCCTCAAGGATTACGGTGAAATCGCCTGGCTTGGCGCTCGTGACGTAGACGA
Source organism: Pseudomonas sp. OV226 (assembly GCF_003148705.1). NCBI lineage: Bacteria > Pseudomonadati > Pseudomonadota > Gammaproteobacteria > Pseudomonadales > Pseudomonadaceae > Pseudomonas > Pseudomonas sp. OV226. The sequence goes on along the minus strand of NZ_QGGS01000036.1, from coordinate 324 downwards.
CACAGGGCTACTGAATCTCGAAACCATCAGTGGCAGTACCCTCTCGCTCGGCATCGGCCGGCTCGCCCTTGGCGCCCCCACTCTTGCTACTCCGGGCCTTGGCGCTGCCGGGGCCGCGACATTGGCCGGTGTTGTTGCCTTGTTCTGGATCCCGAGCCTGGGTGACAGCGCGCTGTATACCGAAGACCAACTGCGTGCCCTGAAACAGGCACGAACTCGCGTACGACTACAGGTCGAGCAACAGGCTGATGGCAGTCTCAAGGGCTACGGGTTCTACACCGGGAAAAATCGCGATTGGGAAATGGTGGATGTCGTGCAGTTCAC
>NZ_QGGS01000035.1:0-46299 GCF_003148705.1 Pseudomonas sp. OV226 | reverse complement strand
GGTGGTGGTGGTGGTGGTGGTGGTGGTGGTGGCGGTAATGGTGGCGGCGGTGGCGGCAACAGCGGTGGCGGTAATGGTGGCGGTGGAAACAGCGGCGGTAATGGCGGCAACAGTGGCCACAGTGGTAGCGACCATGGGAACGGGAATGGGAATTCAGGCCATGCCAGTTCCGGAAGCTCGAACTCCGGTCGCGGTGGTACCCACGCAGAAGCGGGTGACGACCACGGCAACCACGCCCGCGGCGAGCCCGGTGACGATCATGGCGTTCATGTTGGCGGTGAACCCGGTGACGACCACGGTGTCCACGTAGGCGGCGAGCCTGGTGACGATCATGGCGTACACGCAGGCGGCGAGCCTGGTGACGACAATGGCAACCATGTTGGTGACGAACCCGGTGACGACAACAGCCGTATCTGACGCGGCTTGACGACCTCATACAAGACCCAGGGGGCCGGTTTTGTATGAGGTATGGCAAAAAATACGCGCTTGTGTTCATGGGATTATTTCCCACGCAGCTATACTGGGGTTAACTGTCTAGGAATGCGCTGAATGCAATCGTCTACCCTGCCCATGTCCCTTCTAAAAGCCCTGCGGCATGTCATGCGGCCGCTGGTTCGTTTGATGCTGCGCAAAGGCGTCACCTACCTGGTGTTCGCCGACCTGCTCAAAGAGGTTTTTGTCGATGTCGCGGACCGTGAGTTCCGTCTGGACGACAAGGCTCCAACCGACAGCCGTATCAGTCTGCTCACCGGTGTGCACCGCAAGGATGTACGGCGCTTGCGCAACACCAGCGACCCCGCTTCCTCCACGCTTCCGGCAAACGTCACCTTCGGTGCGCAACTGGTCAACGCCTGGTCCAGCGCGCCCTTTTGTGACAACGCGGGACAGCCACTGCCTCTGCCTCGATTGGCCAGTGTCGGTGGCGACCGCTCCTTCGATGCCTTGGTGGCGATGGTCAGCACGGACATCAGGGCGCGGGTGGTGTTGGACGAGTGGCTGCGCCTGGGCGTCGTACGTCTTGACGAACAAGAGTGCGTGCACCTCGAAGTCCAGGCCTTTGTGCCGCAAAAAGGCTTCGATGAGAAAACAGCGTACCTGGGGCATAACTTGCACGATCATGCCTGCGCCGCGGTACACAACCTGAGCAGCGAAGGTCCGGCCTTTTTTGAACGCAGCGTTCACTATGACGCACTGGCCCCGACGAGCGTCGAGGCGTTGCGCGAGGCCGTTGCCAGCGAGGGAATGCAGGCCCTGTTGAGCTTCAACCGACTTGCCGCCGAGCTGGAATTCCAGGACCTGCCCAGCCCTGAACCGCGCCAGCGCATCACGGTCGGCTTGTACTTCTACACTGAAGCTTCTGATCCCAATCCGCCAACAGCCCCTAAACCATGACCGTCCATGTGCGCCTGACTCGTGCAATCGCCCTCGTTCTGGGCCTCGGGCTTCCCATTGTGTTGCAAGCCGCCCCAGCCTGTGTCAGTCAGAATGATGCCGGCATAAGTGAAGTGCCGATCATCAATGCCCCGGGTGGCACCGGCGGCACGGGCGCAGCACCTGGCGGCATGGGTGGCACCGGCATCAGCACCGACAACGGTGGGGTCGGTGGTACCGGCGCACCGCTGAAAAAGCACCCTGGCGGCATTGGCGGCACCGGTGCCGTTGCAGGCGGTGTGGGTGGCACGGGCATCAGCAACGACAACGGCGGCATCGGTGGCACCGGCATTGTCGGCACCATCACCGGGTTCGCCTCGATTTGTGTCAATGGCGTGGAAGTGCACTTCACCCAAAACGTTCCGATCAGCGAGAACGGCGTTGCCGCCTCCAGTACCCACCTGGCGGTAGGCCAAGTTGTTGCCGTGGAAGCATTCAATTCCCGGCGTGGCCTGGAAGCCGGGCGCATTTCCATCTTGCACGTCTACGAAGGCCCCTTGACCGCTCTGCCACGCGATTCCATGCCCATGCGTGTCATGGGGCAACCGGTACGCCTGGCCAACGGTGCTCAAGTCGCTGCTGGTCTGCGTCCGGGTGATCCGGTACGGGTCAGTGGGCTGCGCGATGCTCGCGGCGAAGTAGTGGCCAGCCGCATCGACCGAGCGCCCGGCCTCAAGGAGGCCAGTGCTATCGGCTCGGTGGATCGCAGCGGCTATCTCGAGGGGCTCAAACTCGGCAATCAACCGCGCCCGGCGCAGGAAATGCTGGTACGCGGCCAGTGGACCGGCCGCGAGTTGGACGTCACCCAAAGCCGTCCCGACCCGAGCCTGCCCTTCAATGGCAGGGCACGCAATGCGGTGATCGAGGGCCTGGTACAGGGCCGACAGGACCGCCAATTGATGGTTGGTGGCTTTAAGGTGACGCTGGCGAACGACACCGTGTTTGTCGGTGTGCAGCCTTCGGGGCTGGCGCTGGATCGACGCGTGCGGGTCAGCGGCGTGTTCACCGGCGCGCGGGAGGTGCAGGCAACGCGCATCGAATTGCCCCGCGAGCGCGCCGATTCTCCGGCCAGCAACCGGCACGGACCACCTGGCACCAGCGAGCAGAGCACGGACGATTCAAGTGGTTCGAGCAACTCGAGCGGCTCCGGTAACTCTGGCAACTCTGGCGGTTCGGGGAATTCAGGGAGTTCAGGCAGTGACAGGAGCGGGCGCTCCGAGAGCGAGGGCAGCGTTGTCGACGATACTCGCCACGGGGGCAATGACAGTCATGGCGGTGGCGAGAAGACAGAGCGCGTGGACGTGGACAAGTCCGGTAAGTCAGAGCGTATCGAGAAGGTCGAGCAATCCGGCAAAGTCGAGAAGGTGGAGAGGGTAGAGAAGGTCGATAAAGTCGAAAAGGTCGAGCGTCCGGAGAAAGTCGAGAAAATTGATCGGCCAGAAAAAGTCGAGAAGGTAGAGAAAGTCGAGAAGGTAGAGAGGGTCGAGAAAGTCGAAAAGGTAGAGAAAGTAGAGAAGGTCGAGAAAGTCGAGAAGGTTGAAAAAGTCGATCACTCTGGCAAATCGGGTTAAACCGTGCAGGCATGATGCACTATTGTCATAAGTAACTAGGCTGGGTAAGTCACGCAACTCAGCATGCGTGTGAACTTCGAAGACGGAACACACGAGGTGAACATGGGCCCCAAGCGCATCCTGCTCGTCGGCTTGCTTGCCTGTCTGGCCATGCCAGTCCTGGCCGATACCTTCACGACCTCAATCGGAACCGACTACTCTCGAGGCGACTACGGTACCGGTACTACTTCTGAAACCTGGTATGTCCCGCTGGTGGGCAAATACGAAACCGGTCCCATGACCTACAAGCTCACGGTGCCCTGGCTGCGCATCACCAATCCTTCGGTCGGCCCTGATGGCGACCCGCTGCCCGGCGGTTGCGGCAAAGTGGAAAGCGGTCTGGGCGACACCGTTGCCGGTGCAAGCTATGCCGCGATTGATGGCAGCGTTGGCGGGTTGTTCGTGGACTTGATCGGCAAGGTCAAGCTACCCACGGCCGACGAAGACAAGTGCCTGGGCACCGGCAAAACCGACTATTCCGCTCAGGTCGATGTCGCCAAAGCCTTCGGTGCTGTGACCGGGTTTGCCACCCTGGGCTGGAAAAAATACGGCGACCCGTCGGACACCAACTTCGATAACCCGATATTCGCCGGCCTGGGCTTCGCCATGCCCGTGTTCGTGCGCACCACGGCGGGCGTGTCCTACGACTGGCGGCAAAAGGTCGTTTCCACGGGCGACCGGATCAAGGAACTCACTCTTTTTCTCACGCACAAGCTCAATCAGAACTGGAAGATTCAGTTGTATGCCGTCAAGGGTTTTTCCGACGCCAGCCCGGATGGCGAGGCTGGACTGTTGTTCAGCCACACCTACTGATTCCCCACGGGTCCAGGCGCAGCGGTGGGCTTAGGCAGCGCCAGTGAGGCTCATCAGATCGTCTGATCCGCATACTGTGGACTGCTATACTTTTTTCAGATTGCATGAAGTGTGCGACGTTCCTCGCGGTACATCGACTGCAAATCTCAGTTAGCGGCTGCCGGACAGAGGAGGTCTACAGCAAACTCGAGATGGGAGGTGTGACATGAATCGGCACTATTACATCAGTGACAATCTCAACGATCTTGAAACTGTTGAAAATGAACTGGAAGCCAGCGGCATTAATTCCGAACAAATTCATGTGCTCAGTGAAGAAGTTGCTGAAGTTGAAGAGCATCACCTCCACGAAGTTAATTCGTTAATGAAACAAGATACGGTTCACTCTGGAGAGATTGGTGCGGTGGTCGGAGTGCCTCTCGCGCTGCTGATCCTGGGTGGCGCCTATTGGATGGGGTGGACCGAATCCGCCGCCGGCTGGGTGCCGTTTATCTTCCTTGCCATTGTTGTATTTGGCTTTTGCATCTGGGAAGGCGGATTGTTTGGTATCCAGGTGCCGAACGCTCACTTCCGCAGCTTTAAACAGATAGTTGAGGAGGGCAAACATGTCTTCTTCGTTGATGTCGAACCGCATCAGGAATCGGTTCTGGACCGGGTAATCGAGCATCATCCAACGCTGATGGTCGCCGGCATGGGAGCGGCAGCCCCCCACTGGACAGTGGCCTGGCAGCACAAATGGCATCAGTTCAAGCGAGTAATATCGGGTTAGCTCCCGCAGACTCCGGGCCATCCGAAAGCTATTTCCGAAAGCCATTTATTGGCCGAAGGATATGACCCGGCTGAGGAAAACATAGTCTGCCTCGCTGGCCATCAGCCCGACGAGCACCAGTAAACACAACGGTGGCACCAATATCGCGTAGACCATGGCCAGCCGCTCCCAAGCCATATGCATGAAGATGGAGACAATTAAACCCGCCTTCAACAACATGAACGTGATAATCAGGGACCACCGAAGGTAACCATGGAAGTGGAAATAGTCGACAAGGTACGACAGCGTGCTGAGGACGAATAACAGCCCCCAGATCTTAAGGTACAAACTGATTGGATGTTGCTGACCCTGAGCATGTGCCATCACCCGTGCTCCTCTACCATAAATAGAAGAAAGCAAAAATAAATACCCACACCAAATCCACGAAGTGCCAGTAAAGCCCGGCTATCTCGACATTCTGATAGTTTCCGGAGCGCTCATAATCTCCCCGAAATACTTTCAGCGCGACAATGCTGAGGTAGATGGCGCCGATCGATACATGCAGTCCGTGAAAACCGGTAATCATGAAAAAGCTGGCACCAAATTGCGCCGCCCCCATGGGATTCCCCCACGGACGCACGCCTTCTGCGATGAGCTTGCTCCATTCAAATGCCTGCATGCCGACGAACGTCACACCCAAGGCTGCAGTCGTCAGCATCAGGGCCGTGGTTTTCGCGCGATCACGGCGATAGGCGAAATTGACGGCCATGGCCATGGTGCCGCTGCTACTGATCAGTACAAAGGTCATGATGGCGATCAGAATAAGCGGGATTTCTCTGCCTCCGATCGTCAATGCGAACACTTCACTGGGGTTCGGCCAGGCGGTGGTGATGGTCATGCGTACCGACATGTAGCCGGTCAGGAAACAGGTGAATATAAACGTATCGCTGAGCAGGAATATCCACATCATCGCCTTGCCCCAGGGCACCTGCTTAAAGGCCTCTCTATCCGAGGACCAGTCGCTGGCGATGCTCTGCCATCCCGGTGCAGGCGGCGAGCCTGGTGGATTGGAAGAACTGGATTCGACTGGGGCTTGTGGGTGCGATGCCATGGCTTTTCACCTCAGGCCGCAGAATCTGGCGATGGCGTCATAGGTTTGAGGCGTGCTGGCCAGCAGTGCGAATAGCACGAACCAAAGACCCAGTAAGTAATGCCAATAGATGGTACAGAGCTCTACGCTGGCGCTCAGTTGCGCCAATGGCACATGACGCAGGAATTTAGCGACGATCCAGCACCAGGCGATCAGCCCGCCCAGCAGGTGGAGCCCATGCAGGCCGGTCAACAGGTAGAAGAAACTGTTGGCCGGGTTGCTGGCGACAAAGTAGCCCCAGGCGACAAACTGTTGCCAGACCCAGAGTTGCCCGGCCAGAAAGGCCATTGCAAAGACGCCCCCCAATGTAAAACCAATGACAGTAGCGTTCAGTCGAGCCTGTCGGGCGGTCATGCGTGACCACTGCAGTGCGATGCAACTCAACACCAGAAAAGCCGAATTCAGCCAGAGTGGACGGAGATTGCCTAACGGCGCCAAAGGCTCTGTCAGGGGGAGCCAGTCGGCCATTTGCGAACGGGCAATAAAGGCGATCAGGAAGAGAAAGAATAACGAACTCACCACCACCAGAAACAAGCGCAGGCCGACTCTTGCGGTTTGCCTTCTGTCGGCGCCCTCGGTGGCGTGAATACCCTCAGGGCCGCGACTCCAACTGCCGCCGGGGTCAGAGCGGTCGGCGTTTCTCAATAGCAGCCTGTTCATGTCTTGGCGTCCGCTATTTTAGTTCCGGCACCGAGTTGTCGCATGTGCTCCAGCTCCTCAGCGGAAACCGTTTGCGGAACGAAGTCCTGCTCTATCCCCGGCACACTGTAGTCATAGGCCCAGCGATGCACGACCGGCAACTTCTCTCCCCAGTTACCGTGTTTCGGCGGGGTGTCCGGCGTTTGCCATTCCAGGCTGGCCGCGCCCCAGGGATTACTGCCTGCGGGCTTACCCTTGAACACACTCCAGGCCATATTGAACAAGAACAGCAGCTGGGAAACCCCGACAGTCAATGCGACCACCGTAATGAAGGCATTCAATTCTTGCGCCGACTGTGGGATGAACGCGTAGTTTTCATAGGCGTAGTAGCGACGTGGCATGCCCTGGAAACCCAGGTAGTGCATGGGGAAGAAGATGGCGTAGGTGCCCAGAAAGGTAATCCAGAAATGCAGCTTGCCCAGGGTGTCGTTCCACATGCGCCCAGTGACTTTCGGGAACCAGTGATAAATGCCGCCGAACACCACCAGTACCGGCGCAACCCCCATGACCATATGAAAATGGGCTACGACGAAATAGGTGTCCGAAAGCGGTATATCCACGATCACATTGCCCAGAAACAACCCGGTCAGACCGCCGACCAGGAAGGTGACGATAAAGGCCAGGGCAAACAGCATCGGCACGGTCAGGTGAATGTCGCCCTGCCACAGGGTCAGTATCCAGTTATAGACTTTCAGCGCGGTCGGCACCGCGATAATCAAGGTGCTGATGGCGAAAAAAAAGCCAAAGTACGGGTTCATTCCGCTGACATACATATGGTGCGCCCAGACCACAAAACTGAGCACGCCAATTGCAATAATGGCCCACACCATCATTCGGTAGCCGAAGATGTTTTTACGCGCATGCGTGCTGATCAAGTCGGAGACCAGGCCAAATGCCGGGAGAGCAACGATGTAGACCTCCGGGTGGCCGAAGAACCAGAACAGGTGCTGGAATAATATCGGGCTGCCACCTTGGTGATTGAGCTGCTGCCCCAGAGAGATCATCGCCGGCATAAAGAAGCTGGTGCCCAACAGCTTGTCAAACAGCATCATGACCGCACTGACAAACAATGCCGGGAAGGCCAGCAAGGCCATGATCGAGGCCATGAAGATGCCCCATACCGAGAGTGGCATGCGGAACAATGTCATACCGTGCGTGCGCGCCTGCAACACCGTGGTGACGTAGTTCAACCCGCCCATGGTGGCCGCGACAATAAAAATCGCCAGTGAGATGAACATCAGGACAATGCCCCACTCGACCCCCGGTGTCCCCTGGCTAATGGACTGTGGCGGATAGAGCGTCCAGCCCGAACCAGTGGGGCCGCCAGGGACAAAAAAACTGCTGAGCAACACCAGTACCGCCACCAGGTAAAACCAGTAGCTGAGCATATTGACGTAGGGGAAGACCATGTCGCGGGCGCCCACCATCAGCGGGATCAGATAGTTGCCGAAGCCACCCAGAAACAAGGCCGTCAGCAAGTAGATAACCATGATCATGCCGTGCATGGTCATCGCCTGATAGTAAGTACTGGCGTCCATGAACGACAAACTACCGGGGAAGCCTATCTGCATGCGCATCAAGTCGGACAACACCAAAGCGATAAGACCCACGAACAGAGCCGTCAAGGAGTATTGAATGGCTATGACCTTGTGGTCCTGACTCCAGATGTATTTGGTCAGGAAACTTTTGGGTTCGTGCAGTACTTCTGTTTCGGCATGCTCCGCATAGGCCATCACGTCATCCTCCTGCTGAAGTTTCAGTGTGTTTCTGGCTCCTTACGGCTGCTTTCCTGGCTCCGCTTTGCTCGTATCAGTTTCGGTGTTCGCTTTGGATTTGATAAAGGCGATCAGTGCGTTCAAGTCCTTATCACTCGGAGCAAAGGCCGGCATGACGGCTGCAAAGCCTTTGACGATTTTTGCGTTGGGATGAAGAACCGACTCTTTTAGATAGCCCTCATCGACCTTTACACTCGTATCGTCGGCGAGGGTTTCTGTCTTGCCATACAGGCCCAGCCAACTGGGGCCCACGCCCTTGTTGCCATCAACGCTGTGGCAGGCCAGGCAGCCAAGCGACCCGGCCAGCCGCTGACCCTGAGCCGCCAGGTCTTCACCTGGGGCCGATGCTTCGCCGGTCGAAGGTTCATCGCCTTGCTGCGCAGCACCTAGTGACTTGATCAGGGCGATGACAGCACCCAGTTCATCGTCATTGAGAGTATAGGCCACCATCACCGGCGGGTAGCCCTGTACCAGTCGGGCCTTCGGATCGAGAATCGACTCTTTCAGGTAGGCCTCGTCGACTTGCACACGGGTGCCATCGGCGAGTTGTTCAGTGCGGCCGTACAGCCCCTTCCATCCCGGGCCGAGACTGGCAGTACCATCCTGGCTATGGCAGGCCTTGCAGCCATGTTGTTCGACCAACTGGCGGCCTTTTTCCAGCACGCTGTCTCGACTCGGCTTGGCAGCGGTCATTAATGTCTGCGCAAAAGTCGGTTGGCCTTTTAGCCATTGATCGAAGACATCCTGTTCTACCACGATCATATGACCGCGCATGTTGTAATGCCCTACGCCACAATACTCAGCGCAAAGGACTTCATAGTTCCCGGTTTTAGTTGGCGTAAACCAAAAGTACGACACCATGCCGGGCACCATGTCCATCTTGCTGCGAATTTGCGGTACATAGAAATCGTGCAGCACATCTTTTGAGCGCAGTAAAACTTTCACCGGCTTGTCGAGTGGAAGGTGAACTTCATTGTTTATTACAAGCACATCGTCCTGCCCTGCAGGATCCTTGGGGTCAAGGCCAAAGGGATTGGCGGAATCAATAAACCTGACATCCGATTTGCCCAGCTTTGCGTCTTGGCCGGGGAAACGAAAGGCCCACTGCCACTGCTGGGCGACCACTTCAAGTTCGTAAGCATTTTTCGGCACCCGGATGAAATCGTTGTAAACAACCAGACCTGGCGCCAACATCGCGGCAATACCTACGGAAGTAACGATGATTAACCATAATTCCAGTTTTTTACTTTCTGGCTGGTAGGCCGCCCTGACACCCTCCTTGTGACGAAAGCGCATCACCGCTACAGCCATGAATACCGTGATGGCAATGAAAAATATCCCGCAAATAATCAGGGTGATGAACAGGGTGGTGTCTATGGAGCCCCAGTTGGAAGCGGCCGGTGTCGCCTGCCAGGGCGCTAGTATGTCGAATAGCACTGACGCAATAACGATTAGTATCAGGACAATTGCTATTGCCATTTCCTCTTCATCCTATTCCTGTTGTTCATTGGTTATGCAAAAGCATCGCCACTGACATCCAAGCAGGGAAGACAAATACCACCCGTCCGGGTGGCAAAGTCAGTAAGAAGTATAGAACCATCGAGTTGTACCGTGAGGCTGGCAAGCGAGGCCCGGCGACCAGCTATACTGAATTTCTGATGACGGACGGCAGGGTTCGGCCAGAAGCGGCGCCAAAAAAGACGAACTCTGCCCTTGTGCAGTCATCAAACGTAAGTGATGGCATTGAGCAGGGACGATAGCTACAGAGTCCAGCAATCCACATGGGAGGTTTCGTCATGAGTGCCCTGACGATCGAAGGTTGGTGCAAATCCAGCGGCGCCCAAAAGTCCACCCCGATGGGGGAAGTCCATTTCTACGTCGACGGACCTCTCCATCTCCGTCTGGAAGAGGCCGAAGAGCGCTTGCAGAAGACCCAAGAGCCTGAAGCCATGGTCGATGTCGATATGAGCTCGATGGAGTTAAGAATGCCCGAGGGATACGCCCCCTTGTCCGACTGCCAGATGCGTGTCTATCTGCAGCACGAACGCGGTCAGTTCCATATGGTCGGGCACCGAGCGAGCGATGGCAGCTTGATCTATACCAACGCGGTTTTGATTGATCAGCTGCTTGAGTAGTGGCTACGTGATGCTCGGCATCGGTCTTTCTCTTTGGGGGGAGGGCGGTGCCGAGCGTGACCGTATAGACCTTCAGTCGTAAGGAATACAACCGGGCGGCGCATGATCCGAGTCGAGCCGATTGTCGACTCGCGCAAAGACGTGCGCTCATCCCCCGGCGCGCTATCGACCCCCCGGTTTAGCGGGGTCGCCCACAGGTCATATTTCATCGATAAACGGTTTTACAACTCACCGATTGATTGATCCAGGTTACTGCACGGCCGAATAAGTATTGACCTGACTGTTTCGTACCAACAGACTTTTCTTCTTTTGTGTATTTCTTAAGGTCTGTCTGATGCGTAAATCATTCTCCATCGTTGCAATTAGCCTTCTTGTATCGCAGTACTCCCTCGCCGGCGAAACGACCAACACGGCTATCGGTGGCGGTGTCGGCGGCGCCCTTGGAAGCGTGGTCGGTCAGGCCATGGGCGGTAGCACGGGCGCCGCGATCGGAGCGGGAGTAGGTGGCGCGGCTGGGGGCGCAATGACGGCGAAGAGCGGCAAGAAGACTGAATCAGCTATTGGTGGGGGGCTCGGGGCAGCGGGTGGCCAGGTGATTGGCAACAGCGTCGGTGGCTCAACCGGTGGCCTGATCGGCGCTGGACTGGGCGGTGCTGCAGGGGGGGCTGTCGGCAACAATATGGCCGATGACAACGACCACCACAGTTCTGACTACAAGCATAAGAATAAATATAAGGATAAACATAAACACAAGCATGGCGATTGATCGCGGGTGCAGAGTCAGAACTAGTGGAAACTTTGTTTCAACCAGGGGGGCGGGCATAACCTTCCCCCTAGGGGCGTCTTTTAGGCCGTGGAGTGGTGGTCTTCAACGAATCGGGCTGTAATCACGGGGAATTTGCGTAAAACGCGGCATGTCCACATACGCGACGCCACCCCCGGTTTCGGCGTGAGTCCCCCCCCACTAATGAGCGCCATTCCCCGGCAGCATTCGCGTCTCCATCAACACACTATTTCAGCCAGTGGCCAATGTGTGCGGGGCGTTCAGTTCATCGCACATGTTTGCCGCAGTGCTGGCAAAGTAATTGCTACGTCAGCTTATCCCATCCACCAAAGGCGCAGAGTCGGGAAGCTTTGGAGCTGAAAGTACCCCCGTTGAGTGATTACATATAACCATCGGTTTGCGTCATAAAATTCCCCTGGCTACTCAATAGAAGTGCCGCAGTCATCCTCTGCAACCGTCTAGGGGGAATTCTTATGAATCACTCTAAACGTACGTGTACACCGGCAGCGTTGCGCTGGTTATCGGCCTTGATGGTTCTATGGGTAATGTGCGCCGGCTCTTGCACGGCCTCGTTCAATGTCTCGGCTGGCGTCAAGCTGGCCCTTGTCGGCTTGAGTATTTCGCTCACGATATTGTTCATACTGTTTTTCCTGGTGATCAAACCTTTCGTTCGCCGTTTTTTGTGCTTTCTGGCTTGCCTGCTTACGGTCACTCTGGTTGTGGCCGATGAACCTCAGGGCAATGACACTCAAGCCAATGAGAAGTGGCTGGAGCCGGAACGCTCCAAGCTCATGCATGTGAATGGTGGGATGCCGTTCTTTCCGCACCGGGCCAATACCACTGGCAACCTGGTTTTGAATGTTAAGGACTTCGACAATGCCCAGGTATGTGGCGCTTGCCATACGGAGATTTACAAGCAGTGGCGCTCCTCGATGATGTCCCAAGCCTGGGATGAGCCCATCTATCGAGCCTTGCTCAAGCGTGCGAGTTCGGCCACCGACGGGAAGGTCGATAACTTCTGCACCGGCTGCCATACCCCGATTGGTCTCACGACCGGTCAGATCACTTCGGAAATCAACCGCTCATCGATTGAAGACAGCACCCAACATCATCCAATGCCCGGGGTCGATTGCGAGACCTGTCACAACATCAGTGCCCGCACGGGCCTCGATAACGGCGCTTATGTCTTGAGCCCTCGAGCGCACGGTAAACCCACCAAGTTCGGCCCGCGTAAAGATGCCGTTTCGCCTTATCACGACACCGTGTATTCCGCTCTGCACACGCGCTCGGACTTTTGCGGCACTTGTCACAACGTCACGCACCCGTTCAGCAGTGTGGCGGTCGAGCGAACCTATGACGAATGGCAGGAGAGTGCCTACAGCCTTAACGATGTAACCTGCCAGAGTTGCCATATGCAGGGTTTTGCGGGTAAGGCCGCGATCATGGGGCCGGACCGCGAGCAAGTCGCCTCGCATTGGTTCAGCGGAGCCAACGCCATGATGCTCAAGCACCTCGGTCAGGACGAGGGTGCGCAACGCGCGCGCGACATGCTCGTGCGTGCGGCGCAAATACAATTCCAGCAACTGCCGGCAACTGTCATTCCCGGGCAATACACCTCGGTTGCGGTCAAAGTTGCGAATGTCGGCGCAGGGCACAAGCTACCGACCGGCTTTCCAGAGGGACGGGAGATGTGGATTGATTTCCGGGTACTGGATGCCAGTGGTCGCGAGCTCTATCGGCTGGGTTCGATCAAGGACGGCAAGACCGAGGACAACACCCGAAACTTCAAAGTGCACATTGGCGACAAGGACGGCAATCCGTTGGACGTCGAAGTCTGGAATGCCACGCAAATTCTCTCGGACAACCGCATTCTGCCCAAGGGCTACGATATTGGGGAGTTCTCCTTCCTGGTGCCGGCCGACGCCGTCGGGCCGATCACCGTGACTGCCGAACTGAACTACTGGCCGTTTTCGCAGAAGCTGGCCGACTACCTGCTCGGCAAGGATCAGTTGCAGGTGGAAATTACCCAGATGGCCAAGGTCACGCAGAGCGTTCCTCTCTCGACCAGCCTGCCAGTCGCCAAGGCGGACACTGCGCACTTTTAGCTGCACAGTGTCGAAGTCCAAGGGGCTGATCTCTATATACGCCTTGCCGAAGGAGAGGGACGTTAGAGGAGGGTTCGTTGCACAGCAATCGACGCATGGCAAACGGTCGCGGACGTTATGAAGCCTTGACGATCTGCGGCGGGCTCCACGTTCCTTTGCCAGGCGGCAAGATGGAAGGCGCCTGCGTCTTCGGCCAATAGAGACGCATCACCAGGTAGATCCGATCATTCGGTGCGGGCAGCCAGTTGCTTTCCTTGTCCACGCCGGGTGAGTTTTTCTGCAGGTAGAGCGTTAGTGAGCCGTCCGCATTCTTCTTCATACCGGGCAACATTGGTGAGTTGATGAGGTAGCGATTGATCGGGTTTTCGATCAGCAATTGCGTCTTGCCGTCGTACATCGTCACTGACCAGAAGGCATTAACCGGTGGAAGTTGTCCGGCAGCAAAGGTGATCGTGTAGTTGTGCTTGTTGCCGTCGAGCGGTTCGCCATTTGGCAAGGTATTGGCCAGCGGGTACGTGGCCTCATCGGCATCGTTGGCGTATATGCCTGCTTGCGCAACAGCAGCACGCTTGAGCCAGTCGCCATTGTAGAAGGCGTTGTCGCCGCCGGCACCGACAACGTTCCAGCCATTAATCCTGGTGCCCAGATTTTTAATCCCTTCCTCAACCTTTGCATACCCAGCCTGCAGGCCTTGAACCACCGCGGTTTTCTGTTCGGCGGACAGGTTCTGGAAGTTGAAGTCCTTGCCGACGCCGATTCGGGCAAGTTTCTCGCGGATCGCTACTTCGTCCGGTGTGGCCGGGTCGAACTGCAAGGCAAAGCCCAGATACTTGAAGAAGTCAGTCTTCACCAGGTCTTTATCGATCTTCGGGAAATCAATCGCGGGTGCTGCAGGTGGCGCGGGCTGCTGGAGATAAGCGGAAAGCGGCTGCACCATCACTGTCTGTCGGTATCATCGCCTGCGTCCTACGCTTTGACGTGTTCAAAGAACAGTGAGAAATCACTATGATTCCCGGTCGCAAAGGGCAGCATCCGATCCAGGGAGGACACACCCTGCACCGATACGCTGCCTAAATACGACTAGAAGTAACCTGCGTCATGACTGACGCGATTCACCGTTCGCACCGCTAAAATTTTCGAATGTTACGCCGATGCGCGAGAACACCTGCCACACGAAGAGCAGCACACTGAAACCGATGAGAATTGATGCGAACGCAATCAATGGCTCGACTGAGAGGAAGCCCTTGATACGCAGTGTCAGTGCGCCGAGCATCACCGGTACGCCAACGTTGTACGTCCAGAACTGTGCGCTAGCGATGCGTCCTTCAGTGATTGACGGGTGCAACGTGCCAAACAGCCCGAACAGTGCCATCGACACCCACCCCAACAGATTGATATGGGCATGTACCGCGAAGAGTGAATGGTCGCCGGAAGCGCCCATCGTCACGCCCAGCGCCACGCCACTGGCAAAGTAGAGGGCCGCGAGCCGAAACCAGGTCCGTGAACGGGGATTGTGATTCATGGCATTCACCTCATGCGCCCTGAGGCGCGCTCAGTTGCTGAAAAAACGATGTGGAATCGTTATGCCCGGCGCGCCGATTGTGCTTCGCAAAGCGCCATTGGCATATCCTGCGTTGCGTGTCTATTATGAGACTCAAGTCTCATTACAAGACGGAGTATCATTTATTCCATGTCGACCTCGAAGTCAAGCCCGCCTGTCCGTGATACTGATACGCAAGGCCGCGCCAACCAGCGGCAACGCACGCGTCAAGCGCTGATCGATGCCGCCATCGCCTTACGCGACGAGGGCCACAACCCGACTGTCGCGCAAGTCGCCGAGCGCGCGATGGTGTCGCGGGCCACGGCGTATCGTTACTTTCCCTCGCCTGAGGCGTTGATCAGCGAGACGGCGGCCGATCGCGACATGACGCCGCTGGAGAACCTCTGGCGGCCGGGAGATGATCCGGTAAAGGGCATCGGCCTGGCGGCGAACGCGTTGAACACACTGCTGCTCGACGACGAGATTGGCCTGCATGTGATGGAGCGCTCGTTCATGACGGTGTGGCTCGAAACGGAACCCCACGAATCCTTGCGGCCGGGGCGACGCATGAGCTACATCGAGCCGATTGTCGACTCGCTGAAAGACGTGCTCTCACCCCGCGCACGCAAGCGACTGAAACAGGCGCTGTCGATCGTGATCGGCACCGAAGCGTTGATCGCCGTGCGCGATATCGGTGGCGCGAGCATCGAAGAATCGCTCGACACCTGCGTTTGGGCCGCTCGAGCGCTCGTCCGCCAGGCGCTGGCGGAGGATGAGCCGGCGCGGCAAAAGCGCAAGGCTGTGTCCGCAAGATTGCGAGAGTGAACCCGCATTTCACTGGGGGCGCACTCGAGTAGCCCGTCGACGCAAGTCCAGGCGGGGCCGGTGCTGCCGCTGTATGTGCCTGATCGAAGAAGAGCGACGGTTGGTCGAATGAATGATGAATCCGGGTGAATGAGACTGTCTGTTTTTTGATGGGCGTAGCGGCCTTTTAAAACAATGGGTTGGGGTACAGAGGTTCAGAATCCCCACGTCGTGATTGCTTACTGAGGATCGAAATTTATCCGACCTAAGTCTGACTTCTTGACGCCAGGAGCCTTGGACACTCGACGGATAACCAGCGGGGTCCCTGGTTCCCTGCTATTAATCAATGAGTGTTCGAGTGCTAATCCTTTCGGGAGCGCGTTATGAGTCCATCCATTCGCATCGGCATTGCCGACGATCATCCTTTGTTGCGTGAGGGCGTTGCCAATACGTTGAAAAGGCGGGCGGATCTTCAGGTCGTGGAGCAGGGCGCCAATGCGGATGAAGCCAGGGATATTGCCGTGAGGGTTCGTCCGGACGTGATGTTGATGGACGTCAATATGCCGGGCGATGTTTTCGCGGCGGTACGATTCATTGCCACTGAGCTGCCGGAAGTGAAGGTGCTGATGCTGACCGTTTCGGAATCCGAAGATGACGCCTTTTCGGCACTGGAGGCCGGTGCGCGCGGGTATGTGTTGAAAGGTGTCAGTGGACCGGAACTGGTCCTGGCGATCAGGTCGGTTGCCAAGGGCGAGTCATACATCACCCCCGAATTCGCCAATAAACTGCTCAATAACATCAAGAAACACAAAGCGGAAAATCAAACGTTTGATCTCACCCCTCGCGAGGAGGAAGTCATTTGTGAAGTTTCAAAGGGGCTGACCAATAGAGAGGTTGCGTCAAAGCTGTCGATCAGCGAAAAAACCGTCAAGCATCACATGGGCTGCGTGATGCAGAAACTGCACGCCCGAAATCGTGTCGAAGCGGTCACGGCCCTACGGCATTACAGAGCGCACGAAGCTGTCGGGCGGCTTCACATCGACGCAGGGAAAACACAAGCGGATGCCGGGAATGGCTCCTGACTAGATCTTGAACTGTGCATTGACCGACGTACCCGAGGCGCAAGAGTCGATGCTGAACAACCCGCCCAGCGATTCAACGCGATAACGCAAACCGGCGAGCCCCAATCGGGTTCTGCCGGATGTCTCGAGCAGCATGGCGTCCTCCGTCATGCCGGGACCCCTGTCCCTGACGCTGATATTCAATACTTCATCAATGTATTGCGCCTGGATGACCTGACCCTCGCCGTTGGCATGACGGTAAGCGTTGTTGAGGGCTTCTTGCACAAAACGGTACAAACAGAGTTTGAGTGGTAGTGACGCGGCCTTCGGTAGTCGCCCCAGGGCTAACGTGACCTTGGTGCCCGTGCGTTGCTCGTGCCGTTGCGCCACCAATTGCAACTCTTCCACCAGGCTCAAATCGTTGATTTCCGGAAGTGCCAGGCCTCGTGATAATTCGCGGACCTCCCGCAATGCGTCGGTGGCGGCGCCACGAATGGTTTCCATCGACTCCTGATCGACTGCGGAGCAGTTTTCGGCCAAGTCGTCGAGCCGGATCAGAATCAAGGTCAATAACTGCGCCGGCCCATCGTGCAGGTCTGCACCAATGCGCCGCAAGGTGAGTTCGTTGACCCGGGAAAACTCCTGGGTCGCTGTCGCCATCTTGCGCTGGAGTTCGACATTGCTGACGTGTAAACGGGTTTGCTCCTGCAGCCGTAAGTGCAGTGCCACTTGTTGGCGCTGGATAATCTTGTCACCGCGTCGCACGATGAAGAAAAGCAGCGTCAGCATTGCCAGCGTCGCGGCGCCGACAACCTCCCATACCTGCTGTCGGACACGATTGATCTCGCGCTTGAGGCTCTCGGCCTTTTCATAAAACTCGCCCACCGCGATGACTTTCCTGGAGTTTGAATCCCGCAGAGGCGCGTAGATCTCATAGAGCGGCAGGTTGAGCTTGCGTTCGAACTCGTTCTCCTGCTGGCTCAGCTCTTCAAGGTCGGTGACCACTTTGCCTTTGAATGCCTCGGTGATCTCATCCACGGGGAATTGGTGGTTGGTGATGGCTTTATTCGTGCTGTAGACAACTGTGCCATCCGCCCGCCAGATCTTGATCGAAACAATGTGCTGTTTTAGCGCACGACTTTGCGTGAGGCGGTCCAGGGCCTGGACACTTTCAGCCGAGAGGTTGTTGTCCCGGCTCATCTCCTGCACATAGGGCTCCAGAAACGTGTCCATGTACTGAGCAGCGGCTTCTGCCGCGCTATGTACCGCGGCACCTTCTATTCGTAGGCTCACCAAATTGCCGACGAAGAACATGGTCAGTCCCAGGATCACCGCAGCGGCAATGACAAACTGGGTCGAGTGACTCAGATTGCGCGCCTGGACTCTGATTCGTCTGTGCCAGATAGGGGAGGGGGCGCTCAGCGCCTCAGTTTCCTGCGCGATAAACGTCTCGTTTTTGGATTCGACTTTTGCATCGTTTGCCATCGATTGGGTTCCCTGAACATCCTGATAGGTCGATCGGACAACCCTGCAACTCACTGTTTGTAGCCAATTTGTCGCAACAGATTCTTGCGCCACTGAATGTCTTCATCGCCTTCAATGTCATTGGCACAAAAGCCATCCACTACGCCCAGGATTGCTCGCCCTTGTTCCGTCTCAGCGAGAATCACCTCGGTTGGATTGGCTGTTGCACAAAAGATACGGCAGACCTCTGGAACCATTTTGATGGTGTTTAACACGTTCAGCGGATAGAAACCGTCGCCCAGGAAAATGATGAAGCTATGGCCTGCGGCGATGGCTTTCGCATTCTTCTGTGCAAGTTCAATCATTGGGGTATCGGTGCCAGACCATCGCACCAGGCATTTGCCAGAGGCTTCACAAAAGGCCACGCCAAACTGGATACCTGGTACAGCATTGACCAGCGCTTCGTGGATGTCCTCGACGGACTTGATGAAGTGCGTCTGACCTAAAATGAAGTTCGTCACTTCCGGTTTATCGATTTTCAACGTGATGAGTTGCATCTCAAACCCCTCCATTCACGAAGTCGTTACCAGCGTCTGGCAACACACCAAGCATAGCTACTCATTTGTTATTGCTCCGGCCACTGACGGTTTCTGGCCGTTTGCTCCCTGTCGTGAGGGGTTGCAATCGACCAACGTCAGACGGACTTGTCGTCCTGATGGTCGTGACTGGGCGTTGTTATCGAACCTGGACTTTCGATCGGATCACCCACAACCCCAAAAAAGTCAAAACAGCAAAGCCCCCTCCCATCAAGAAGGTCGCTTGGTAGCCTGCCGTATCCCATAGCGCCCCCGCGATGACACTCGCCATCAGCAAGGCCAGTCCGGTCAACAAATTGAACATGCCAAATGCCGTCCCACGCAGTTCAGCCGGCGCGCAATCGGCGATGAGGGCGGCGAATATCCCCTGGGTAAACCCCATGTGCAGCCCCCATAGAACGACGCCGACGACCAGCCCCGCAATACCCGGCACAAACGCCAGCGTCAAATCGGCAGCCATCAGAAATATCAGACCTATGCCGAGCACCGGCACGCGGCTGACACGATCAGACAATGCCCCGGCGGGATAGGCTGACAGCGAGTACGCCACTGCCATCAGGACAAGTACCGCTGGCGCCCACATCGGCGCCAGCCCAACAGCCTGGCCGCGCAGGATCAGAAAGGCCTCGCTGAAGCGCGCCAGGGTGAACACCGCAGAGACACCCACCACCCACCAGTAACCGGCGCCCAGTCGGGCCAGTTCCCGCCGACTCAAGGGCGTACGCACCCGTTGCGGCCCTTGCACTTGTCTGGGCTCATGAACGAACAAAAGCAGCACAGCGACGGCGAGGAAGGCCGGGATGACAGCCACCCAGAACACGGTCTGGAAGTGGTTCGCGGTCAGCCACATCAAACCAATCGCCAGCAACGGCCCCAGGAATGCACCAACGGTATCCAGCGTCTGACGCAGGCCGAAAGCCGCCCCGCGTACCGCGGGTGGTGTGATGTCGGCCACTAATGCATCGCGCGGGGCACCGCGAATCCCTTTGCCGATACGGTCGATAAAGCGAGCCCCGGTCAGCCAGTCCAGCGAGCCCGCCAAAGGAAAGATTGGTTTGGACAGCGCCCCCAGTCCATAACCCAGCGCCGCCAGCAGCTTGCGTTTGCCCAATCGATCACTGAGCGCCCCGGAGAATACCTTGGTGATCGAGGCTGTAGCCTCGGCTATTCCCTCGATGAGACCCACCGCCAGGACGGAGGTACCCAGTATTGTCACCATGTAGAGCGGCAACAATGCATGGATCATCTCTGAGGAGATGTCCATCAGCATCGAGACGAAACCGAGCGCCCAGATGCCACCAGGCAGGGTGCGCCAGACATTGCCGGTTGACGCCTTCTGGATTGGCGCAGGAGTGGAAGTACCGCCCGACTTGTCAGTGGTTTTCATCATGAGCCTCACACTCCTTTAGCCGCGTCGGCAGGATGCCAGAGGAGGGAGAAAAAAAGCTGAAAGGTTTGTAACGGTCAACTGTGGATGAACGTCCAGAGATCAGTACTCAGTTTGTCGATAGCGGCTTTAAAGTCCTTGGTGGTGATGCGCTGGCTCTCGTTCTCTAGCTGGCTGCCGAATACCTTGCGTACCACTTTGGCCATGGTCTGATTGGTTCTCGCGTCAATGAACTCGGCTTCGAAGTAGATATTCGTGTCTTGATCCCGGTGCCCGGTGGCTGCCTGTGTCGCTCCGACAACGGCTGCGATCGGCATCACTTCATACCACTTCATGCCTTCGTTCGAGGCGCTGACGCCCGTGATCGCCGCACGCAGGATCAGGGGGCGTGAGCCGGCCGGTGCAGCGGCCGCGTTAGATACCCTCCGGTATTTCTGGCCCAGCACGATTTTGGCCTTCCTGGACATGTAGTCCTGCAATTCGACCAGCGTCTGCTGATTGACCTGTTCATTGGGCTTCGGCGCGGGGTAAAACTCCAGCGTTCTGAACGCGATGGTGTCATACGCATTCGGGTTCCAGGACGGGCTCACCCAACGCATTGCCTTCTCACCGGTGGCGGTGGTCACTTCTTCCAGGTTGTTGTAGTTGGACAGGAAGCCGGAGTACTGCTCGCGCTCAGTGACCTGGGAGGTGCAACCGCCAAGTAGCAGGCTGGCCATTGCAACGCCAACAAACAGTTTATGGGCCAGGGTCATAGTGAATTCACTCCTTGGAGCCAGGACTAATTACAGGACTCAGTTACAGCCTTCTCGGTGCGTTTGATTTCCTGCTTGATGTCCGTGGTTATTCGCTGTTCTTTGAGTTGCTGTTCGAGAAAATGCTGACTCCCCAGGTTTTTCAGTTCTGCATCGGTCGCTGCGTCCTTTGCCTCCAATTTTGCGGCGTGTGCGTCTATGACCGCTTCAACCTCCGCGTCATTGTTTGCGGTATCCAGCGCGCTGACCAATTCATCCACCTCAGAACTCTCCGCCTCGGCGTAAGCCTCCATAGACAGCCCCGCAGTCATCGCTCGTGCTCGAGTTTCCAGGGTTTTCATATGCTGCTGTACTGACCTGCACAGGGCCTCCTTTCGCTCGTTCTCGAACGATTTCCACTCCATGAACCTCTGCGTTGTTACACCCATCACCGTGATGATGACGGCGGCCCCAATCAATCCGGCTCTCACGTTTCGCAACCTCAACAAGATTTTGTGAGTGATTACCTTAAATCTACTCGAGAAATTAAAAAGCGTAGCAGGACGGTGCTAAAAATCGCTTCGAGCCGTTTCTGGGCATGCTGACTGATTCGGGCCGTTTTCTGTCTGTCGCGGAGGGTAGTAAACGACCCGAAGCGGACATTCACGAAGGTCTGCTTTCGGCTATCAGAGGCATTACCGTGTTTGCCCTGCGCTCGCTGGACGCTGCCAACCTCGCCACCCGCGAAGAGCATCTGGCGAGCGAGGCGCGGTTACTGGCCGATTAACTGAGCACTTTTCAAGGCACGTTGCGTGAAAGTACCCAGCGCCTTAGCGGCCTGTTCGAGAAACGCTTCAGTGCCGGATTGAGCGTGCATCCGGATGAACCGGTGGCGGTGACTGCCAAAGAGCTGGAGAAGCTTGCGGCGGATTTGCGGCATGAGGTTGATCGGTTCCGTTGAGTCGTTGCCGAGATTGCCATCGCGAGCAGGCTCGCACACAGTTGATCTCGAATGTTCACAAAACCTGTGCTCACCTTCAAGTCTAAACATACAAGCGAGCCTGCTCGCGATGGCATCGACTCAATTTTTCGATTTGTCCCAAATCTTTCTTGGCATTTGCCGGCGTGGTATCGCTTTTTAAGCTTGCTGAAACGTTTCATCAAGTCTATAAAAATGGCACAACTCCAAGAAAGGCTGCTGCCATGACCCCGCTCAAACTCTTTGTTGCCCTCAGCGCACTGTCCGCTGCCTCCCACGCCATGGCCTGGGATTACGTTTTGCTCGACACCGACAAAGCCGCCCAGAACTGGCAGATCACCAGCCAGCAACTCAGCATAAAAACCGACAAACCCTTCAACGTTACCCTACGCACCTTGCACGGCGGTCGGCAGGAGGGCGTCAGCATCGTTGACATCGATAACGGCACGATGAAACTCTCGGTAGTGCCGACTCGCGGAATGAACGTCTTGCAGGCCTCGGTCGGCAATGTGCGCATGGGCTGGGATTCGCCGGTCAAGGAAGTGGTCAATCCGTCCTTCATCGAACTCAATGGCCGCGGTGGTCTGGGCTGGCTGGAAGGTTTCAATGAGCTGGTCACCCGCTGCGGATACGAATGGGTCGGCCACCCCGGCGTCGACAACGGCGAACTGCTGACCCTGCACGGTCGGGCCGCCAACATTCCTGCGAACAAAGTCACCCTGCACATCGATGAAAAACCACCGTACGCCATCACCCTGCGCGGCGAACTGAAAGAGCAGGCGTTCAAGAAGGTCGACTTCTCCGTCGCGACCGAACTGGTCACCGAACCCGGCAGCGTAGTGTTCACCCTCAACGACACCCTGGCCAACAACGGCGACTATCCGAAGGAATACCAGGCGCTGTATCACAGTAACTTCAGCACCCCGTTCCTGGAGCAGGGCGCTCATTTCGCCGCGCCGGTGAAACAGGTGTCGCCGTTCAACGACAAGGCCAAGGGCGATCTGCCCGACTGGCAAACCTACCGCGCACCGACCAAGGACTACGACGAAACGGTTTACAACGTGGTGCCGTATGCCGATGCAAAGGGCGATACGTTGACCGTGTTGCATAACAAGGCCGGCAGCCTGGGCGTTTCGGTCGGCTTCAACACTCAGACACTGCCCGTGTTTTCCCTGTGGAAAAACACCGATACCCAAGGCCAGGGCTATGTCACGGGGCTGGAGCCAGGGACAAGTTTTTCCTACAACCGCCGTTATCAGCGGCCACTGAACCTGGTACCAACAATTGGGCCGAAGGAACACAAGCAGTTCCGCATCAGCTACAGCTTGTTGGCGGATAAGGCTGCTGTGGATAAGGCCTTGAAGCAGGTGAGCGAGATTCAGGGTGGGCGGGAGACTGAGGTGCGGCAGACGCCGTTGGTTGATCTGACCAAGGGGTGACACCGGCTAGAGCATTGTCGGCCGATATTGCAGCCCATCGGCCAAATGTTCGCGTCTGATCCCGTCGGCTTGTTCAAGGTCCGCCAGTGTGCGCGCGACCTTGAGCAGTCGATGGGCTGCTCGCAACGACGGAGTTAAACGCTCGCAGACGGATTCCAGCCTGTTTTCATCGGCCGTGGATAGGTGTCTAGCCTGTTATTCGTATCGAGGATCTGCATTCTGAGCCTAGGGAGTCCGATGGATTTGTAAATCGTTCGGCTCAAGTCACTTTGCCATCAACGCATCGAAATTATCGACAACCACTTTAATGTTCAAGGCGCTACTCGCTGATCACGCCAGCATGTTGCTATTTGCCTAATGATGTATTCGGTCACTGTCCGCTCTTGGCCGATTGCTGCCTTTCATAATGGGCGCTTACAGACACGGTAGAGCGTCGTTTGTAATGATCCGACTTAGAAGACGCTTTTCTATCAGCTACTTTTTGGTGGGTGATCCTTGGCAAGCTATCTAGGGATGTCCGTTCGAGTGCAAACCGAGTGCACAAAGCACTCGATCTGACTTTGTGTTCATTATTCGGTCTACTGTGGACGAACGCCGTCATAGGCGTCCTGAAGCAACTGGCGGATTGCCTGCGCTTCGATGGGTCTCGGGTTCCAGTATGGGTTGGACAAAGCGATATCGGTGGCGCGATCCAGATCCGCCTCGGTCAGGCCAAGATCCTTGAGTCGGGTCGGTGCGCCCAGGGAGCTGGAAAGATCGAACAATGCGGCGGCGGGACTGCAATGGTCGACGCCCAGCGCTCGGTTGATGCGTGACAGTGCTGGTGCGGCAGGCTGGTTGTACGCAATGGCGTGGGGCAG
Source organism: Pseudomonas sp. OV226 (assembly GCF_003148705.1). Taxonomy (NCBI): domain Bacteria; kingdom Pseudomonadati; phylum Pseudomonadota; class Gammaproteobacteria; order Pseudomonadales; family Pseudomonadaceae; genus Pseudomonas; species Pseudomonas sp. OV226. The sequence goes on along the minus strand of NZ_QGGS01000035.1, from coordinate 22,188 downwards.
CACGATGGTGTGGGTTTGTGCATGCGGCAGATTGAAGCTGCCGCCCAGGGTGTGGCACAGCTTGTGATGCAGTGCCATGCCGACGTTGCCCAATACTGTGCCGCACAGCCAGGCACCGTAGAGGCAATCGCCGCGCGCGTCGAGATCAGCCGGGTTTTGCTTGATCTTTTTCATGCCTTCGGCCAGAGCGCGAATCCCTTCTTCGGCCATCAATGACATTACCGGATTGCCATCCTGGGCATACAGGCCTTCGGCCGCGTGAGCGATGGCGTTCATGCCGCTGGTGATGGACATGTCCAGGGGCAGGCTGACGCTGAGTTCAGGGTCGTAGATCACGGTTTTTGGCAGGACGCGCGGGTCCTTGCCGGTGCGCTTGAGACCGTTTTCGGTCAGGCCGAATACCGGTGTCATTTCAGAACCGGCGTAGGTGGTCGGGATCGCCAGGATCGGCAGACCCGAGTCCATGGCGATCGCCTTGCCCAGGCCCGTGGTCGAGCCACCGCCGATCGCGATGGCGCAATCGGCACCCAGTTTATTCGCCACTTCACGAGCTTGGCGGGCGGTTTCGATGGGTACATGCATGACGGCCTTGTCGAAAATATCGGCGGCGCGATTGCCCAGCAATTGCGCGATATGTTCAGCCTGGGACCGTTGTTCCGGGGTGCAGAGCACCAGTGCTCGTTTGGCGCCCAACCGATCGATTTCCGCTTCCAGTTGTTGCAGCGAGCCTTTGCCGAATATGACGCGCGAGGGCTGGCCGTTGTAGATGAAGGGCAGGGTGGACATGAGACAGTTCTCCGGGGGCGATCAAAGCGCTGAGGGCTTTGCCATAGGCGTGGGTTGATAGACGAGCAGCTGCCATTGCAGGCCGGTCTTGAGCCAGACCGTCAGCGTGCGGTTGCGAATGGTTTTGTCGATGCCGTGGGACGTGATGTCGGCTGACATTTCACCAAAGGCGAGGGCGGTATTCCCTGACGAGCGAACTTCCTCAAGCCGATGATCAATGCGGTGATAAACGTAGAGACCTTCACGGCACTTGTTCAAATAGCTGTCCAGACTGTCCTTGAGCCCATTGGAATGGACATAGGTCAACTCGGGATGCGACAGGCGTTCGAAGGTTTGCAAGTCACCTTGGCGCATGGCCAGGTAACGTGCTGCTTCGAGTGCACTGATGACTGCGGTAATGGAAGGTTCGTCGAGCATGATTTCCTCGCGCACGGGTGCGATTCAACGTTTGGTCAGGACAAAATCGAAGGCGAGGGTATGGAAGGCATCACTGCTGAATGTGCCGTCGGGAGTCAGCCCGGGTTCGTGGGCAGTCCACTCGGTAATTAATGAAGAGCGCACGCCGAATACCGCATCGGAATCCAGATACGGGTCGCCTTCACGAAATACCTGGGTGGTCAGGCGTTGATAACCGGGAGCACTGATGGTGAATTGCAGGTGCGCGGGGCGCCATGGGTGGCGGTTGAGCGACGCAAGCATCTGGCCAACCGGACCGTCGTCGAGGATGGGCTGACAGTCGGGTACGACGGTCCAGAAATGGTACTCACCCGCCTGCTCGGCTTGAATCAGCGCCTGGTTGCAGTTATCGGCACCGCTGCCGCCGGCCATGCAGATCTGCAAGGTGGCGCCTGGAACGACGTTGCCTCTGACATCGCGAATCACGCCGCGCACATGACACTTGGGCCCGGCAAGGCCCGCGCTGATGTCAGCGCCCAGATCGAAGATTCTGGCGTTCTTTGCCTGCAACACATCAAAGGTTGTCGGCTCGGTGCAACCCTTGGGGTTCTTGTCGTTCTGTGCCAGCACCAGTGTCGACAGCCCCAAAGTATGGGAAAGCAACACGAACTCCTGACGATCCGCTGAACTCATTTGGCCCGCTTGGGCGAGAAAGTCCATGCCACGCTGCCATTCCTGTTCGGTCAGTTTGGTGTCGCGGGCAAAGGCGTGCAGATGTTGCACGAGGCTGGTCATGATTTCGCAAAGGCGCGCATCCGTGGTGCCACTGTTGCGCGCCAGTACGGCTTGAGTGATGGAGGCTTCGTCCAGATTACGCATCGTGACTCCGGGATTTTTTGGTTTTTTTGTGCCCTGTCTGCCTGTCGCGGGTGTGCCGCCAACGGCTCTGTTCAGGCTATAGCGCTGCACGTTATAGTTCCGGACAACGCAAAAAAAGACTGATAAAGAAAATCTTTATTTCATATATGAAAAAGTAGAAGCGGAGCACTCAATGGATCGGTTAACCGAACTGGAGCTTTTCGTCACGACGGCGGAAGTGGGTACCTTGAGCAAGGCGGCAGAACTGCTCGGCTTATCGAACGCCGCCGCCAGTCGACACCTGGTAGCACTGGAGCAACGACTCAACGTCCGGTTGATCGATCGTAATACACGTCGTCTTGCGCTGACCCATTCTGGTCATCAGTTCTATACCAGTTGCAAAAGCCTGCTCGGTGAGTTGAAGGAAGCCGAGGCTTCGCTGACCGAATCGCTGGTACAGCCGGTCGGCACCTTGACCATTACCTCGTCCATTTCGTTTTGCATGCTGCATATCGCGCCGCTGATCCCGGCGTTTCGCAAGAAATATCCACACATCAACGTCAAGGTCCTGGGCGAGAACCGCTATTTCGACATCATCGACAGCGAGATAGACCTGGCGATCAGGACCAAGGAATACGAGCCTGACTCCAACATCACCATTCGCCGCCTGGCCGAAACGCGCAGGGTGCTGGCCGCTTCACCGGGTTACCTGCAACGCATGGGCACGCCGAAGACCATCGAAGATCTGGCTAAACATGATGTACTGATCTACAGCCATGCCAACCAGCCCCGGGTCATGCGTTTCACCAAAGGCGACGAAGAGGTCGCGATCAAGGTCGAACCCATGCTGGAAACCAACGATGGGCAGATCGTCCGGGCAGCGGCCCTGGCCGGTGGCGGCATCCTGGTGCAGCCCAAGTACATCATCAACGCCGATCTGGTGGCGGGGCGCCTGATCCCGGTTCTGGATGACTGGGACCTGCCGCGATTGACGATCAACATGGCGTTCCAGAGCCGACGCTACATGCCTACCAAGCTGCGCGTGTTCATCGATTTTCTGCTCGCGGACTTTGCCGAGCATGAATATGAGCGCTTCTGGACGCGCTGATACTGCGTTCCGCTCCATCCCCCCAAGTCGCGCGTTCGCGCGACTTAACTGCCGGAATTCTCAGTTTTCCATCTAGTGGAAAACACATTTGCCGTTAGGGCGTTTGTTTTCCGATTCAATGGCAGTAGTCTCGATTCCACTGAGAGCACACATAACTTCAATAAAGGTTGACCTCATGTCTAGCAGTCAAACTGTCGGTGCTTCGTCGAAGATTCTCTGGCGAATTGCAGCCATCACTACCATGGGGTCATTGGGATTCGGGTATGACACAGGTGTCATTTCCGGAGCGCTGCCCTTCATGTCACTGGATGCCAGCCAGGGCGGCCTCGGTCTGACCCCGGTCTCGGAAGGTCTGGTCGCGTCCTCGTTGATCTTTGGCGGCGCCGTAGGTGCGCTGTTCGCCGGGCAACTGTCCGACCGTTATGGTCGTCTCGGCGTGCTCAAGGCGCTGGCCCTGCTGTTTGCATTGGGCGCCCTGGGTACCGCGCTGGCGCCGGATATGTGGTCCATGGTCGTTACGCGTTTCATTCTCGGCATCGCCGTTGGCGGTGCATCTTCCACCGTTCCCGTATTGATTGCAGAACTGGCAGCCCCCAAACATCGCGGCCGACTGGTGTGCCAGAGCGAACTGATGATTGTTTCAGGGCAATGCCTGGCTTACGTCGCCAGTGCCGGGTTGGCGCACCTGTTCGACAGCTCGACGATCTGGCGCTACATGCTGGCCATCGCCTTGATCCCGGCGGCGCTGCTTTATGTCGGCATGCATTTCGTCCCCACCTCGCCGCGCTGGCTGGTCAGCAAAGGCCGCGTTGCAGAAGCCAAGACAGTACTAGCCGGCATCCGTGATACGCAGCATGAAGCGGACCGCGAGCTGAAGGAAATCATCTCCCAGTGCAAAGTCGAAGCGCGCCAGACCAGTGTGCTCGCCACGCTCAACGAACCCTGGCTGCTCAAGCTGCTCGCCATTGGTATCGGTCTTGGCTTCGTCATCCAGTTCACCGGCGTCAACGCGTTCATGTACTACACGCCGATGATTCTCAAAGAGACCGGCATGGGCATCAACGCCGCCCTGATCGCGACCATCGGCAATGGTGTGGTCTCGGTGATCGCCACGTTGATTGGCATGTGGGTGATCAACCGCATGGGCCGTCGCTCGATGTTGTTGCTGGGGCTGACCGTCGTCGTACTGGCGCAGATCTTCCTCGGTGTGGTGCTCAACTTCATGCCGCACTCGCTGCTGCAAAGCTACCTGGCACTGTCCGGCGTGCTGGTGTTCCTGTTCTTCATGCAGATGTGCATCGGCCCGGTTTACTGGCTGCTGATGTCGGAACTGTTCCCGACCCATGCACGCGGTTTGATGAATGGCATTTCGGTGAGCGTGTTCTGGATTTTCAACGCCATCGTTGCCTTCGTCTTCCCGGTGTTGCTGAGCGTGCTGGGCGGCATGACCTTCTTCCTGTTCGCCGTGGTGAACATTGGCTCGATCATCTTCTGCACGTTGTGGTTGCCGGAAACCAAGGGCCTGACCCTGGAAGAAATCGAGCAGCAAATGAAGCAACGTTTCAATGGCCGCAAATGGCGCGCTGTCGACGCTCAAGCTTATTGAGAACGACCAGCGTCTGCCGGCAGTCCAAATATCAAGAGCCTGCCGGCCTTCAAGAACAATGAAACAAGGATTAAAAGTCATGACTGCTCATCTGGATACCGACATCGCCATCGGCGGCCTTTTCGAAGAGGAACACTCCGCCGAGATCGTCAATGCCCGTAATTCGGTCGACGCGAACCCGCGGCTGGTCGAGGTCATGTCGGTGCTGACCCGGCATCTGCATGCAGCCATCAAGGAAATCGAACCGACCCATGATGAGTGGTTCAAGGCTATCGAGTTCCTGACCCAGACCGGGCAGATGTGCACTGACTGGCGCCAGGAATACATTCTGCTGTCGGACGTGCTGGGCGCGACCATGCTGGTGGATGCGATCAACCATCGGCGGCCCAAGGGCGCGACGCCTAACACGATCCTTGGGCCTTTCTACGTAGCCGATGCACCGCGCTACGAGAATGGCGCGAACATCTGCCTGGACGGCAAGGGCGAGCCGACGCTGGTCAGCGGTCGGGTGCTCGATATCGCGGGCAACCCGATCGCCGGCGCGACTCTGGACATCTGGCAGACCAACGACGACGGCTTTTACGACGTGCAGCAAAAAGGCGTACAACCGGATTACAACCTGCGCGGTCTGTTCACCACCGATGCTGATGGTTATTACGCATTCCGTACCGTCAAGCCGCGTCACTACCCGATTCCCGCCGACGGTCCGGTAGGCAAGTTGCTGGGGGATCTGGGGCGGCATCCCAACCGCGCCGCGCATTTGCATTTCATTGTGACCGCCGAAGGTTACGACCAGGTCATCACCCACATCTTCACCCCCGATTGCCCGTATTTGCACGAGGACACGGTGTTCGGCGTGAAGAAGGAATTGATTGCCGAGTTTACGACCCAAACCGACCCGCAACTTGCCAGTCGTTATGACTTGCAGGTGCCGTTCCTGGCGGTGAATTGGGACTTTGTCCTGACCCAGGCCTGAATCATCAACATCTGTTATCGACCGTCCTGAAACCACTCACTCATAAGTGATCGCCATGCCAAACAAAAACATTGAACTGCTTGCTGCCTACTGGACACTCGCTGGCGACACCTACCCCGGCGCTCCGAGCGAGATCAGCCCGTTTTCCCTGCAAGCACGTGCAGAGGCGGCTTCGAAAGCCGGCTGGCGCGGCATGGGGCTGGTGCATGCCGACATCCTGCACAACGTTGAAAAGCTGGGTATTTCCACCGTACGCAATATCTTTCAGGACAACGGCATCAAACACCTCGAAGTCGAGTTCCTGACGGACTGGCATCTGGAGGGCGAACGTCGTGCGGCGTCGGACAAGGTTCGCGATGAATTGCTGGAAGTCGCTGGCGAACTCGACGCGCGTAGCCTCAAGGTTGCTGCCGGTTTGTTCGAAGACGGGCCGCCCGACATCGCCCGTATGCGTGACACCTTTGCGCTGTTGTGCGATCGGGCCCAACCTTTCGGCACCAATGTGGTGATCGAATTCCTGCCGTTTTCCAGCGTGAATACCATCGATCTCGCCATCGCCGTGGCCGAAGGTGTGCGCCCCAACGGCGGCCTTCTGGTGGATACCTGGCACGTGGCGCGTGGCGGCATGAGCTTCGATGAAATCGCCAAGATCCCACTGGAGTTGATCAAGTCCATCGAACTGGACGACGCCAATCACGCCATCGTCGAAACCCTGTTCAACGATTCTACGCACTACCGCAAATGCTGTGGCGAAGGCCAGCTGGACGTGCCGGAGTTCATCCAGCAAGTGGTCAACGTCGGTTACGACGGGCCTTGGGGCGTGGAGCTGATCTCCGCTGAACTGCGCAAGCTGCCGCTGGATGTGGTGGCCAAGAAAACCTTTGAAACGACCATCGCGCAATTCGAAGGCATCAAGTTCCCGAATTGATGCACCGGTCCACGACGTCAATTTTTGCTCGTACTCAACAACGAACAACAGATTTTTCAGGAGAAAGACAATGGTAGGTATCGCAGTTCTCGGCGCCGGCCGCATCGGCAAGATTCACGCAGCCAACGTTGCGGCCAGCCCGTTCGCGAAACTGGTGGTGGTGGCTGACCCATTTGGTAGTGCTGCTGAGCAATTGGCCGGTGCACTCGGCGCTGACGCCATGACCGACTGTGAAGCAGCGATCGATCGCGACGACGTTCAGGCCATCGTCATCGGCACCCCGACCCACACTCATATCAGCCTGATGCTGCGTGCCGTGCGCCAGGGCAAAGCGGTGCTGTGCGAGAAGCCCATCGATCTGGACATGGCCAAGAGCTTGGCCGCGGTGGAAGAAGTGGAGCGCCTCAACGGCCGGGTGATGCTGGCGTTCAACCGCCGCTTCGAGACCACCTTCGCAGAAATGCGCGCGGCGATTGAAGCCGGCGATATCGGCGAAGTGCGTCAGGTGATCATCAGCAGCCGCGATCCGGGTCTGGCGCCGGAAGACTATATTGAACATTCGGGCGGCATCTTCCGCGATATGACCATCCACGACCTGGACATCGGCCGCTGGCTGCTGGGTGAGGAGCCGGTCGAACTGACTGCCATTGGCAGCCGTCTGATCGACCCGCAAATGATGGAAAAGTATGACGACTACGACACTGCGATGGTGCAGATGCAGACCGCATCCGGCAAACAGTGCCACATCAATAACTGCCGTCAGGCGGTCTACGGCTACGACCAGCGCATTGAGGTGTTCGGCTCCAAAGGCATGCTGCAAATGGACAACCTGCGTCCGACCACCATCCGTCGCTGGACCCAGGACGTCACCGACGCTCGCGAGCCGTTGCTGAACTTCTTCCTTGAGCGTTATCAGCAAGCCTACAAGGCCGAACTGGATGCCTACATCGATGCACTGGTCAAAGGCAGCCCAATGCCGACCACCGTACAGGACGGTCTCAAGGCCCTGAAGCTGGCCGATGCCGCCGTCGAGTCGGTCAAGACCGGGCGCGCAGTCCGTCTCTGAGCTTGAACGGTCATTCGCCAATTCGGACAAGAACATCAGGAGAACACCATGTCCTACAAGCTTGAGAGTGGCGCCACCATCGGTGTGGCCTGCCTGGGGATTACTCACCCGCACACGTCGGGCCGCGTCAAAGCGTTCAAACGCATACCTGGCGCGCAGTTCCTCGGTGCTTACGACGACAGCCCTTTGCTTGAGCCATTCTGCGATGCCCTGGGCTTGCAGGCGCGCAGCAAGGAAGAAATCCTCGCCGACCCGAATGTGCACGTCGTACTGGTACACCCTAAAAGCTACCTGATGGCCGACTGGACCATCGAAGCCCTGGAAGCTGGCAAGGCGGTGCTTTGCGAAAAACCGGCGGGTCGCGGCACCATCGATACCACGCGTATCGTCGAAGCGGTTGAGCGCACCGGTGGGTTGTTCCAGGTGGGCTACTGCTGGCGCTACGCGCCGTCGGTGGAAAAGATGCAGCAAGTGCTGCAAAGCGGAGAAATCGGCAAGGTCCTGCAAGTGCGCGCCCATGCCGGTTGCTCCCACGATGAAGCCGACACCAACCACATGAAACAACCGGGCGACCGCGGTGGCGCCTTCTACGTGATTGGCTGCCACACCATCGATCGTTTGCTGCTGCACTTCGGCATGCCCAACTCGGTCAATGCGCGGATCACTAAGTTCGCCGGGCAGATGAGCGACTCGGCGCGCGAAGACGCCGTGGGCGCAGTGCTCAACTACGATGACAAGTTAATCACCATCGACTTCATGTCCTGGGACCCAATGCCCTGGACTGAGAGTTGGGACATTACCGCTTACGGTACTCATGGCGTTATGCACTCAACGCCAATGCCAGCGTCGTACAAGCTGTACCACGATGGCAAGAACGGCCATCAGCAAGGCTGGACCCACTGGAACGAGAACAGCTTCCCGGAAATCTGGGCCGTGCGCAAAACGGTTTATTCCCCGGAAATCGCCGAGATCGGCAACCCGGTGTATTTCGACCGCGAAGCCGCCGCTTTCGTCCAGTCGTTGCGCACCGGCAGCCCTTCGACCGTGCCGGCCACTCAGGCACACAACATCAATGTGATTCTCGAAGCGCTGTTCGAGTCCGCTGAATTGAACGGCCAGGAAGTCATCCTGGCCCAGTAATCGGCTACACGCAGTCCCGTTAGCGAATACCCCGGCCGACTCTGTTTACAGGGTCGGAAGGGGACCTGCATCCCGAGAAATGCCAACAACAAAAAGAAGAGGTCACCATGCACACGATCATCAAGCTTGCCGGCGCATTACTGTTGGGACTGGCCGTCAGTGCCTGCGACAAAAGCGCTACCAGCACCAAAGGCACCATCGGCGTCGCCATGCCCTCGAAAACCGAGGCGCGCTGGGTTTCGGATGGCAGCAGTATCGTCGATTCGTTGAAGAAGCTCGGTTACGACACCGACTTGCAGTACGCCCAGTACGAAGCACCGACCCAGCTCTCGCAAATCGAAAACATGATGGTCAAGGGCATCAAGGGACTGATTGTCGCGCCGATCGACGGCACGACCATGGCCGATGTGCTAAAGCAGGCCAAGGAGAAAGGCATCAAGGTCATTTCCTATGACCGTCTGATCCGCAACACCAAGGATTTCGATTACTACGTCACCTTCGACAACTACCGCACCGGTGTACTGCAAGGCCAGTCCATCGTCGACAAGTTGCAACTCGCGCAGGGCAAGGGCCCGTTCAACCTGGAAATCTTTGCCGGCTCCACCGACGACAACAATGCCCACGTGGTGTACGCGGGGGTGATGTCGCAACTCAAGCCGTACATCGATAGCGGCAAGTTGGTGATTCGCAGCGGCCAGCAGGCGATGGAGAAGGTAGCGACCCCGAACTGGGATGGCGCCCAGGCACAGGCGCGCATGGATAACCTGCTCAGCGCCTTCTACAGCACCGCGCACCTGGACGCCGTGCTGGCGATGAACGACCAAATCGCAACCGGCGTGGTGTCTTCATTACGAGGCGTGGGTTATGGCTCGGGCAAGGCGGCCATGCCGATCGTGACCGGCCAGGACGCCGAGGTCGCCAGTATCAAGTCAATCATTCGCGGCGATCAGTCCTCGACCATCTTCAAGGACACCCGTGCACTGGCTGAAGCCGCTGCGCAGATGATGGACGCCACCTTGAGCGGCAAGACGGTGGTGGTCAATGACTCCACGTCTTACGACAACGGCGTGATGGTCGTGCCGACCCAACTGCTGACGCCGCAACTGGTCGACGGCAACAACTGGCAGAAAGTCCTGGTGGACGACACCAAGTTCTACACCTCGGAACAGTTGCGCTAAGACGATCGGCGTACGGTGCGTGCGGGCAGGAGAGAGAACATGACAACAACAATTCTCGACATGCGTGATATCCAGAAGTGCTTTGGCCCGGTGAAGGCGCTCAGCCGGGTCAACCTCAAGGTCGGCGATGGCGAAATCCATGCGATCTGCGGTGAGAACGGTGCCGGCAAATCGACCCTGATGAAGATCCTCAGCGGGGTCTATCCCCACGGCAGCTTCACCGGCGAGATTGTTTTCGACGGCAAGCCAAGAACTTTCCAGGGATTGCGCGACAGCGAGGCGCTGGGTATCTGCATCATTCACCAGGAGCTGGCGCTGGTGCCGATGCTGTCGATCACCGAGAACCTGTTTCTCGGCAACGAGATTGCCCGGCATGGCGTCATCGACTGGAACCAGGCGCACCGGCGGGCCCGTGATTTGCTCGCCCGTGTCGGCCTTGATGTAAGCCCACAAACCCTGGTGGGCAAACTCGGCATCGGTCAGCAGCAGATGGTGGAAATCGCCAAGGCGCTGGCCAAGGACGTGCGCCTGCTGATTCTTGACGAGCCCACCGCCAGCCTCAACGAAAAAGACAGCGACACCTTGCTCAAGCTGATGCTTGAACTCAAGGGGCGTGGCATTACCTCGATCATCATCTCGCACAAGCTTAACGAGATTGGTCGAGTGGCTGACGAGATCACGGTGATTCGCGACGGCAGCACTGTCGACGTGATCGACTGCCGCGCCGAACCGATCGACGAAGCTCGGGTCATCCGCTCCATGGTCGGTCGCGAGTTGTCGGATCGTTACCCGTCGCGTGTCAGCGAGATCGGCGAAACGCTATTCGAGGTCGAAGGTTGGTCGGTGGGCGATCCCGAACGCCCGGGCCGCGACCGCATTCGCAATATCAATTTCCACGTGCGCCGTGGCGAAGTGGTGGGCATCGCCGGGCTGATGGGCTCTGGCCGTACCGAGTTCGCCATGAGTGTGTTTGGCCGCACCTACGGCACCAACATTCGCGGCAAGGCTCGCCTGGAAGGACGTGAAGTTGACCTTGGCACCGTGCGCAAGGCCATCGATCAAGGCCTTGCCTACGCCACCGAAGACCGCAAGGGTGCCGGCCTGGTGCTGGGGGAGAGCATCACCCGCAACACCAGTATGGCCAACCTGGCCGCGGTGTCCAAACGCTGGGTGATGAACGAACTGGCCGAAACCAAAGTGGCCGTCGACTACCAGACGCGCCTGCGCATTCGTACCCCCAACGTATTGCAGTCGGTGGACAAGCTGTCGGGGGGAAACCAGCAGAAGGTGGTGCTGGGCAAGTGGCTGTTTTCCGATCCGAAGGTGTTGATCCTCGACGAGCCCACCCGTGGCATCGATGTGGGGGCCAAGTACGAGATTTATGGCGTGGTCAATCAGGTGGTTAGCGAGGGCAGGGGGGTCGTGATGATTTCCTCGGAGATGCCGGAGCTGCTCGGTACCTGTGACCGGATTTATGTGATGAACGAAGGGCGTTTTGTCGGCGAGTTTCCGATCGCAGAGGCATCGCAGGAAAAAATCATGCACGCAATCATGAAAAACGAGGTGATCCAGTGAACGAAGTCAGCGTACCTCTCGCATCCAAACCATCAGCGCTCACGTCATTCAAGCGCGGCGCGCGTGAATACGGTCTCCTGGCATCGTTGATCGTCATCATGGTGTTCTTCCAGGTCGCCACCGGTGGGGCGCTGATGCAGCCGCTCAATTTGACCAACCTGTTGCTGCAAAACAGCTACATCGTGGTGATGGCGCTGGGGATGTTGATGGTGATCGTCTGCGGTCACATCGACCTTTCGGTTGGTTCTGTCGTCGGTGTGATCGGTTCGATTGCCGCCGTACTCATGGTCCAGTACCGGATGGATTTCTTCACCGTCACCATCATCTGCCTCGCCACTGGCGCGCTGATTGGCGCCGCACAGGGCTACTGGGTCGCGATTTGGGGCATGCCTTCATTCATCGTCACCCTGGCGGGCATGCTGATCTTTCGTGGCGCGACCATTGCGATCTCCCAGGGGCAGTCGATCGGGCCGTTCCCTCCGGCGTTTTCGGCGATCAGCTCGGGCTTCATTCCCGACATCTTTGCCAATGAACACCTGCGCATTACATCCTTGCTGGTGGGGATTGCCGTTGCGGCAGCGTTCTGGATCGTCGAATACCGTAGTCGCAGACGTACACTCAAGAGCGGTGGCAACGCTGCCCCGATGGCGTTGTTCGCGCTGAAAAACGGCGTGATCACGGCGCTCATCGTTTACTTCTGCTACCTGCTTTCTACGTATCGCGGCATACCTACGGTGCTGGTGATCATGAGCGTGTTGATCGGTGTGTACACCTTCATCATGAACCGCACCGTGATCGGCCGCTGGATTTACGCTGTGGGCGGCAATCTCAAGGCTGCGAAGCTGTCGGGGATTAACACGTCGCGAGTGACCTTCTTTGCCTTCGTCAATATGGGCGTGCTGGCAGCGGTGGCAGGCCTGATTTTTGTAGCCCGGCTGAACAGCGCTACACCACGCGGGGGCTCCGGATTCGAACTGGATGTCATTGCGGCAGTGTTCATCGGCGGCGCTTCCGCTTCCGGTGGGGTAGGCAAGGTCGTCGGTGTGGTGATCGGTGCGTTCATCATGGGTGTGCTGAACAACGGCATGTCGATCATGGGCATCGGCATCGACTACCAGCAGATGATCAAGGGCGCCGTGTTACTGGCGGCGGTATTCGTGGATGTTTACCAGAAGAGCAAGGTTTGAAATGGCTGGCATGACCGACACGATGGGGGAGTCCGCGATGATCAAGCACATCGTGATGTGGAAACTGGAAGGGGAAACGCCTGAAGCGCACAGGCAGGCGTGCCTGTTTCTAAAGGAGCGTTTCGAAGGACTGGCCGGGCTGATACCTGGGCTTCTGAAAATCGAGGTTGGCGTCGACTTCAGCCGCATCGACTATGCGTGCGATGTGGTGCTCTACAGTGAATTCGAATCCCAGGAAGCCTTGGACGCCTACGCTTCCCATCCCGAACATTTACGGGTGAAAGGGGAGTTGGGTAATTCACGCATCGCGCGACATCAGGTCGACTATCGGTTGTCTTAAATATCTCTGGTGGGAGTGAGGGCGGGGAAGAGGAGCCTTAAAGGTTGCTCCTTCCATCCTGTTCGGTCGATTACTACCAGCCGTCGCCCTCTGAAAATAACTGGGGATCGGTGAGTGTCCGCTTCTGGCCGATTCTGTTGAAAAAGTCGGCCATCCAAAACTGCCTGATCATTGACCGGTGAAAACGCCTTTTTTACACGCTGCTACGTGAAATCTGCGTCTGAAAACCTCTGACGAAAGTAAAGATTTCAATCTCGGACGCGTACTTTTCAGCTGCGGAAACCATGGCCGACTTTTTCAACACAATCGGCCGACTGCTGCCTCTCGAAGTGCGCAGCGCTCGACCCATCCTGACGTTCTTGAGGGTGTCCGATTGGGTGTCGTGCTGGATGATTGTCTCGCCAGCAACGGCCGCTCATGCCTACTCCATCGTCTCAGCCACCCCCTGATCCTCGCCCAGAAACCCACCGCTCTGATGATGCCAAAGCCGCGCATAGGTGCCGTTTTTACGCAGCAATTCGGCATGGGTACCCTGTTCGATGATGCGTCCGTCATCCATGACAATCAGCCGATCCATGGCCGCGATCGTTGACAGCCGATGGGCGATGGCGATGACGGTCTTGCCCTCCATCATTTCATCGAGGCTTTCCTGGATGGCGACTTCGACTTCCGAATCCAGGGCGCTGGTGGCCTCGTCAAGCAACAGGATCGGGGCGTTCTTGAGCATCACCCGGGCGATGGCAATGCGTTGGCGCTGGCCACCCGAAAGCTTGATACCGCGCTCACCCACCAGGGTGTCATAACCGGTATGGCCTTGCCGGTCGCTCAGTTGACTGATGAAACCATCGGCCTGGGCGTTGGCGGCGGCCCTGCGGACTTGCGCGTCGGTCGCATCCGGGCGACCGTAGGCGATGTTGTCGCGAATGGAACGGTGCAGCAGGGAGGTGTCCTGAGTGACCATGCCGATGGCGCTGCGCAGGCTGTCTTGTGTCACCTGAGCGATGTTTTGTCCATCGATGCGAATCTCGCCACTGTCCACGTCGTAGAAGCGCAGCAGCAGGTTGATCAGCGTGGACTTGCCGGCTCCGGAACGGCCCACCAGGCCGATTTTTTCGCCCGGGAAGATGTTCAAGCTAAGGCCATCGAGCACCTGGCGTTCACCGTTGTAGTTGAAACCGACATTGTCGAAGGTCACCGCGCCGCCGGCGGGCACCAGCACTCCGGCGTCTGGCGCATCCTGCACCTTGGGGCCACGGGTCAAGGTCGCCATGCCATCCTGCACGGTGCCGATGCTTTCGAACAGCGAGGTCATCTGCCACATGATCCAATGCGACATGCCGTTGATACGCAGCGCCATGGCGGTAATCGCCGCAACGGCCCCCGTGCCGACTTCGCCCTGGTGCCACAGCCACAGGGCATAGCCGCCAGCTCCAATAATCAGCGCGACCACCAGCGCCTGGTTGACGATCTCGAACTGGCTGACCAGACGCATCTGGCGAAAGCCGGTCAGCTTGAAATCCTCCATCGCCGCGCGCGCGAAGTGTGCCTCGCGATTGGAGTGCGAGAACAGCTTCACAGTGGTGATGTTGGTGTAGGCGTCCGAGATGCGCCCGGTCATCGACGACCGCGCATGGGCCTGTTCCTGCCCGACTTGCCCCAAACGTGGCACAAAGTACAGCATGGCCAGGCCGAACAAGGCGATCCAGGCAATAAAAGGCAGCATCAGTTTCAGGTCGAAGCCGCCGGCCAGTGCGATGATCGCGATGAAATAAACCCCGATCCCGGGGGCGATTTCGATGACGGTGAACAGGACCTCGCGCACGCCGAGTGCGGTCTGCATCACCTTGGTCGTCACCCGGCCGGAGAACTCATCGGAAAAGAATGAAAGGCTTTGCCGCAGCATCAGGCGATGGAAATCCCAGCGCAGCCGCAGCGGCAGATTAATCGCCAATATCTGGTGCTGCACCATGGTGCGTAGTGCTACCAACCCGATGCTGGTGATCAGTACGATGCCGATGCCCCACAGCACTCGACTTTCCTGCGCCTGTGCATCGCCGCCGGCCTGCCAGGTGGAGAGCAGGTCCACGACCTGCCCGAGAAAGGAAAACAACCAGGCTTCGTAAATCGACACACTGGCACTGAGCAGCGCAAACGCCAGGATATAACCGCGGGCGCCGCGGGTGCAGGCCCACAGGAACCGCACCAGGCCGACAGGTGGCGGCGGTGCTTCATCGGGTGGGAAAGGGTCGAGTCTTCGTTCAAGCACGCGAAGCATGGTGGCCTCAAAAAGGATCAAGTTAAGGCAATTCTGCCATTTAACGATTGTTTTGAGGCTTTTGCAGGTCAGGGGTTCGGCAAGGTGGGACCATTGTAAGAAATGGCCTGGGCAATTCAGGCGACACTTTAGATCGGGTTCTTTGCTGCAAACAGTTTTCGGGCTTCAGCAAAACATTTTTCGGCGATGGCCGAGCGCGGTTCGGTTTTGCGCATGACCACGCCCAGGGGGGCGAGCACGCTGGCATCCGGCAGGTTGCTACCGCCGCTGAACGCCCGATCTTCATCGCCAATGATTGTGAAGTCGACTGCATGCCGACCCACCGGGTTTTCGGTGCCATCCACAAAGCCGACCATGTTGCGCATGTCGAAGTAACGGAAACCCTGGACCTCATCAACGACTGAAATCGCATCGCCCAGCGCCGAAAGCAACTGCGTCGCCAATTCGAAACACAGGTCCATCTGGTCCGCACGAATGTGCAGCAAAACGTCCCCCGACGTTGCCATCGCGCGACGTCCCTCAGTGCCAAACTCGCGAAACGGGTGGAGTGAGGCGGGGCGCGGCTGACCAAAGAGTAAGTCCCAGGCACTGGAACCAAAGCCGCAGACGCACGACAATTTTCCGGAGGGCACCCGTTTGCCGACTGATCGCGTAAGGGCCGCGATGTCTGCGCACTAGCCCCGTACTTTCTCCGCGCAGTCGCTACCCGGAGCCACCGTTGCAACGATGAAGATCGCGCTGCTGGAGATGGGGCTGTAGACGGATTGAGGCTCAGGCGTTTGGTTAGTCATGGGGTGAGTATTGTCATTGAAAAGGCCACAAGTGGCGAAAGAGAAAGGAAGGAACGAGCGTAACAGATCAGATAGACCGCTGCCTTTGTGAGGGTACGGTCCCATGCCTCTCCTATTGGCGTTCAAAGCTGAAGGCACGGGTCTAAGGAAGGAGCGCGGCACGCACGCCGGGGGCGGCGCCGAGGTGGCGACGGCGTCGCAGGCTGCGGATTGAGCGGGGCCTTTCGCCGGGGTGACCACCTCAGGCTTACCCCAGCCGTGAACTTCAGCGTCCTCTACGCCGTGGATTCGCACTAGCGACGATAGTAACGGTGATCGTCCTCGTAACGATGCCGCATGGCCCGATCCTGGTGGCGCTCCCAATCACGACGTTCAGCTTCTCGGCGGGCTTGCTCTCTACGCCAATTATCTCTGCGCCATTCATCTCGGCGCCAATCGTCTCTACGATCGTGCCAACGGCCGTCATGCCAGTATCGATCGTCATGGGCTAGCAACGGCCCTGGCTGCTTGCCGGTCATACTGGCCAAGGTCGGCCAAGGGTTGCCGGCGGCCTGGACAGGCGATTGAATGGCTGTGACTTCAGTGGCGAAAACCGGGGTTGAGGTTTTCATCTGTGTGGCTGATGCCGAGCTCACTGCCGCGAACGCGAACAGGCCGACGAGCACTATCCGTGGGACATGGAATTTCATGAGCGAAGGCAACCTCTGATGGACAATTGGACGTGTGGCGATCTGGTTGTGGTAAGCCTGCGGGGGGGCGTGCTTACGAGCGGATGTGCCTATCCACATAGACCGATAAATAGGGAAAAGTTCTAGGAAACCGTTGCTTAAATAGTCCCCGTTGCCCCAGGAACTTCAGGGTGTTGGCCAGGTCAATAGCGGCCCTGTATCGGAAATGCCGAGCAGCGCTGTGGTCTGTTTTACGCCGTCCGAGTTCAGTCGAGTCAGCCCCCTGATGCCAACCAAGAGTTTTCTGCCAGGCCTCATCCTGGTGTTCTGTGCCGTCGCGTCGTTTTGTTCTGTCGCTGCCGAGCGAAGAGCACCCGCGCAAAGCAACAGCGCATCAACCACCTTGATCGAAACAGCCTCGCGGCAGTATGGAAATGGCCATCTGGACCAGGCCGCCGCAACGCTGGAGCGTGCCCTGCATATCCAGCCGAACAATCCCGCGACGCTGCATTACCTCGGTGTATTGCGTCTTCAGCAGGGGCAATACCAGCAGGCTGAAACCTTGGCGGCGCGTTCGAACATGAGGGTTGGTCGCAACGTCGAGTTGCGCAACCGTAACTTCCAATTGATCCAGGCGGCGCAGCAGGCCCAATCCTCGGGTACCCCACCCATTGGCAAAGAGGACCAGGTCGCAGTGCAGAAGGGGCTGGAGGAGGAGACCCAAAGGCGCCGCGAAGCGCAGATGGCGGTTGTTGAACCATCCACTCCGGACACCGGGCGTGACGCTGGCAACTTCGCTAGTGCAGGGGCAGATCGGGTTTCGGATGTACCGACGGCTGGCAGAACCGGGGCCGAAGGAAACTTGCAAATGGTGAATGTCGAGCCAGAGCGGGCGTACGCTGAGCTTGAGATTCCCCGCGGCCATATGCCGCCTCCGGGCAAATGCCGAATTTGGTTTCCTGATCGCCCGCCGGGGCATCAGCCTGCATCCGGCAAATGCAAGAAGCTGCGATATCGGGTTCCTTCAGGGGCCTACCTGGTGCGCGGTTGAGTTTCCGAGTGTCCACTCCTTGCCGATAGCTGTCTGAAGTGAAGGGCCGCTACCGACCCTTCGTGACAGGCAGCGAGCCACCTCGAACAATCGCCTTCCCTCAGGCCTCCAACCCGAACGGGTCGTCTACGGAATGACTCGGCTGGGTAAACCAGCGCGGGCCAGTGGCGGTCATATAGAAATGATCCTCCAGGCGAATACCGAACTCGCCCGGTACACAAATCATCGGCTCATTGGAGAAGCACATGCCCTCGGCCAGCGGCGTCTGGTCACCACGCACCAGGTAGGGCCCTTCGTGAATGTCCAGGCCGATGCCATGTCCGGTGCGGTGCGGCAGGCCGGGTAACTGATAGTCCGGGCCGAGACCGGCGGCTTCCAGGCTAAGCCGCGCAGCGGCATCCACCACCCGGCAGGGTTCGCCCAGGCGCGCGGCGTCGAAGGCGGCCTGCTGGGCGGCCTTTTCCAGGTTCCACATGGCGCGCTGGCGGTCGCTCGGGGTGCCGAACACGTAACTGCGAGTGATATCCGACTGGTAGCCGTGGAGCAGGCAGCCCGTGTCGATCAGCACCATGTCGCCGTCCTTGAGCACCTGCGCGTGCTTCACCCCGTGGGGGAAGGCGCTGGCCTCGCCGAACAGAACGATGCAGAAGGTCGAACCCGGCGCGCCCACCTTGCGGTGCGCCTCGCGGATGAACTCGGCAACCTCGGTGGTGCTGATACCTGCGCGCAGGATGCTGGCGGCAGCCTTGTGCACTTCCAGGGTCATGTCTTTGGCGCGCTGCATCAGCGCCAACTCTGTAGCGGACTTGTGATAGCGACACTGGTTTATCACGCAAGAAGCGTCTACGAACTCGAAGCCCGATCCGAGGCGGCGGATTGCGTCGAACATGAAGAACGCCAGGGACGGGCACAGGCCCACCACTGCGTCGGCGGCGATGCCCATTCCAGCGAGCATGTCGAGCAGCAGGCGGTAGGGACTCTCGTGCTCATGCCAACCATGGATAACCCCATCCACCTCGCGGAAGTCGCGGATGGTGCCCTCTTCGAAGGCCGGGGCGATATAGGCCAGCGGGCCGTTGGCGGGCAGCACGGCGCCGACCATGCGTTCGCTCGGGCTCCACTTCACTCCGGTGAAGTAGCACAGGTTGCTGCCAGCGTTCAGGTAGAGGGCAGCGATACCCTGCTCGAGCATCAGGCTCTGGGCCTTGGCAATGCGTGACTGGTATTCGTCGAGGCCGATGGGCTGCATGCCCGCGGTCATCTTCGCCAGGCCGGCCAGCGCCTGTTCCGGAGTTTTGCCACCTACACCCACTGTCATCTCGTTCTCCTGAGTTATGTTGCAGTGCGCGAAATTTAAGCCTGACTTAAAAAGCGGTCAAGACGTTTTTTTAGCCCCACTTAATTTCAATATGGCGAAAAGCCTTTTCGACAATGCGCTGCCCGTTATACTGGCGCCTTTCAGCACACGAGCCACGCCAATGACCGCAGAACAGATCGGGGAACGGTTGCGCCGCTACCGCCGTGCCGCCAACAAGACCCTGAATCAAGTCGCCACTGAAACAGGCCTCACAGCCAGCTTCCTGTCCCAGGCGGAGCGTAACCTCACTGGCGTGTCCATCTCCTCGCTGGCGAGAATCGCAAATGCCTTGGGCATTCCGCTCAACACCCTGTTCGACCAGCCCACCCAGCCCCAGCCCGACTCCCACCAGGGCCAGCGCGTGCGGTACTCCATCGGCAGCCAGCCGCTGGTCTACGAGCGCCTGTCCAGCAACTTCCCCGGCAACCTGATCAATGCGATGAAGATGACCATGGCAGTGGGCTACCAGTCCGAGCTCATCTCCCACGAAGGCGCAGAGTTTACCTATGTGCTTTCCGGGCAAATCGTCTACACCATCGAAGGCCACACCTACCCGCTCGGCCCGGGGGGATCGGTGCATTTTGACTCCACCAAGCAACATTCCATCGCCAATTCTGGCAACGAAGTTGCCGAAGTGCTGGTCGTCACCACCATGGGCGGCCTGCTCGACGATCACCCCGCGGCCTGACCGTGCGCCCTTAAAATGTAAGTATTACTTAATTTAAGTTGAAATTAATTTTAGATTGACTTAATTTTTGCCTCGGCCGGTGGCGGCGCGAGCGTCCCTCTCCCCACTTCAGCGCTACCGCCCGAGCCAGGACGTCGGCCTTCGGCTGCCTGTTCGCAAATGACAGGCAGCCTACAGCCCGTAAAGCCGCAGGGTCAGGTGCATCCCCCCAGGAATGGACTACCTGATCTGCCGCCCTCAAAAATAACAACAATGAGGTTCGCATGCGCAAAAAAACCACGCTCAAGACCATGATCGCCGCCGGCCTGATCCTCGGTTCCGGCTTCACCCACGCCGCCAGCAACCTGGTGTTCTGCTCCGAAGGCAGCCCAGCTGGCTTCGACCCAGGCCAATACACCACGGGGACCGACTTCGACGCCTCAGCCGAAACCGTATTCAACCGTCTCTCGCAGTTTGAACGTGGCGGCACCAAGGTCATCCCGGGCCTGGCAACCAGCTGGGACGTTTCTCCCGATGGCCTGACCTACACCTTCCACCTGCGTGACGGGGTCAAGTTCCACACCACCGACTACTTCAAGCCGACTCGCGACTTCAACGCCGACGACGTGCTGTTCACCTTCAACCGCATGCTCGACAAGGACATGCCGTTCCGCAAGGCCTACCCCACCGAATTCCCCTACTTCACCGACATGGGGATGAACGAAAAGATCACCAAGGTCGAAAAAGTCGACGACCGTACCGTCAAGTTCACCCTCAAGGGTGTCGACGCAGCCTTCATCCAGAATCTGGCCATGAGCTTCGCCTCGATCCAGTCGGCCGAATACGCCAACCAGTTGCTCAAGGAAGGCAAGGCCCAGGACATCAACCAAAAGCCGATCGGCACTGGCCCGTTCGTGTTCAGCAAGTACCAGAAAGACGCCCAGATTCGCTACAAGGGCAACAAGGATTACTGGAAGCCTGAAGACGTGAAGATCGACAATCTGATCTTCGCCATCACCACCGACGCCTCGGTGCGCATGCAAAAGCTGAAAAAGAACGAATGTCAGATCACCTCCTTCCCGCGCCCGGCCGACATCAAGCCGCTGCAGGAAGACAAGAACATCAAGATGCCTAGTCAACCAGGCTTCAATCTTGGCTATATCGCCTACAACTTCACCCACAAGCCGTTCGACAAGCTCGAAGTACGCCAGGCGCTAGACATGGCGGTAAACAAGAAAGCCATCATCGAAGCCGTTTACCAGGGCGCCGGCCAGTTGGCCGTCAACGGCCTGCCGCCGACCCAGTGGTCCTACGACGAGTCCATCAAGGACGCCGGCTACAACCCGCAGAAGGCCAAGGAGTTGCTGAAGGCTGCAGGCGTGAAAGAAGGCACAGAAATCACCCTCTGGGCCATGCCGGTGCAGCGCCCCTACAACCCCAACGCCAAGCTGATGGCCGAAATGCTCCAGGCCGACTGGGCCAAAATCGGCATCAAGGCCAACATCGTCAGCTATGAGTGGGGCGAGTACATCAAGCGCGGCCACGCCGGCGAGCACGACGCCATGCTGATCGGCTTCACTGGCGACAACGGTGACCCGGACAACTGGCTGGGCACCCTCTACACCTGCAACGCGGTCAACGGCAACAACTTCTCCAAGTGGTGCGATGCTGGCTACGACAAACTGGTGAAGGCCGCCGAGGCCACCTCCGATGTGGACAAGCGCACTGCGCTGTACAAAGAAGCACAGCATGTCCTGAAAGCGCAGGTGCCGATGACCCCGATCGCCCACTCCACGGTCTACCAGCCGATGCGCACCAGTGTGCAGGACTTCCAGATCAGCCCCTTCGGACTCAGTAGCTTCTACGGCGTCTACAACGAACAGTGAGCGACAGGGGCCGGCCAAACGGCCCCCTTCGCCTTCCTCGAGCCGGCGCCAGACCGGCGAGGACTTTCTCACCTGCTACAACGAAAAAAATTAAGCGCCACACCGGGAAACGTCGAGCCGGAGCCTTTACTCACGCAGCCTAAATTGCTGAGAACGGCCAGCACGCTGACCGGCATTACAAAAATAATAAAGAGTGATAAGCCCTAATGCTGAGTTTTATTACCCGCCGATTGGGGTTATTGATCCCCACGTTCTTCGGCATCACCTTGCTGACTTTCGCGCTGATTCGCATGATTCCAGGCGACCCGGTGGAAGTCATGATGGGCGAACGTCGCGTCGACCCCGAAAT